>JBEARP010000268.1:0-3438 GCA_041163105.1 Pseudomonadota bacterium
ATTGTCGCACCATCATGTTTTTTTGATGGAAGTCATCAGCCTAGAGACCCTGTTTTATAAATAAGAATGAACGCCCTTGATGGGCATCACTCACATTAGACTTGGTGCGGTCAAATATCGGTACCCCAAATGTCATGGCAAAGATGGCAGAATTGGAAACTCGTTTTGGTGAGAAGCGTCTTACTGCCACTACCCACAGGAAGCAGGCTATCGCTTTTGGTGGATGAGTGAAGAGTAAGCGCTGTGATCAGGCCACGGCCTTGAAGTTCGGTCGCGCGTAGTTCCACGGGAGAAGTTCATCGATGTGGGCCTGGGGATGGCCGTTGACGATTCTGTTGAGGACGTCAGCGAGGTAGGACTGAGGTTCGACGCCGTTGAGCTTGCAAGTCTCGATAAGCGAGGCGATGACGGCCCAATGTTCTCCGCCGCCGTCGGAGCCGGCGAAGAGCGCGTTCTTGCGATTGAGCGCAATGGGACGGATGGCGCGCTCGACGATGTTGGAGTCGATCTCGATGCGGCCGTCATCCAGGAAGCGGGTGAGCCCCTCCCATCGTGACAGAGCATAGCGGATTGCTTCGGCAAGCTTGGTCTTCTGGCTGATAAGCGCGAGCTTTTCCGTGAGCCACGGCTTGAGGGCGTCCGCGATGGGACGGCTCTTCTCCTGGCGGTGGAAACGGCGCTCATCAGCGCTCCATCCGCGGATATCCGTCTCGATCCGGTAGAGCGCGGCGATGCGCTCCAAGGCCTCGCTGGCGATGGGTGCGGGACCTGCGGCAGCCAATTCATAGAAGCGTCTGCGGACGTGGCTCCAGCAGAAGGCAAGCTGGACGGTATTGCGCTCGGCAATGGCGCGATACCCAGCATAACCATCCACCTGCAGGATACCGGTGAAGCCGTCGAGATGGCTGAGCGGCCGGACAGCCTTGCGGTCGGGAGCATAGACATATGCGGCACCCGGCGGGTCGCTGCCACCCCAGGGCCGGTCATCGCGGGCGTAGGCCCAGAGCTGCCCGGTCTTGGTGCGGCCCCGCCCCGGATCAAGCACCGGTGCGGTCGTCTCATCGGCAAACAGCTTGGGCGATGCCTTGAGGTTGGACAGCAGCTGTTCATGGATCGGCTTCAAGTGGAAAGCTGCCCTTCCCACCCAGTCAGCGAGCGTGGAGCGGTCGAGCGTGATCCCCTGGCGGGCATAGATCTGGGACTGCCGGTACAGTGGAAGATGATCGGCATATTTGGAGACCAGAACCTGGGCCACCGTCGCTTCTGTCGGCAGGCCGCCTTCAATCAGTCGGGCGGGTGCGGGCATCTGAACCACGACCTCTTCGCAGGCCCGGCAGCCATATTTCGGCCGGCGCACCACCAGCACGCGGAACTGTGCGGGAATGATGTCGAGCCGCTCGGAGACATCCTCGCCGATCCTGTGCAGCGCGCCCTGGCAGCATGGGCACGCCTTGTCGTCGATATCGATAACCGTCTCGATCCGCGGCATATGTGCGGGCAGCGAACCTCGGTTGCGGCGGCGCTGTCCGGCATGGGCCTTGCCCTTGTCGGGGTCGCTCTGCTCACCTTCAGCATTGCCACTGGCCTCAACCTGCTCAGCCTCTTCGAGCCCCAACAGCAGCTGGTCCTCGGGCAGCGTCTCGGCCCGACGTCCAAAGCGGTGGCGCTGCAATTCCTTGATGATCTGTTCCAGTCGCGAAGCTCTCGCCCGCTCAGCAAGCAGCATCGCTTTCAGCGTTGCCGGATCATCGGGAAGTTCGCTGGCTGTCGTCATTGCCATGACCACAATAGATCATATTCCGCAGGGCATCGCGACATCGAAGCATTCACTGATTCACCGTGCCGCAGGTCAGCCGGACGCTATCGGGGCTGGCACCTCGCGCGCCTCATGAACGCGGCGCCAGTCGAGCCCTTCGATCAATGCTGCAAATTGTGCGGCCGACAAAAGGATCACGCCATCCTCGATATTGGGCCAGCGAAAGCTGCCGTCCTCAATCCGCTTTACAAACAGGCACACACCAGTGCCATCCCAGTAAATCACCTTCACCCGGTCGGCACGCCGCGCCCGGAACACATAAACAGCTCCCGACAAGGGATCGGCTCCCATCGCTTCACGCACCAGAGCCGCCAGGCCGTCGGCACCCTTGCGGAAGTCGACCGGCTTCGTCGCCACCATCACCCGCAGAGGACCGCCAAGACCGATCACCGGCCAGCCTTCAGGGCTGCCATCACGGCGGCAACCACCTCCACATCCGCACCGCGGGTAATGCGAACCGTCAGCCCACCCGCCTCGATCTCAATCGCTCCAGCATCACCACCCGGCGCACGCGAGAGTTTGCGCGCCCTCCGTACGGGATTGGCCGGAACCGCCCTCTCCACCACTGCCGGCACGAAAGCCGGCGGCTCGATGCCAACAGCCACAGTTCGCCTTCGCGCTTGCCGCAGCCAGGTGAACAGCTGTTGCGGCGTCAGACCGTTCCGTCTCGCCACCGCGGACACCACCGCTCCCGGAACAAGCGCCTCGTCGATAATCTGCGCTTTCTCATCATCGGTGAACCGGCGACGGCCACCCGTCCCGGTGATCACCTCAATGCGCCGCACAGGCTTAGGCTCAAGCTTATGGTCAAGCATAGACACAAGTCGATCTCCCACAGAGACCAATACAATCACCTATTACGTGCCCAATCAGAAGGTGGGGTGGAGACAGCGCTTACGTGGAATGCATGGGTCCATCCACTGAATTCCATGGGTGAAAACCATCACGTCATTCCAGTACTGGGCAGAGTAATGCATCGACTGGTGGGGCGTGGCATCGCATTGCAGCGTTCAGCACACAGTGCAGGAACAGGGCTGTTCCATGCAACGACCAAGCCCCCAAGCCCTGCCGAGTTCCTACGAGGTGAGCCATTCATCGAACTCCCGTACCTCTGCTGCATCTGGTGTTGGGGATGAGCGCTGTCCGCAGCATGGCGACGGGAGCCGAGTCCACGGCATGCAGCTTGGGAAGCTGCCGTTCTACCTCTGAACTACGCCGCGATGGGGTGGGACATGAGTGGAAGGGTTAGTCGGTACTGCTGGCGATCGCAGAACTACCGGTTCATTTCAAACCCAGTTGCCACACTCACTGCACGTGAGGGTCTATCTATGCATTCTCTTACCGATCCTTGTAAGACGTATCGTCCTACCAGGTGTAGTTCATCTGCACCTGACCCCTGTATGCATTCCAGTCGGCGACGCCTATTCCTTCATAACCAACCGTCAATCCTGCGCCAAAGTTACCATGTGCATAGCGGAAGCCACCGTCGAGCCCCGCCCGCCAGGCGCTGTCACCGAGCAGCGCATTTGCCACGTCACTATCGTCGCGCAAGAAGTCATAACTCACCGAGGGTGCTGCGATGAGATCAAGTCTCTCATTACCCTCCTCGATTACCTTGTAGG
>JBEARP010000269.1:0-11109 GCA_041163105.1 Pseudomonadota bacterium
TGTTGCCAAGTCCCTTGGCAATCCTTGACGACATGCCGAGTGTCTCATTTTGGACAGTATCGAGCGTCTGCCTACGATAGCGTGTTCAATCGCGCCCAACTCAGCCGTCAATGGAACTAAAAAGCTGAGGAACTTCAACATCGGAGGGAGCTCAGAGGCGCGGAATGAAGTCCTAAATGTCGGTCAACGGTCAAGAAACTCTGAGGCTAACCGTTTTGTTTCTTCTATTGGCTTGCACAGCCGCCGCTGGCTTTCTCTGGGGACAGCGGACCTATTCTAACGATATTCTAGCAGCGATCATGACGACACTGGCATTGTGGTTCGGGCTGGTTAGCGAGTCTACCGTTGCAAGATCACTCGCTCGATTGCATGCAGTCGAAGCACTTCTGCTCAAAGCGGCTGCCGATGGTGCGACAAATCTCGAAACGGCGGATCGGCTCGAACTCATTGTCGCGATTCTAGATCGGCGGAACGAATCAATGAGATCGAACATGCTCGCCGATAGGGTGCATGCGGAGGATGCCCAAAGGCGCAGGACATTAGAGAGGGAGCAACGACCAAAGATCGATTCCGTAAGCTGAGCATGGGGTAACTCACGTGAAGCGAGATGTAGGCTCGACGCTCAGTCGTGCCGAGTTGAGCTATAGCACCCTACACCGGCTCTCTATTTGAACGGCTGTTTTGACGACTCCTGAACTGGGCATGGAAACGCCTCAGAAAGTGCTGCGGCAACCAATCCGTTCGCCTGGTGACTCATCCACTGTGGATGGTTGCCTATCCACTTTATCACGACGTCTACCAAATCACTTTGACTAGTATTCGTGGTGCTATCCCAATCAAACCCGCGCGTAGGGTTTTGACAGTCGAAGGTATCAGCAACACCCACAACGTAGCCACGGCATTGCGATACTTTCAGCCGGTAAACGGGGTCAATCCCAGCAGGGTTACACATCCCTATCAAATCCATTCCTGAGACGGATCCAGCGATTGACGCGCCAGAGGGCAACATCCCCATCAGAGCAATTGCAGAAACTAACAACTTAGTTCTCACAATCATGGTGGCATAGTCCTTCAATTAAACCATTCCGTGACGGAGCGCTCCATGCGCTCTGCAGCATCCGCTTCGTTGGACCGTAGTGTAATCGCGTATTGTCTGCTGGTCTGTTTGATACACTTCGCGTCGAAAACTCCGCGCCGGTCAGGACCACTTCCAGAGCAAGGCGGTTTTGCTCCTTCATCTGCGATGCTATGCTCATCGTCAGACAGTTAGAGACATTTGGGCGCGTGCATCTGAGAGGCTGCCGTGAGACATATCGTGCCGCTCGTCTGGGAAGCAGTTGGTGCGGACGTTGCCAAGGGCACCGCAATTGACGTTGATGCATACTGCGAGCGTTTTACTCTTCAGAGGACCGATCTAAGCCTAGAGGCATTTCGGAGACTCGTCTTTGAAGCCGTGGCAGAGCATGAGGGAGTGGCCATTTGAATGACGTGACTTGAACGCCATGCCTGGCCCATACGGAATTGGGGCCGGACTGCCCCCATAAACAGGTCTAAAACGAGCGCGGCTTCAGATTGTTGCGCCCCCTACCACGAGGAGCGAATCCACTCCTGCCGCATATGCCATAAAGCAGCGCGGTTTGGGCTTGGTCACAACAATGCACGATACGACCAGGAACACCGCCGTTGCGGAAATCCATGGCCCGAGGCTTTCCACTTTGAAATTCCTAGTGTCAGTGAGCCATCAATCGCTTGAAAATTTTGCTCCACGGATCAGCGACTTAACAAGGCAATATGTGAGCGGAGCGCTGCCCGCTCCCGCGCCAGCACCGCCAGTTGAATCAAGTTCAAAGGATTGAACAATGTCCGGCGCTGCTTGACGTTGATGCGTGCTCAGCGGTGCGGGGCAACGAAGGATTTGTACCGCTCGATGCCGTCGGATCGATCAACATGACTCTCATTGCGCCAAGTACGGCAGCCATTGGGCTGATTTCTGGGGCCGACCGCTTGCTGCAATCCGGTGGGTCGCTTTTTCTCTAGAAGCCATGAATGTACAACGGTGATCACAGCGCGCCGTCCAATGCCACCTTTGAGAAGTCACTGAAGGCTCGCAACCCGGCCTAGGACTCGGGTAACATGGCGGACGTGTGGAGCGTCGCCGAAGCGGCTGACTTCAGGCGCGACGAGACAATGGACCCGCCCGCCAGCAACACGTTACTTGTCTTCCGTCGCGGCGAGAGATGAGCAGTCGGGCTGCATCTTGAACGGACCTACGCACTCAGCTGCCGAAGGCACACTGATCAGATCCGTCGGGTTGTCTCCTTAACCGCGCGCTCGGCGGCGTCCAGAGCGCCGGCAAGGTAACCCGGGTCGGTGGCACTTGTCTCGCTGCCGGCCAGAGCGATGCAAGAGGCCCAGCTCCCTGAAATCCAGGGCTCAGGAACGGGAACCGGATGACCGCCCACTTGCTCATCCGCTTCGGTCGCGGTGAGCGCATCTGCGGTCCAGTCCTTGAAGAGCGTTGCACGCGGCTGACCAGCCGGCGGCCCGAACAGGCGCACGAGTTGGGCGATGGAGGCTTTGACCAGACCTGCCTCACCGACAGCCATCCGCTGCTTCCTGTCAAGGCCGACGAAGCCGAACAGCGCTGCTGACCCAGATGCCGAGGTCGCATCATGAATTTCGACCAGAGGGCCTGCAGTGCTCTGAGCCGTGCCGGACAGACCAGACTCGCGCCAGAACGCCCGGTCGTAGAGCGCAAAGAACTTCGCATGCGGCGCCATCCAGGTCGCTGTCTGGCCCCAGCGGGCCAGCGTCACCTTGTCCAAAGCAGGCTCGAAATCAATGGTGGCAGCAAGAAGCCGCGGGGGAAGAGCAAGAATCACCCGGTCCGCAACCATTTCCTCGTCCGTGGCGCCAGCACGTAACGACAGACGGAGCCCGCCATCCTGCATCGCGATGCGCGTGACCCGGACAGCACGCTGTAGCCGCTCTGCCGGCAAGGCCTTCACGAGAGCGGAAACAATCGCGCCAGTTCCACCTGCCAAACGCATGGACGCAGGCTCTTGTCGCATCGTTGGGAAGCGCCGCGGCGCCTCAAACTTTGAGCGCTCAAGCACAATGTCACCCTCGGAATGTTGCGCAAAGGCTCGAAGCCCAAGGCC
The DNA here is from genome assembly GCA_041163105.1 of Pseudomonadota bacterium. Lineage (GTDB taxonomy): Bacteria > Pseudomonadota > Alphaproteobacteria > Rhizobiales > Aestuariivirgaceae > Aestuariivirga. The sequence continues at coordinate 3,162 of JBEARP010000269.1, forward strand.
TTCCACAATGCGGGCCATGCGAGGGTGCATCGCTGGCCAATACCAGGACGGCCCGAGGTCGAAGCCATCAGGCGAGGGATCTCCTGTGCCGTCAACCGACAGAATGCGGCCACCGAAGCGATCCCTGGCTTCGAGCAGCTGGAATTCGACCCCGAGATTCGACAGAAGTCGCGCCGCATAGAGCCCCGAAAGCCCTCCCCCGACGATTGCAATAGTCGTTCGCATTGGATTCTCTCTACGGAACCTCGTTTCCAGCCGCAAAGCGCAAACAGTCGCTCAAGGCTCGAACACCTCTATCAGAAGATCCAGAGTGAGCCGAGAATTGAAACGATCCTCTTTCAACCACCCAGCTCCCCACGAACCGGGAAGGCTGCCCTGCAGTCTGCAGGTGATCACAACTTCACATCAATGACATTGCGGTTACACGCTTGCACTCCGCACAGTGCACATATTCGCTCCCTTCCATAACGTCGGCAAGCGCGAGAGCACGTGAACGGGCGCGGGCTAGCGCAAGCTGCAAAACCAGAAGCGGACGCTCACCTCGAAGCGCCTTGCGCGTTCGCATGCTGCTGGGCGCTGTTGGACAACGCAAGCGCAGCCTTTACGGCAGCAACCCGCCCGGCCGGGCTGAATGGACCTACCAGCTGAGTTCGCCGCCAAGGCCGAACTGATAGCCGTTGCTGTTCAGCGCACCCACTGCGCCGAGGCGCCCCGACAGGCCGTCGACCGAACGGCCCTGAATACCAAGGCCCATCGCGCTCACAACAGGCCCCATATCGGCGCCAACCTGCTCAAAGGAGCCGAAGGTGGCGCTGGTGGCAGTCACCGAATGGGCATCATCGTCATCGGCGAAGAAGTCATAGCCCACCCGGGCAAAGCCAACCACGGCCAGCCCATCGTTTCCGGCGCTCGACACCGGCGCGATGAACTCGCCACCGATGAATGCCACCGTCGTATAGGCCGTCGCATCGGAGATCGTGTAGTTGAAGTCGCCGCCGCCGCTTTCCTTCGCCTGATCCGCCCAGATCTGCGAATAGGACGCGCCGATGAACGGCGTCACCGTCGCATCGCTCACGGCGATCGACTTTGACAGCTTGAGCGCACCGAAGGCCCCGTTGGAACGATAGTCGCTCTCGGCCTTTCCGCCCGTGAACTGCCCGACGTCCGCATTGTTGCGCGATGCCTGATTGCGGCCATAGACATAACCCGCAGATCCTGACAGCCGGACGTCCGAAGCGAGATCCTGACCGCCATAGACACCCACGAAGTAGTTGCTGGTGCTGAAGTCCTGCGGCACGTATTCGGACTCGCTCATGCGGGAGTAGCCATAGCCGGCGAACACGCCGATGCCGCCGGAGCTGGTCCTCAGCAGGTCGCCCCCGACCATCACGTTGTAGAGATCATAGTCGAAGCCGCTCAGGCCATCATAGCCATTCACCTTGCCGCGCGTCGCCGAGCCATCGACCCAGATGTGCCGGGATGGCTGGGCCTCCTGCGCTCCCGTCGGCTGGGAGTGGATTCGGTCCATCACGGCGTCGGAGATCATGCCCATCTGTTGAAGGCCGATGGTCAGGTTGGAGGAATATCCTTCCGCGTTTACATCGGAGAATTGCTGAGCCTGGGTGGAGGTAAGGGTCTGCGCCGCCTGTTGCAGCGTGACGCCGCTCACCAGCACCGGAACGATTGCATCAGGCGGAGCTTCGCCGGAGGCATAATAGGTCACCGTCGTGACGATGGCGTCCGCGAGTTTCTCTCCGGCAGGGGTTTCCACGCTCGGAACGATCTGCTGGCTCGTCAGCGTCAGGTCCCATTGCGAGGGAGTTGTCGAGCTGAGGATCCACGTGTTGTTGAACAGGCCTCCGCCCCAGGCACCGCTGGTGGCGGCGAGGTTGCTCTCGTCAATCCCGCTCAGGACATTTGCATAGCTAGACGTCCCGATCGGTGCTGCAGCGTCGACGCCGAAGTTCATCACGCCGCTGGCGTCGGTGACGTCCATCCGGGCAAAGCTGGTCGGCCCGTAGACAATCGCCAGATAGTTCTGCGGAAGCTTGCCAAAATACCTGAGATCGACCTGATCGTTGTTCAGCGTGCCGATGGATCCGAACAGGACATTCCTCACCCCGTAGCCGTTGCTGCCGGTGTTGCCGCTCGTCAGATTGCCAAGATTGGTGATGGTATCGATGGTGCCGCCCCGGTTGTCGATGGCGGCGTAGCATTCGCTTCCCTGGCAAACGCTGTGATCGATTGTGCCGGTGTTAATGATGGTGCCGATCGAGTTTCCCGCTCCCAGCACGATCGCGCTCGCAAACGTGTTGGTGCCACCCCCGACAATACCGCCCGCGATGGTGCTCGAGTTGATAAGCGTATCGATCCTGCTTGAAAATCCCGGCTGGAAATAGATTGCGCTGTTCTGGGCCGAGATCGTGCCGGAATTCTGCAGTGTCCCTATGTGGCCTTCCTGGAAAATCGCGTAGGCACCGCCACCAAAATTTCCAACAGTTGCGGAAATGATCCCGTTGTTCAGCAGCGTTCCAATCTCGCCACCGTTTGCAATCGCACCATGGCCGCTGGATGAGTAACTGCTTGTAATGGTCCCGTCATTTTGCAGCTTTGCGATCGTTCCCTTGTTTACCAAGCCGTCGCGGCCAAAGCCGGACCTTATGGTTCCCTGGTTCAGGAACGTCCCCGTGACATTGCCACTGTTGTTGATAAGCGCGCCTTCATTGCCAAAGAATGGCGCAAGCGTTGCCGGCTGCTTGACGGTAACGCCCGACTTGACGCTGTTAATGGCGAAATCGGCACAGCTCTGATCGATCACAACAGGGTTTGCCGAAGTGTCACAGGGATCAGTGGGATCAGCGAGGGCCTGATCCGCTGCGAGTACAGAGACCGCCGAGACGATGCACAGCAGTGCGATCCTGCGGAAAGACCGCCGAAGCCCTGTCGTCATCATCCCACCATCGTTCTTGTGTGCGCCTCCAAGCGCGTGATGTCCGTCGAGAACAGGTGCAGTCGTCAGGTGGTCTTCGGTGTAGGGGCTCACGCAATGGCTCCACTTCGGATTTCGATTTTGCCGCCCGACAGCAGCAGTGGGATTTCGCTGTCAGTTGGCCAGGAATAGCGGCAGCGGAGATGGACCGCTGCCGCAGCTTTACTTGCCAAACAGCATCTTCTGGATCTTTTTGCTGCTCTTGTCGACCTTGCCACGATGATTGCACGCCTGATCGGCGAGAATGCACTCAACCTTATTGTGGTAGACCCACTCGCTCTGATCGGCATTGGCGATGTTGTGGGCAGTGCCATGATCGTGAGTGCAACGGTCGCCATCGGACGCATTCGCAGGTTCCCCATATATCTCCACCCATTCCAAGGCCGACGGAAATATTCTACACCGTCACAATGCCTAGGCCTATGACTGCGATATGACTTCTTATGGAAATATGCCGCCAAAGCCCCGTTGCGACCCCCTCATCGACAACGATTTTCTATGGATTTTCGACGAGCCTGATAGAATGGAGTCATAATCCTCAATTTGGAGCGTCGCATGGGCGAGACTTCCAGACAGGCGCGTGACTATTGGCCGGCGTTGATCCAGGCCATCCGGTTCGCGCGACAATGGAGCCAAACCACCTTTGCATGCGAAGTCGACTCCAGTCAGGAGACAGTCTCCCGGTGGGAGAGCGGAGCGGTCACTCCGTCCAGGCAGAAGCAGCAACGAATCGAGCAGCTCGCAGAAGCCGCACACATCTCTTCGCTGGGCGGTGTCTCGAGCATCATCAGGCTAAGTCCCTATCCAATGCTTCTCTGCGACGAGGACGACCTCGTCATCGCCGCGTCGGAGAGCAGTGGGTTCCAGGAGGGCCGCACGGCATTTTCCCAGACCCCCACGTTTCAGCAGACATACTTCGCGGAGTTCTCGCTGAGCCTGAAGACCAGCGGCTTCTGGGCGGAGTCAGGTCAGTCGCGGAACTACGTCTTCACCAGCCCAGCACACGGTGAGTTCAGGGCTGTGCTCGTGTCAATCAAGATTCAGGGCGCCATCTACTGCGTGGTCCAGGCAATCCCGTCTGCTTCACCGGCCCGGTAGCCTATGCCTGGAGGCGAGTACGAGTGTGCTCCAATGTGGCTCTGATCGGCACCTTCTCGGATTCATGCACCCCTTGGGACCCATGGTGACTGCAGGCGAGCAGCGAACGCTGGCCATTGCCACGTCGGAACTCGCCCTTCTCAAGCGCCTGCGCTGATATTGCTGCTGGCTCCCGTCGAGTGGTTGGTGATGACGCCGCTCCAGACCGTGTTGTTGGGAACGATCATGGTCAGTCCATCGTCCTTCTCAATCATGGTGCTGAAGATCGTGACGGCCTTCACCTTTCCTTTGATGTCGGACCCGATTTCAACGGTGTCACCAACGTCGAAAGGCTTGTTCACCATGATCAGCAGGCCGCTCGCAAAGTTGCTGAGCGTGCCTTGAAGCGCAAAGGCGACCACGAAGCCGGCTGCACCCACAGCGGCAAGGATTGGCGAGAGATTGAACTCCAGTGCCGACAGCCCAAGCAGAACACCGAAGAAGACGATTGCACGCCCCGACATCGAAACGACGAAGTCCTTCAGAAGATTGGATGAGACATTCGTCGCGCTCATCACACGGCGGAGAATCTTCCGAACGATCCACGCCAAGATGATCGACCCGACCACATAGCTCAGAAATATGCTCAGGTTTCGGGTCCAGCGCAGTCCTCCCTCTTCAGCGGCTATCCAGGCTTTCGTTCTCTCCCATGTCGCGGTCTGGTCGGAGACATCGATCTTGAAACCACTGAGCGACGAGATGTACTGGCGATATTCGGTCGGGTCTCCGCCCTTGAGTTCCCACTTGTCCAGGACCAGCTTCAATCGGTCGGCGAGTGCCGTGCGCTGGCTCGTCAGCTGCGTGCTGAGATCCACGAGAGCAACCTTGACCTCGGTCTTTGCCCCGGTTGCCTCGGTGGCCTTCGCAGAAAGTTGTTCAACCTTGGACGACGTCTGGTCGGCTGACGCTCCCGCACCAGACGCCACGTCCGAAGCCATCGTGCTGTCGGAAGTCGTGGCCGCGAGCGACTTGGCGGCATCTGTTGCTGAAGCCTCCTTTGCCAGGGACACAGCAACGTCCGGCGCACTGCCCGGTTCGTAGGCCTTCTGTTCGCCTGCAGCAGCCACAACATCGGCTCCTCCGCCGGTCTGTCCAGCGGTCTGAACCGCAGGGGACGAGACCTTCGCGGCTTCGGCATTCTTTGCACTGGCCACGCTCGCCGCCGCTGCCGCCTGCTGCTGGTCGTTGACTGCTTGCTGCTGGGCTAAGTCCACCGTCTTGGCGAGATCATTCTGCGCCGCCGCGAGACGTTCCGCAGCCTCGGCCTTTTCAGCCTCTGTCGCATCCGCGCTGGTCTGCTTGGCTTTTGCTTCCTGGGCAGCCTGAGCCAAGGCCTCTCCAGCCGCCTTTTCCTTCGCTAGCTGCGCGATCTCCCGGTTCTTGCGGTGAACTGCCAGCTCAGCCAGACTTATCTCGCTGACCTTGGCACGGAGCAGCGCGAACCACCCCTTCGCTTCCGTCTCGACTTCGGCACGCGTCAACGGTTCCAGCATGATTTCAAGGTCATCAAGCGCGACGCCAGGATCAGCGGTTGTGGTCGGGGCGGGTTCAGGAGCTGCAGCGTCCCCTGCGGAGACCGCCTTGGGAGCAGCGGAACTCTCGGCTTGGGCACGGCCAAAACTCGCAGCGATGGCCAATAGCAGCGCCAAGGACACCAGGAGACAAGCAACGCTGCAAAACTTCAAACCAGCAACTTCCCCGTGAGCCCTGCCCGACATGTCTCACCTCCCGCCTTAGCCCGGACGTGTCTGGTAGGCTGTCGGCCTGGAATGTGCAAGCCGGGCATGGTTGCAGCACTCCCTCCGCTCCGGATGACAGTTCACCCGGATATCCGACGCCGCGCACGTGATTCAAGATCAGTTCAGGCCCTCGTCAGTTCGAATGAATCAGATACGCGGCACTACGGTGCGGCCTCACGGCGTGCGCGGTTGCTGACATTGTGGCCTTGCGCTCGATCGAGGCCCGGGCGCGTTTTTCGCCCAGGTCCTTGGCCTCGGCTTCCAGCGTTGCCCAATGGTTTTCTGGCATACTTGGGCCGACTGAGCGGCGTCCGGGCTCCATCTGCCAGCAAACGGACTTACGGAGCCTTCGGGTTCGCGCTATCCAAGACGGCGACGGGAGTTTCAGGAGCTTCACCCATGTCCACCATACGCCGACTTGGGCGCCAAGCCCGCACCGCCGCAAGAGCGGCGGGGCTTCCACCGGACATGCGCCCGGTCTGGCCAGGCATGGATGGCGGACGATACCTGCCTCTGAGCGAGGCCGATGTCCCGCGCATTCACAGCGCGGCCCTGGATGTTCTCGAACAGATCGGACTGTCCGATGCGCCGCCGAGCGGGGTTGAACTGCTGACTGCGGCCGGCGCCATCCTGCATGGGAATGGTCGCCTGACATTCCCGCGGGCGCTTGTCGAAGACACGATCGCGCAGGCTGCCAGGCACTTCGTCCTCTGCGGTCAGGACCCGCGCCACGACCTGGAGCCGTGGGGACAGAAGGTACATTTCGGCACCGCCGGAGCTGCCGTCAACATGGTGGATGCCGCGAGCGGTGACTATCGCGAGTCGACGGTCAAGGATCTCTACGACATCGCCCGCACGGTTGATGCCATGGAACACGTGCATTTCTTCCAGCGCTCCGTTGTCTGCCGCGATATCGCGCTTCCCTTCGAGATGGACTTCAACACCTGCTACGCCGCGGTCATGGGCACATCGAAGCATGTGGGCACGAGCTGGGGCGAGCCGGAGTTCATGGCGGCCTCACTCGAGATGCTGCACCTGATCGCCGGTTCCGAGAAACAATGGCGGGCCCGTCCCTTCGTCAGCCAGTCGAATTGCTTCGTCGTGCCACCATTGCGGTTTGCGCCCGAAGCCTGCCGCTGCCTCGAAGTGGCGGTGCGTGCCGGCATGCCGGTGTTCCTGGTTTCAGCCGGCCAGGCAGGCGCAACATCGCCCGCCGCCATTGCCGGTTCGCTCGTGCAGGAGATCGCCGAGTGTCTTGCGGGGCTGGTCTACGTCAACGCCGTGCAGAGGGGCGCACCTGCCATCATGGGGCCGTTCTGCTTCGTCTCGGATCTCCGAACAGGGGCAATGTCCGGCGGCAGCCCGGAGCAGGCGCTGCTCTCCGCCGCGGCCGCCCAGGTCATCCGCTTCTATGACCTGACCTCGGGCGTCCCCTCCGGCATGACCGACTCCAAGCTGCCAGATATCCAGTCCGGTTACGAGAAGGCCTACAACCATGCCCTCGTGGCGAATGCCGGAGCCAACCTCCTCTATGAATCAGCGGGCATGGTCGCGAGCCTCCTTGGCTTCAGCCTGGAACAGCTGGTCATCGACAATGACATCATTGGCGCCACGCAGCGCACGGTGCGCGGCATCGAGGTGAGCGAGGATTCGCTGTCGGTCGAGGCGATCCGCGAAACCTGCCTCGGCGGCCCCAATCATTTCCTGGGAAGCACGCAGACGCTGGCGCGCATGCAGACAGAGTATCTCTATCCCATCCTGGGCGACAGAAGCTCGCCCAAGGAGTGGGAAGAGAAGGGCCGCCCTGCCCTTCTGGATCGCGCCAGCAAGAAGGTGGCCGAGATCCTCGGGAGCCACTTTCCCGCCCACGTGCCGCGCCACATCGATGCGCAGATCCGTGCGCGCTACCCGGTGCGCCTTGCGCCGGAAAACATGCAGCCGGCGGGATCCTGAAAGGGCTTCATCATGACCGCAGACAGGTTCGATACGTCCGGCTGCACGTCGACAATGAAGGCCGTCGTCACCACCGGCAATGGCGGCTACGACAGGCTCGTCTATCGGGACGTGCCGGTCCCCGTGCCCG
>JBEARP010000270.1:0-3250 GCA_041163105.1 Pseudomonadota bacterium
CGGTTGCCGTAGACGTTGGCGACTTCTTCCAGCTTGTTGACCGGGGCCGCTGCGTCCCAGAGCTTCCACATGGCCGCGTTGTTCTTCGGCATGCTGTCGTTCGTGGTGTAGCGCACCTCGAACTCGGAGATGTCTGAGGAGCCCAGGATCTTCTCCAGGCCGTCTCCGCCGCTCTCGTACTGTGCCTTGGAGAGCTTGCGCGGGCGGACGGAGCGCTTGCCGAGATCGTCCTTCTTGGCCAGCATGATGTAGAGCTTCTGCCCGCCGACGTCGACGATGCCGCCGGGCGTCTTCTTGGAGAAGGTGAAGTCACCAGCTGCCAGCTTTTCGAGGTTCTCGCGGAGAGCCTTGATGTTCCCGGACTTCTTGAAGCCGTCCATGAACTGGGCCAGGTAGGAGCGCTTGTCGGCCTCGGTGATCGGGATCGTGCCGTTGCGTGCGGCGACCGCCTCCTCGAAGGACGCGAAGGAGCGCATCTGTCTGGCGTCGTAGTAGGCAATGCCGGAGGTGACGTCGGTCTTCTCGCCGTTCTTGAAGATCGAGTGCTTAAAGGTAACCGTATACGGTACGATTTCCGGCTTGCCGGTGGCGTCCGCCATCCGCTTCGCCTTTGCCGCGCGCTTGGCAGCGTTCAGGATCTGGGAGACGGCAGCGTAGTTCGCGTCTTCCTTGCGCAGCAGATTGGCGGCAGCCTTCGTGGCTTCGTCCGCACCCTTGGGGGCGGGCGGCGGGATGGTGACGCCAAGCTGCTTGGCCATGCCATCGACGTTCGGCTTGTCGGCGGTAGAAGCGTAGTCGAAGGCACGCTGGGTGGCTGCTTCGAGGCGAGCGCGCTCGGTCGTGGCGGCCTGCGCCAGGTCACCGGCATTGCCAGCCTTGGGAGTGCGCTTCTCCAGTACCTTGGCGCGGGCTGCGGCCTGCGCGTCGGCATCGTTCATGCCGTCGATGATGTACTGGTTCTTGAGGTCGCCAATCTTCTTGAGATCGTCCTCGGTCAGGTCGGTGATGGAACGGACGTTGAGCAGCTCGCCGACGCGCTTGTTGAAGCGGTCGAACCAGTTGGCATAGGCTTCGGAGAACTTCTTCGCGCCAGTGTTCGCGGTGATCGCGTCCTGGCTTTCGAGGCGGGCCTTGTTCAGATCAAACTTCTGCGGGTCGAGGTACTTGTCTTCGCCGCGCTTGAGGCCAGTGGTGTTGATGCTCTCGGAAACGAAGGTGTCGCCGCGCGTCTGCCAGTATTCCTCGGTGGTTGGGATGCGCTTCGTCGCGATGCCCAGCTTGAGCATGTCGGCGATGCGGTTGTTGTTCCAGTTGCGGCCAGCGGTCTCGAAGATGCCCTCACGCCGGATGGCGGTCTGGGTCGTCTGGCGGTCCTTCTGGTTCTGGAACTTGCCAGGCTGGATCTTGTCTCCGGTCGCGGTGCGCGGCAGCGGTGTGTCCTTGACAGCACGGTTCTCGACCGTGGTCTGCTGGGCCTTCGCCATGGCGTCAGCGGGCGAGTAACCCTGCTCCTGGTAGGTCTTGGCCAGGACGCGCATGCGCTGGAGTTCGGTGGTGTTCGGTTCTCCGGTCGGGGCTTCAGCCTCCGGCGGACGGGCGACCGGGGTCTGTCGTGCTTCAGCTTCGCCAGACAGGAGCTTCTTGGCGAATGACGGCAGCATGTCGTCGATCGTTTCGTCGCTGTAGCCCAGATCGCGCAACTGGTCGCGGGCCTCGGGCGTCATCACAAATCGTTCAGCCGGAGCGGCAGACGGACCCGTGGCGTCGGCAGGGCGGCGGGCGGGATCGACCTGGATCTCGCCAGCCATGATCTGGCGGATCTCCTTGGGCGTGAAGTTGTCGATCTCTTCGTCGGTGAAGCCCTTGCTGGTGAGCTTCTCGCGGACCTTGGGGTCTCTGCCTATCACGCCTTCGTTGGCATTCGCCGTGATCGCTTCCATCGCATCGGCGGAAATGCCGTGCGTCTTGAAGCTCTCGTCGAGGAACTGCATGAAGTCTTCGCGCTTCGACTTGAACTTCTCGTCGGTCGAGAGCGCCTCGAAGACCTCGCGGAACGCCTTCGGGTCGTCCATGCCAGAGGTGTATCGGGCAGTGTCGGTGACCAGCTCCTCGATCTCGGAGCGGAAGTTGGTGGAGTAGGGGTCTTCGGCGGAGAGCAGGGCAGCCAGGCGGTTGGGCTGCTCTTCCGGCGTCTTGGCTACGGCGTTGCCTACCCACTGGCCATCGCGGATGGCGCGCTTGTAGGCACCAACGGCACCGCGCGTGATGGTGTTCGGGGTCTTTACCTTGTCCTTGTTACCCCAGCCGGGGGCACCGTTCTTGTACCAGTCAATGAAGTCAGCCTCATCGACGCTCATCTCGGGCGCAGACATGCGCTCGCGTGCCTGGTCGGTGATGTTGATGCCGTCGGGCCGGGCAGGCGGAGCCTCTGGGACAACGGCAGCTTCTGGGGCATTGGGTGCCGCCGCCGCGCCCGGAGACGCAGGTGGGGGAGGCGCAGCGGCGGCGTCACCTGCCGGAGTGGCTTCGGCAGGCGAGGGCGGAGTTTCGGTGGGAGCGGCAGTAGTGGCCTCAGCGGGGGCAGCTGTGGCGGCTGGAGCGGGTTGAGCGGCGGCGGGTGCCTTTGTGCCCTGCGGATCGACCTTGGCCTTGGCGGGCTTCGGCGCGTCCTTGGCGGCCTGTGCATCCAGCTCAGCATTGCGGCGGGCACGGATCTGCTCAGCGCTGGACAGGATGTCAGCGTTGATCTGGCCGGGGTCGCGGTACTGTTCGAGGGTATTGCGGAACTTCGAGAAGCGCTCCTCGAAGAGCATGCGGCGCTGGAGGGCAGTCTTGTCGTCAGCCAGGACGTTTGAGCCCTGGAGTTCGCGGATCTGTTCTTCCTCAGCCTTGAGCTTGGCGACTGTATCACGGAGCGATACAACCTCGGCCATGTCGGCCAGCTGCTGCTGGTAGACCGCCTTGTTCGGGTCGGCGTCGGTCAGCTTGTCAAAGCCAGAAAGGTTGTAGTCGCTGAGGACTTTGCGGTGCTCTTCGATGGCCCGGTCAATCGCTGACAGGTGACCGGCGTACTTGACTTCAAGGTCGTCGGCTGCGGCTGTCTGGGCTGCCTTAGCCGCCTCGGCAGCCAGGCGGTCGGCCTCGGCCTTGGCGGCAGCGGCTTCAGCGGCGCGGGCCGGGGACTGGAGCGGGCCGACCGTAGCTTGTGCAGCGTCCAGTTCGGCGGGGGCCATGGTGCCGATGTCGGGTC
>JBEARP010000271.1:0-4597 GCA_041163105.1 Pseudomonadota bacterium
GACTTCATATCCATAGGAGTAAACATCAAGAGCAGTTTCCCCGCTCCACAGTCCGAGGAAGCGGAGAGATGCTGCCATCGCTGATGCGGAGTTTGCGTCGCGTTGTGCTCGACCACCCTTATAGAGGCCATGCAAGTAACTGATTGCCGCCGGAAAACTGAGATCATCCGCAAGTGCTTCAATGAGCTCACCTGGAGGTGCGCCGTTATTCTCAAAGCCCGTGGCCATTTCGATCCAGTCTTTGAGGACGCTCCTTGCCTCTACTAGTCGATCTACAGTCCAGTCGATCGGTTGCCTGTAATGGGTCATCATCATGGCAAGGCGGAGTACCTTTCCATGCCACATATTTGCGCCGAAGCTACGAGTCGCCAGCAACTCGTTGATGGTGAAGAAGTTGCCGAGGCTCTTCGACATCTTCTGGCCTTCGACCTGCAGGAAGCCGTTGTGCATCCAGATGTTCGCCATGACGGGCGTGCCGAAGGCGCAGCGCGTCTGGGCGATTTCGTTCTCATGGTGCGGGAAGATGAGGTCCAGGCCGCCGCCGTGGATGTCGAAGGTTTCACCCAGGTAGCGGTTGCTCATGGCGGAGCACTCGATGTGCCAGCCGGGCCGGCCCCTGCCCCACGGGCTGTTCCAGCCGGGCTCGTCATCGGAGGAGAGCTTCCACAGCACGAAGTCGGCCGGGTTCTTCTTGTGCGCGTCGACGGCGATGCGTGCGCCTGCCTGCTGGTCCTCGAGGTTCCTCTGCGAGAGGCGGCCATAGTCCGGCATGGAGTCGACGCTGAACAGCACCTCGCCCGCCGCCTGGTAGGCGTGGCCGCGCGTGATGAGCATCTCGATGAGCGTGATCATCTGCGGGATGTTGTCAGTGGCCCGCGGCTGCACGGTGGGCTGCAGGCAGCCGAGCTTCTCCACATCGGCGAAGAACTGGTTGGCCGTCTTCTCGGTGACGTTCCGGATCGCGTCGTTCAGCGGCAGGCTGGGGAAATCGCGCAGCGCACGCGCGTTGATTTTGTCATCAACATCGGTGATGTTGCGGACATAAGTGACATGCGCCTCGCCATAGATCTGGCGCAGCAGGCGGAAGAGCAGATCGAACACGATCACGGGGCGCGCATTGCCGATGTGGGCAAAATCGTAAACCGTGGGACCGCAGACATACATGCGCACGTTCCGAGGATCGAGCGGGACGAGCTCTTCCTTGGTGCGGGTCAGCGTGTTGTAGAGGCGCAAAGACATGTCGATCCTCAGGCTTGCCGGCCCGGGTACGCTTTGTCTTGAATTCAGGTCAAAGGGCGCCCTGCCAGCGGATGTGAGCTAGCTGCAAATAATGCCGCAAATGGCGGCGATGGCGGGCTTCAGGGTCATTTCGGAGCGCACCATGCGTCAGGAGGGCCGGAAGGTCAAGGGTTTGGGCATTTTGCGGGCATGCCATGCCCTTTCAGACCTATCGGCGCAAGGGTGGCTTGGTTAATGCTCCTCCACGGGAGAATCGGGACCGGGACGTGGCGCAGCAGAGGGTCGGTCAGGCTGGATTGTGGATGGCGGGCTGGCTGACGGCCACGCTGGGCATGACGGTGGCTGGCCGGCAGCTGGCGCAGGAGGTCTCGGTCTTCGAGGTGATGCTGCTGCGGAGCCTTATCGCCACCATTATCCTCACCCCCATCGTAATGCTGAACGGGGGGCTGAGGGACCGTCTGTCCCAGCTGAAGCTCCACGGCATCCGCAACGTGGTGCACTATGCCGGTCAATATGCCTGGTTCTCCGCGTTGCTCCTGATCCCGCTAGCGGAAGTAATCGCCATCGAGTTCACCATGCCGCTGTGGATTGCCATCCTCGCTGCCGCCTTCCTGGGCGAGCGGCTCTATGGCTGGAAGATCGCGGCCCTCATCGTGGGCTTCGGCGGCGTGCTGATGATCGTGAAGCCCGGGCTGACGCTGAACGTGGGGCACGTGGTTGCGCTGGCTGCTGCCATGCTGTTCGCCGTATCGGTGACTTTGACCAAATACATCACCAGGCGTGACACGGCGCTCACCGTGATCTTCTTCATGTTCACCATGCAGACAGTGATCGGCGCCATTCCGGCGTGGATGACATGGGTGTGGCCGCCGGCGCACGCACTGCCCTTCGTCGCTGTCGTGGCGCTGGCGGGAACGGTCTCGCACTATTGCCTTTCAAAGGCGATTTCGCTCGCCGATGCGACCGTTGTGATGCCAATGGATTTTCTGCGGCTTCCTTTGAGCGCGCTTCTGGGATACTGGCTCTACAACGAAGGGCTGGACGCGTGGTCGCTTGCCGGCGGGGCGCTGATCATTGCCGCCAACACCATCAACATCGTGAAGGCCAGCCGGTCATGACCAGCGCAGAGCAGCACCGGCAGCACCGCATCGGCCTGATCCTGGCAGCATCGGCGGCGCTGTGCTGGTCGACATCCGGCCTGTTCGTGCGCGGCATCAGCGCCGACCTGATGACCATGCTGTTCTGGCGCGGCCTGTTCTCGGGCAGCGCCGTGTTCGCCCTGTTCTTTTTCATCGAACGCGGACGCAGCATCGCCGTGCTGCGCGGCCTGGGATGGCCGGCCCTGGGTGTGGCTCTGCTCTCCGCCATGTCCATGATTGCCGGGATCAGTGCCTTGCGCTTCACGACGGTTGCCGACGCCATGGTGATCTACGCCACCGTGCCGTTCGTGACCGCGGCGCTGGCCTATGTCGTGATCGGCGAGAAGCCTTCGCGCTCGACACTCATCGGCAGCACGGTGGCGCTCATCGGTGTGGGCGTCATGCTGTGGGGCGCCAAGATGGGTGGCAGCCTGCTGGGCCAGTTCTTCGCCGTGCTGATGACACTGGGCATGGCAGGGTTCAGCACCATCATGCGCAAGCACCGAGACGTGCCGATGCTGCCGGCCATGGCGGCCTCCGCCTGGATCTGCTCGCTGGCCTGCGTGTGGTTTGCCGCCCCACTGTCAATCAGCACACACGACCTCCTGCTCTGCGCAGCCTTCGGCATCGTGCAGAACGCCTCGGGGCTGGCGCTCTACACCTTCGCCTCGAAGCGCATCCCCGCGGCGGAGGCAACATTGCTGGCCGCATTGGAAGTGCCCTTTACGCCGCTTTGGGTGTTCGTCTTCCTCGGCGAGACGCCGTCCATACAGACGCTGGTGGGCGGGGGCATCGTGCTCGCCGCCTTGTCCATGCACATACTGTCCGAGTTCCGCCGCAGGCCCGCGGCGATGGTCATGCCGCCCGCTGTCTAGGTGACGGACTTCGCAGTCTGTCCGAAGAGGATCTTCTTTTCCTCGTCCGTCATGGGCTTCTGATAAGACGGCTTCACTGCGCCATAGACCTTGGCAACAGCTGGCCTCGTCTTGATCGCCTCGAACCACCGCTTCAGGTGCGGGAAGTCATTGAGGTCCTGGCTATAGCGCTCGTAAGGCACGACCCACGGATAGGACGCCATGTCGGCGATCGAGTATTCGCCTGCGAGGAAGGGCCGATCGGCGAGGCGCTTGTTCATCACGCCGTAGAGGCGGTTCACTTCCTTGGTGTAGCGGTCGATTCCATACTGGATCTTCTCCGGCGCGTAGATGGCGAAATGCCCGGCCTGACCCGACATGGGGCCCAGGCCCCCCATCTGCCAGAACAGCCATTGCAGCACTTCCGCGCGGCCGCGCAGGTCCGCCGGGATGAAGAGACCGGTCTTTTCGGCCAGATACAGGAGGATGGCGCCGGATTCAAAGACCGATACCGGCTTGCCACCATCCGCCGGAGCCGTGTCGACGATGGCGGGGATGCGGTTGTTGGGCGCGATCGCCAGGAACTCCGGCTTGAACTGGTCACCCTTGCCGATGTCGACGGAGTGGAGATTGTAAGCCAGACCCGCTTCCTCGAGGAAGATCGTCACTTTGTGCCCGTTTGGGGTGGGCCAGTGGTAAAGCTCGATCATGTCCGCTCCGTTTAATCGTAACTGTGAGTGTCACAGTTAGACGGCGGCCGGACGGGTTTCAACCCCCGGAAATCACGGACACCAAAAGGAATGGCCGGGACGAGCCCGGCCACGATGGGATTCCGGTGGTTGCGGAAGGTTATTCCGCCGCTTCGACGATGTCGTCGTCGTCCGTCTTCGGGCGCGAGGCCATTTCCTTCTTGATCTCCTCGGCGACGAGGAAGGCAAGTTCCAGCGCCTGGGCCGCGTTGAGGCGCGGATCGCAGAAGGTGTGGTAGCGGTCGTTCAGGTCCTCGTCGCGCAGCGCGCGGAGGCCGCCCGTGCATTCGGTGACGTCCTTGCCGGTCATCTCGACATGGATGCCGCCGGCATGGGTGCCCTCGGCCTGGTGCACGCCCATGAAGCGGCGCACTTCACCCAGAACCGACTCGAAGGGACGCGTCTTGTAGCCTGACGTCGACTTGACCGTGTTGCCGTGCATCGGATCGCAGGACCAGACCACCACCTTGCCCTCGCGCTTCACCGCGCGGATGAGGTCGGGGAGGTGCTTTTCAACCTTGTCGGCGCCGAAGCGCGCGATGAGGGTGAGGCGGCCCGGCTCGTTCTCGGGGTTCAGCGCGTCGATGAGGCGGATCAGTTCATCGGGCTTCAGCGA
>JBEARP010000272.1:0-7799 GCA_041163105.1 Pseudomonadota bacterium
GAGATGCGATCGCAATGCAGCCACTCCGAGGCGAAGGCCTCGATGCCCATGGAGATTTCGACTAGCGGTCTGTTACCACTCATTCCCTTGATCCCGGCATGTCCTCGGGCGTCAGGGGCCATCGGCCGATCCGCAGAGGAAGGTTGTAAGACGTGAAGTTTGCGACAGGTGCCGCCCTTGCAGGAGTTCTAGCGGCAGGGTTTTGTCCGAACAAGGAAATTTAGCTTGCACCGGCGCTTGCCGCGGCACAGGTTCCCCGCAGCTTGTCATCGGAAGGAGAGGCGCACGTGACCGCAAACAACAACGACAGGAAGGCTCGTCCCCCCGTTTTCATCTCCGCGCCCATTGCCGCGCTGGTCGAAGGCATCTATCGCGCCGATACCACCATCGGATTGTTGCGCCAGAAGGGCAATCTCGGCATCGGCACCTTCAATGACCTTGATGGCGAGTTGGTGCTTCTGGACGGCAAGGTCTATTGCCTGCGTCCGCAAGGCGATGCCGAGGTGATTTCCGATGACGTCCACACACCCTTCGCCTTGACGACCCAGTTCGAGGGTGACACGGAAGACCGCTTCGAGAAGATCGAGGAAGCCGCCTTCGAGCATGCGCTGCTCGACCTCGTGCCGTCGACCAACCTGATGTACGCGATCCGCATCGATGGCCGCTTCGACTATATACGCGCTCGTTCCGTGCCGAAGATGATGAACTACCTGCCGCTCGCCGAGATCGCCAGTTTGCAGACGGTGTTTGAGTTCAAGGACGTGGAGGGAACCATCGTGGGCTTCTATACGCCCAACTTCCTGTCCGGCGTGCATTTGCCAGGCCTCCACCTGCACTTCATCACCAAGGACCGCACCCGCGGCGGCCACCTGCTGGCCGCTGCCACAAATGGCGTGACGGTGAAGCTGCAGCACGCGCCTGCCGTCGAACTGGGCCTGCCGATGACGTTCGACTTCCTCACCATGGAGCGGGTGCGCGACATGCAGGCGGACCTCGACAAGGTCGAGCGCTGAAACGAAAATGGGCGCCGGTCATCCCGGCGCCCTTCAGGACATCGATGACGGCCGACTACATGTGGGCCGGGGTCGCCAGCGCCATGGCGCGCTCGAAGATCTCGATGTAGTGGTTCACGTTCTGGCCGATCAGTTCCATCTTGGAGAACTTGGCAATCCGCTCGCGCGCAAGTTTCAGTTCGGACTGCGGCACGATCTGCCGGATGATGCCGCAGGTTTCTGCCAGCGACATCAGGCAGCAGTCACGCGGGTCGGGCAGGCCGTCGCGCAGCAGCACTTCGAGAAGGCGCAGCTTCACTTCGCGGATTTCCTTGCCGTCGATGGCCGGATAGCGGCGGGTCTTGAGGAACCACAGAAGCCGACCCTCGGTTTCCACCAGGATCTTCTTGTCGCAGAGGCGCTTCAGGGCCTGCTCGCGCACCGTATCGCCCAACTCGATCAGCTGGTTGATCAGGTTGTCGGCGCTGCTGTCGAAGTCCGGGGCCGAAAGGCGGGCCAGAACCGGGTCGAGCGAGGCATCGCCAGTGGGGTTCTTGCTTACAACCCAAACGCGACTGAGGTCGTTGTCGAGGCGGTTCTGCAGCGCCAGCTCCATGATCGCTGCACCGACGAAGCCGGCGCGCTGGTACTCCAGCGGAATGTCGACAAAGCCGCCGTCTTCGTCCTTGAGGGTGAGGAGGAGGAACTCCTCCGGAACTGTCAGCATGTTTGAGGCCCCGTAGAAAAAATGTTTGAGCGGCGGTTCTTTCCGCGCGCCGCAGCATACTGACTTTTCCGGCCAAGCGAAATCATCATTTGCTGGCGCCATCGCATTGTGCGGGCCTGCCGGGGCTTGACCTGCGGCACCGGCGTGCGATACCCGCCAGTGAGAGCAATTTCGAAGGGATTTCGCGCGTGACCGGCCGCATCGACATGGCGCTGGCGAATGACGTCCAGGAGGTGGCGCGCGTCATCGACACCCTGGAGGACTTCGGCGCCGCGAACGGCATTCCAGCGGAGCAGTCGCTGCGCTTCGGCTTGGCGCTCGACGAACTCATCACCAACATCATCTCCTACGGGCTTGCGGGCCGCGGCGATGGCACGATAACGCTGTCCATCGAGCATGTTGGCGGTATGCTGCGGGCCGAACTTGCCGACAACGGCCCGGCCTTCGATCCGCTTGCCGCCGAAACCGTGCCGCCGTCCGGCGACATCGAGACCCGGGAGGTGGGGGGGCTCGGCCTCACCCTCGTGAAAAGCTTCATGGACCGTCTTGACTACAGGCGTGCCGATGGGTTCAACCGACTGACTATGGAAATGAAAGTGAAGGCGGCCTAGGCTGCCTCATCAGGGAGACAAGAAATTGACCAGCCTCAACCATGAAACCGTGAATGGCGCCCTCGTGCTCAAGCCCTCGCGGCGCATCGATTCCAGCAGCGCAAAGGCCTTCGAGGATGATGCCGCAGCACTTCTCGACAAGGGCCCCAAGAAGGTGGTGATCGACGCGACCGACCTTGACTACATCTCTTCGGCCGGCCTGCGGGTGATCCTCACCACGGCCAAGAAGGCCAAGTCGGCCGGCGGCGGCCTCACCATCGCCTGCGCCAAGAACAATGTGAAGGAAGTCCTCGCCGTGTCCGGCTTCGACAATATCTTCGGCCTGCACGACAGCGTCGCCCAGGCGATCTCCGCGCTCGCGTGAGCACGGTTGGGGGCATGGATGCAGCAGCCGGTGCCGAGCACCGGCTTGCCCTGCTTGAGGCTGAGCTCGCCAGCGTCAAGGCGGAATTCGACGATCTGAACCTTCTCTATCAGGCGACGATCGAGCACGGCGAGGCGGTGGAAGATCAGCTCGCCGAAGCAAACCTTGCTCTTCAGACAACCCAGAAGCGGTTGTCTGAGGAGCTTACCGAAGCCGTCAATTACATCTTCTCGATCCTGCCGGAGCCGCGCAAGGCGGCGCCGCGCACGGACTGGCTGCTGGTGCCCTCAACCGAACTCGGCGGTGACAGCTTCGGCTATCACGAGATCGACGCTGACCACATGGCCTTCTATCTGCTCGACGTGTGCGGCCACGGTGTGGGTGCGGCACTGCTGTCGGTCACGGCAATCAACGTGCTGCGGTCGGCTGCACTTCCCAACACCGATTTCCGCGATCCCGGTGCCGTTCTCTCGGCGCTGAACGATGCCTTTCCCATGGAACGGCAGAACAACATGTATTTCACCATCTGGTATGGCGTGCTCAAGCGCAGCACGGGCGAGCTCCGCTATGCAAGTGGCGGCCACCCTCCATCGGTGCTGCGCAAGGCAGATGGCTCGGTGCAGACGCTGTCGACGCCGGGCATAGCCATCGGCATGCTGGAGGGCATGAGCTACCGTGCGGCACATTGCATGATCGGTGACGGCGATTGCCTGCATCTGGTCAGCGACGGCACCTACGAGGTCGAGACTGCCCCCGGCGAGATGCTGGAGTTTCAGGCCTTCGTCGATCGGCTCAGCCGCAGCGAAAGCCCGGGAGAGGTGCTGGACTGGGTGCGTGGCCTGAATGGCCCAGGCCCGCTGCCTGATGACTTTTCGTTGCTCACCGTCAGGTTCTGACGTGCCATGACGATGCTGTTGCGGCACCTGTGGCGGCACATTGTGGTGTTGCTGCTTGGCGTTGTCACCGTCTGGCTGATTGTCTTTGTTGTCTTCCAGGTCACTGACAACACGTTGCCCTGGATTCTCGCCGTCGCCGTCACCTACGGTCTGGCCGCCTATGTCATCCTGCCGCGCGCCATTCGCATGGGCCTCAAGGTGCTGCATCGCCAGCATGTGCCGCAATACACGACAACGGGCGACGGGCTGCCCGCCGATCCGGTGAACATCGCCCTCATCGGTACGCTGCCGCAACTGCGTGCCGCCTTCGCCGCCATCGGCTGGACCGAGGCCGATCGGCTCGGAGTGGTGAGTTCGTGGCGCATGGCGCGCGCCTTCGTGCTGAACAAGCCTTATCCGAGCGCTCCCTTCAGCACGCTTTTCCTGTTTGGTCGCGGACAGGACATCGGCTTTCAAATGGCCATAGATGACAGTCCTCGCAAGCGACATCATGTGCGGTTCTGGAGCATCAGCCAGTCTGCCGCCCTGAACACGCTCGATACGCCGGGCTTCTGGCTGAACACCGATCGCCCGCCGGACGACGAGCAGGCGCTGTGGGTCGGTGCCGCCACGCGCGATACTGGCTTTTCACTCACCTGGTTGACGTTCCAGATCACGCACGCCACGGCCGCCGATACCAACGCCGAACGTGAGTTCGTGCTGTCGGAGCTCCAGGGCAAGAAGCTGATTGGCGAGGTCACGTTCCATGACGAGCGCTCTGAACTGCCTTCGAAGCGCGTCAACCGCTACGTGTTCGACGGCGACGTGGGTGTTGCACCTCTGATCGGCTGAAAAACAAAGAGGGCGGCTTTCGCCGCCCTCCCGTGTACTTCGATGCGACGGTGCTTACGCGACGTCGAAGCGGTCGGCGTTCATCACCTTGGTCCATGCCGCAACGAAGTCCTTCACGAACTTTTCCTTGTTGTCGTCCTGGGCATAGACCTCTGCATAGGCACGCAACACCGAGTTTGAGCCGAACACCAGGTCGACGCGGGTTGCCAACCACTTCGTGGTGTTGGTCTTGCGCTCGACGATCTCATAGGCATTGCTGCCCTTCGGTACCCACTTGAAGTCCATGTCGGTGAGGTTGACGAAGAAGTCCGTCGTCAGTGCGCCGGGCCGGTCGGTGAACACGCCATGCTTCGTGCCGCCGTAGTTGGCGCCAATGACACGCATGCCACCGATCAGGGCCGTCATTTCCGGCGCGGTAAGGCCCATCAGCTGGGCACGGTCGAGCAACAGCTCTTCCGGGGTCACGGCATAGTCCTTCTTGAGCCAGTTGCGGAAGCCGTCCGCCAGCGGTTCGAGCACCGCGAAGGAGGCCGCATCCGTCTGGGCTGCGGTGGCATCGCCGCGTCCGGGCGTGAACGGCACCTCGATGGCAACGCCCGCGGCCTTTGCCGCCTGCTCGACGCCGAGGTTGCCTGCCAGCACGATCACGTCGGCAACAGATGCGCCGGTTTCAGCGGCGATCGGTTCCAGCTTGGCCAGCACGCGGGCGAGGCGGGCGGGCTCGTTGCCTTCCCAATCCTTTTGCGGAGCAAGACGGATGCGGGCGCCATTGGCGCCGCCACGCTTGTCCGACTGGCGGAAGGTGCGCGCACTGTCCCACGCAGTGGAGACCAGGTCGGAAACGGAAAGCCCCGTGGCCGCGATCTTGGCTTTCACCGCCGCCACGTCGTAGCCCTTCTTGCCGGCCGGAACGGGATCCTGCCAGATCAGGTCCTCGGCGGGCACCTCGGGGCCGATGTAGCGAGCCTTCGGACCCATGTCGCGATGGGTGAGCTTGAACCAGGCGCGCGCAAAGACGTCGGAGAAGTAGGCCGGATCCTTGTGGAAGCGCTCGGAGATCTTGCGATACTCCGGGTCCATCTTCATCGCCATGTCGGCGTCGGTCATGATCGGGTTGTGGCGGATCGAGGGATCTTCCACATCGACAGGCCGGTCCTCTTCGCGGATGTTGACGGGTTCCCACTGCCAGGCACCGGCAGGAGACTTCTTCAGCTCCCACTCATGGCCGAGCAGCATGTCGAAGTAGCCATTGTCCCACTTGGTCGGATGGGTGGTCCAGGCGCCCTCGATTCCGGAGGTCACCGTGTCGCGGCCGATGCTGCGGGTCTTGTGGTTCATCCAGCCGAGGCCTTGCTCGGAAATGTCCGCACCTTCCGGGCTGGGGCCGAGGTTTGCGGCGTTGCCATTGCCATGGGTCTTGCCCACGGTGTGGCCGCCGGCGGCAAGGGCCACGGTTTCCTCGTCGTTCATCGCCATGCGGGCGAAGGTCTCGCGCACCTGGGCTGCCGTCTTCAGCGGGTCGGGCTTGCCGTTCACGCCTTCCGGGTTCACGTAGATGAGGCCCATCTGCACGGCGGCGAGGGGGTTTTCCATCGTGGCGGGATTGTTGAGGTCGCCATAGCGGCTGTCGCTGGGGGCGAGCCACTCCTTCTCAGCACCCCAGTAGATGTCCTGTTCGGGGTGCCAGATGTCTTCGCGGCCGAATGAGAAGCCGAAGGTCTTGAGGCCCATCGTCTCGTAGGCCACGTTGCCGGCCAGGATCATCAGGTCCGCCCAGCTCAGGCGGTTTCCGTACTTCTTCTTGATCGGCCACAGCAGGCGGCGGGCCTTGTCGAGGTTGGTATTGTCCGGCCAGCTGTTCAGCGGCGCGAAGCGCTGGCTGCCTGTGCCGGCGCCGCCACGTCCATCGGCGATGCGGTAGGTGCCAGCCGAGTGCCACGCCATGCGGATCATGAGGCCGCCGTAGTGACCCCAGTCGGCTGGCCACCAATCCTGGCTGTCGGTCATCAGCTTGGCGACGTCTGCCTTCAGCGCCTTGACGTCCAGCTTCTTCACTTCCTCACGGTAGTTGAAGCCCTGCAGCGGATTGGTCTTGCTGTCTTGCTGATGCAGGATGTCGAGGTTCAGCGACTTCGGCCACCATGCCATGACCGAGTTCTCGCTCACCGTGTTGGCGCCATGCGTGAACGGGCACTTGCCGCCCGAGCCCTTGTTTGCCTTGTCCATCTCACCCTCTGGAAATCGAGTTGCGTTGTGCAACCGGCCTGTTGCTCTGCCACGTTCAAGCTCTCGCAACTGGCACCGGTATCGGGGTTGAAATAGTACAGCAGAGGCATAAAGAGAAGTTTCATTTTATTATCGTTGCGATAAGAAAAAGCTATGAACAGTCTCACGCTTCGCCATTTCCGCTATTTTGAGGCCCTGGCCCAGCACGGCCATTTTGGCAGGGCGGCCGAGGCCTGCGGCATTTCGCAGCCTGCCCTCTCCACCCAGATCAGGGACCTCGAGGACATCGTCGGCGGGGCGCTGGTGGAGCGGAGCGCCCGGCAGGTCCGGTTGACCCGTCTTGGAGAGGAATTCGCGCCCCGCGTGCGTGACATCCTGCGGGCGGTTGATGAGTTGGGTGACCTTGCCCGCGGCTATCGGGGATGGCTCTCCGGACGGTTGCGCATCGGCGTCATTCCCACCGTTGCGCCCTATCTGCTGCCAAGCATCGTCGGCAGCCTGAACCGCTTGCATCCGGGCCTCGACATCCATGTGCGTGAAACCCTGACGGCGAAGCTCATCCGCGAGCTCTCTGAAGGCCGCCTCGACGCGGCTATCGTGGCGCTTCCCGTGTCTGAGCCCTCTCTCATGGAAGCCCCTCTATTCGCTGAGGAATTTCTCCTGGTCAGGCCCGCCGAAGATGCCTGGAAGCCAGTGCCCAACATCGAGATGCTGAAGGAAATGCGCCTGCTCCTGCTGGAGGAAGGCCATTGTTTCCGCGACCAGGCCCTGGCCTTCTGCGACATGACCTCGGCCTTGCCGCGCGAGGTCTTGGAGGGAAGCTCGCTGTCCACCCTGGTCCAGATGGTCGGTGCGGGGATCGGCGTCACCCTCATCCCGGAAATGGCCGCCCCCGTCGAAACTCGCTCTGCCGCCGTTTCGCTTGCCCGCTTTGCCGGTCCACAGCCCCGCCGCACCATCGGCATGATCTGGCGGCGAACCAGCCCGCTTGCCGGCCAATTGCAACACATCGCGGCGATCGTCCGTCAGGCGGCGGATGACCTGCGGACGCCTGCCAGCCCCCTGCAACCGGCATGAGCAAGCTTCTCCGCTCGGGCCACCATTTATTGTGCGGTTAAGGCTCGCCCTGTAGGATAGGCAACCGTGAAACAC
>JBEARP010000273.1:0-23335 GCA_041163105.1 Pseudomonadota bacterium
GCCTTACGCCACGCCCTTGTCGGCCATGAGCTGCTTCAGCTCGCCGGACTGGAACATTTCCATCATGATGTCGGATCCGCCCACGAACTCGCCCTTGACGTAGAGCTGCGGGACGGTGGGCCAGTTGGTGTAGTCCTTGATGCCCTGGCGGAGTTCGGCCGAGTCCAGCACGTTCACGCCCTTGAAGGGGACGCCCAGGTTCTGGAGGATCTGCACCGAGCGGCCGGAGAAGCCGCACATCGGCATGTCGGGCGTGCCCTTCATGAAGAGGACGACGTCGTTGGTCTTCACGTCATTGTCGATCTGGGTGGCGATGTCTGTCATGGTTCAGTCCTCTGGGGTGCTGGTCTGGAGTGCGAGGGCGTGCAGCTCACCGCCCATGCGGCCCTTGAGGGCGGCATAGACCATCTGGTGCTGCTGCACGCGGGATTTGCCCTTGAAGGCGGCGGAGACGACGTTGGCGGCATAGTGGTCTCCATCACCCGCGAGGTCGCGGATGGTGATGACCGCATCGGGGAGCGCCTCCTTGATGAAGCGTTCGATGTCGGTGGCAGACATGGCCATGGATCGTTCCCCCTAAAGCTCGCCCGACATGTAGGCCGGGAACCAGCCTTCATGGGCGATGCGCAAATCGGACACTGATATAGAGGGACCCGACGCGATCTTCAATGTGGGCTCGGCGGTAACCGTTCCGACCTGTTCCAGCGCCACACCGGCCTTGGCGGTCGCGGCCTTGATGGCTTCGGCCTGCGCGGGCGTTGTGGTGACCACGTAACGGGCCTGGTCCTCGCCGAAGAGCTGTTCGTGGGTGAGGGGGACAAGCGCTGCGCCAAGGTTCGAGGCCATGGCCATTTCGATGACCGCGAGGCCGAGGCCGCCGTCGGAGACGTCATGGACGGCGCTGAGCTGGCCGGCGCGGATGAGCTGGCGGACAAAATCGCCGTTCTTCTTTTCGAGCGCCAGATCGACCGGCGGCGGCGCGCCTTCTTCGCGGCCCAGCACTTCGCGCAGGTAGATCGACTGGCCGAGGTGGTGGCCGTGGCCGCCCACCAGCAGGATCACGTCATCGGCCTTCTTGAAGGGGATGGTGGCCATGCGGTCGACATCCGGGATGAGGCCGATGCCGCCGATTGCCGGGGTGGGGAGGATGCCCTGACCGTTGGTCTCGTTGTAGAGCGAGACATTGCCCGAGACGATGGGGAAGGAGAGCGCGTTGCAGGCTTCCGAAAGGCCTTTGATGGCGTGCACGAACTGGCCCATGATTTCGGGGCGCTCGGGATTGCCGAAGTTGAGGTTGTCGGTGATGGCGATGGGGTCGGCGCCCGTGGCGGTGAGGTTGCGCCAGCATTCGGCCACGGCCTGCTTGCCGCCTTCGAACGGGTCAGCCTCGACATAGCGCGGCGTCACGTCAGTCGAGACGGCGATGGCCTTCTTGCCCCGGATGCGAACGACGCCGGCGTCACCGCCCGGAATCTGCGCGGTGTTGGAGCCGATGAGGCTGTCATACTGTTCCCATACCCAACGACGCGAACACATGTCGGGCGAGCCGACGATCTTGAGGATCGCGGCCTTGAGATCACCGGGAGCGGGGACGTTGGTGAGGACGGGCTGAAGTTTCGGCGCGACCCACGGGCGGTCATATTCCGGTGCCTCGTCACCCATCTGCTTGATGGGGAGATCGGCCATCACCTGGCCCTTGTGCTTGATGACGAAGCGCAGCGTGTCGGTCGTCTTGCCGACGATGGCGAAGTCGAGGCCCCACTTGTGGAAGATGGCCTCGGCCTCCTTCTCACGCGCGGGGTCCAGCACCATGAGCATGCGCTCCTGGCTCTCTGACAGCATCATCTCGTAAGCCGTCATGCCGGCTTCGCGGCAGGGCACGTGATCGAGATCGAGTTCGATGCCGAGATCGCCCTTGGCACCCATTTCGACCGCGGAGGAGGTGAGGCCCGCGGCACCCATGTCCTGGATGGCGATGACGGCGCCCGACGCCATCAGTTCGAGGCAGGCTTCGAGCAGGCACTTCTCGGTGAAGGGATCGCCGACCTGAACGGTTGGGCGCTTCTCCTCCGCCTTGTCGTCGAATTCGGCCGACGCCATGGTGGCGCCGTGGATGCCGTCGCGGCCTGTCTTGGCACCGAGATAAACAACGGGAAGCCCAACGCCCTTGGCCTTGGAGTAGAAGATCGAGTCGGCACGCGCCAGGCCCACGGCCATGGCGTTGACGAGAATGTTGCCATTGTAGCGGGCGTGGAAGTTCACTTCCCCGCCGATGGTGGGCACGCCGAAGGAATTGCCGTAACCACCGACGCCGTGGACGACGCCGGCCACGAGGTGGCGCGTCTTGGGGTGCGCGGGCTCGCCGAAGCGCAGCGCGTTCATCGCCGCGATGGGGCGGGCACCCATGGTGAAGACATCACGCAGGATGCCGCCGACGCCGGTCGCCGCACCCTGGTAGGGCTCGATGAAGGAGGGGTGGTTGTGGCTCTCCATCTTGAAGACGATGGCGTCGCCGTCGCCAATGTCGATGACACCCGCATTCTCGCCCGGACCCTGGATGACCTTAGGCCCCTTGGTGGGCATGGACTTGAGCCACTTCTTCGACGACTTGTAGGAACAGTGCTCGTTCCACATGGCCGAGCAGATGCCGAGTTCCGTGATCGTGGGCTCGCGGCCGAGCAGCTTCACGAAGCGCTCGTATTCATCGGGCTTGAGGCCGTGCTGCTTGACGAGGTCCGGGGTGATCTTGATGTCGTTGGCGAGGGTCATTCAGCAGCCTTTGGTGCCTCGGCGGATGTGAAGGGCGGTGGATGCGACGCTTATGCCGCCAGCAGACTTTCGAACAGCGGGCGGCAGTCGGTCCTGCCATGCAGCGGTTCGATCATGTTCTCAGGGTGTGGCATCATGCCGATGACGCTTCCGGACTCGTTCATGATGCCGGCAATGTCGTTCAGCGCACCGTTGGGGTTGGTGCCCTCGGCATAGCGGAAGACCACGCGGTTCTCTGCCTCGAGCCGCTTCAGCGTTTCGGCGTCGCAGATGTAGTTGCCCTCGCCATGGGCGACGGGGCAGGAGACGACCGTGCCCTTGGCCACCTTGTTGGTGAAGAAGGTCTGGTTGTTCTCGACCTTCAGCTTCACCTGCCGGCAGACGAAGCGGAGGTCCTTGTTGCGCACCAGCACGCCCGGCAGCAGGCCTGCCTCGGTGATGATCTGGAAGCCGTTGCAGACGCCCAGAACCTTGAGTCCCTTCAAGGTCTTGGCGCGGATATCTTGCATGATGGGTGAGCGCGCCGCGATGGCCCCGCAGCGGAGGTAGTCGCCGTAGGAGAAGCCGCCGGGAACGACCACGAGATCGACCTTGGGCAGTTCCGTCTCGGTATGCCAGACGGAGACGGGCTTCGAGCCCGTCACGGTTTCAAGTGCCAGCATCATGTCGCGTTCGCGGTTGATGCCGGGGAAGACGACGACGGCAGATTTCATGTCAGGCGATCTCGATGTCGTAGTTCTCGATCACGGTGTTGGCGATGAGCTTCTCGCACATGGCCTTGACCTGTTCCTTGGCCTTGGCCTTGTCCGTCTCGGCCAGTTCGACCTCGAAGTACTTGCCCTGGCGGACCTCGCCCACTCCGTCGAAGCCGAGGTGGCCCAAAGCCCCCTCGATGGCCTTGCCCTGGGGGTCCAGCACGCCGTTCTTGAGCGTGACCTTGATCTTCGCCTTCATCAGTTCAAATCCGTCTTCACGAGCTTGGGCTTGGAGCGTTCCGGCTTCTCGCCCTCGGCGATTATCCCCAAGCGGCGGGCCACTTCCTGGTAGGCCTCGACGAGGCCGCCCATGTCGCGGCGGAAGCGGTCCTTGTCGAGCTTGTCCTGGGTCTTGATGTCCCACAGGCGGCAGGAATCGGGGCTGATCTCGTCGGCCAGCACGATCCTCATCATGTCGTTCTCATAGAGGCGGCCGAACTCGATCTTGAAGTCGACGAGCTTGATGCCGATGCCGAGGAACAGGCCCGACATGAAGTCGTTGATGCGGATCGCCATGTGCATCATGTCGTCGATCTCCTGGGGGCTGGCCCAGTTGAACGCGGTGATGTGCTCCTCGGAGACCATCGGGTCGCCGAGCTGGTCGTTCTTGTAATAGAACTCGATGATGGAGCGGGGGAGTGGTGTGCCTTCCTCGATGCCAAGGCGCTTGGCCAGCGACCCGGCGGCGACGTTGCGCACGACCACCTCGAGCGGCACGATCTCGACCTCGCGGACAAGCTGCTCGCGCATGTTGAGCGAACGCAGGAAGTGGGTGGGGATGCCGAGCTCGTTCAGGCGGGTGAAGATGAATTCCGAAATTCGCTGATTCAGGACGCCCTTGCCCTCGATCACCGCCTTTTTCTGGGCGTTGAAGGCGGTGGCGTCATCCTTGAAGTGGACGATTATGGTGCCGGGTTCAGGGCCTTCGTAGAGGATCTTGGCCTTGCCCTCGTAGATCCGGGTGCGCCTGCTGTTCATTTGAAATATCCTCATCAAATCCCTAATCCACCTTCCGTGCTTTAGACCCGGAAGGGCAGTTTCGCCAGTTTTGTTACGGATTCGGGTCGCTATTTCCCCAACCCTTTCAGGGGGCCTTAGCGCAACGTGGTGCGCTGCACAATGTCCCACGTCTGAGTGGTTGATTTGGCGGGGCGGGGTGTCTATTTCAAGGCCTTGATCTGCAACGGGAGACAGGAATGACAACCTTCGATAAGCGTGAGGAAGGCTTCGAGAAGAAGTTCGCTCTGGACGAGGAGCTGCTGTTCAAGGCCGGCGCCCGCCGGAACAAGCTTCTGGGCCTGTGGGCCGCGGAAAAGCTCGGGATTTCGGGCGCTGAAGCGGATGCCTATGCCAAGACCGTCGTGATGGCCGACTTCGCCGAGGCGGGCGACGAGGACGTGTTCCGCAAGATCCGGGCCGACTTCGACGGAAAGTCCGTTGCCCAGTCCGACCAGCAGATCCGCCAGATCATGGACGAGCTGATGGCCAAGGCCGTGGAACAGATCAAGGCGGGTGCCTAAGTGGCTTCGGCCCATTTTGACCTGCGGTCGCGGCTCGCCTCTGGCGAGCCGTTTCTGTTTTCCTGGATGACCGTGCCGTCGGCGGCGCTCGCGGGCCAGGTGGCGCGGCTGCCCTTCGACGGCGTCTGCCTCGACATGCAACACGGCATGATCGGCTTTCCGGATGCGGTTGGCATGATCGCCGCCATCAATGCCGCCGGACGGCCGGCCCTCGTGCGCTCGTTGTGGAACGACGCGGCAACACCGGGCCAGTGCTTCGATGCCGGTGCATGTTGCGTCATCGCGCCGATGGTGAACACCAGGGCCCAGGCGGAGGCGCTGGTGCGCGCTGCCAAGTACCCGCCGATTGGGGCAAGGAGCTGGGGCGGCTACACCGCGCAGCAGGCCTCCGGCCTGACGCCCGGCGAATATCTGCGCGAGGCGAACCGCATGACCATGGTGTTTGCCATGGTGGAGACGGTGGAGGCGCTGGAAAATCTCGAGGCGATTGCCGCGACGCCCGGCCTTGATGGGCTGTTCGTTGGGCCGTCCGACCTGTCGATCACGCTGTCCCGCGGGGCGGGGGTGGACAAGACCGGACGCGAGACGCTTGCTGCCATGTCCAAGGTGGCTGCCACCGCCAAGAAAAATGGCCTGGTGGCCGGTGCCTTCGGCGGCAATGCTGACGTCATCAAGACCTATCTCGGCCTCGGCTTTACGTTCATCGCCGCAGCGGTGGATGTGGACCTGATGCAGTGGGGGGCTGCCGAGCTCAACCGGGCGCTTGATGGCTGAGCGTGGCCGGCCTAGATTTGGATCTGTCTTCATTTCCAAACACTGCGCAGGAGCGGCCATGAACCGCAGGACCATTCTTTCCTTGCTTGGACTCGGTGTCTTGTCCGTGATCGCTGTCTCCGCGACGGCACCCTTCCACGCAGCCTTCGCCAAGGATGGCTCGGGCGGCGGCGGCGGAGAGGGCGGCGGCAAGTCCGATGGCAAGTCCGACGGCGGCGAGGACAAGACCGAAGCGGGGCAGCAGAGCGGCGACCAGAACGGAAGCGAGACCGAACAGCCGGGCATGGAAGCCCAGCCGGAGGCGGCTACGGAGTGCACGGCCGGCACGGACTGCAAGAAGGAGTAGGCGCTCCGCCGTTGCGCAGCCAGTTCAGACCATGATTTGACGATTGCGGCGTTCCGCGCCAAGGTGCCGCATCATGGATCAGCGTGCTTCCCTTATTCCCGGCGCTGAGGCGATCCTCGACCGCCTTATCGCTCTTGCGCTCTGCGCCGGCCCAATCGCCGCGCAGACAGACAAGTATTTCACCAACACCAGCCGCATCGTCGGCGCCAATGGCGACTCTCGTGTCACCTTTGCGGTGTTCATGCGCCGCCGCGTGGTGGCGGCCCTCGAACCCGCCATCCGGGTCATCCGCCACTTCGTGCCGGATGTCGAGATCAAGCGTTTCTACGCGGAAGGCGACATCGTTCCCTCCGAGTCAAAGATGCTGGAGATCACCGGTTCCATGCAGAAGCTCTCCGAGGTCGAGACGCTGATGCTGCAGAAGATCGGTTTTCCCTGCGTCTCGGCCAATAACGCCTATGAGATGTGCCGGGCCATCCCGTCTGCCGCCTTCATGGACATGCATGCGCGCCATGGCTCGGGCGCCGAGATGAACATTCTCGCCGCCTATGGTGCCGCCGTGGGCTCGGCTGCGGCCAAGCGAGCCGACAGCAGTGTCAGGGGCTTCATTGGTTCATCGCAGGATTTGACGGCGCCGTTCTTCGGCGCCAGTGCCGGCATGGGCACCATGCCGCACGCGTTGGTGGGTTACACCGAAGGCGACGTGCTGAAGGCCATGAAGCTGTTCGCCGAGACAATGCCGGAGGTGAGGAACCTCACGGCGCTGGTCGACTATACCGGCCACGAGGTCACGGACTCGATCCGCTGCGCGCGCTGGTTCTATGACGAGGCGAAGCTCGATGCCGTAGGCAAGAGCTTCGGCGTGCGCCTCGACACCCATGGCGGCCGCTTTGCCGAGGGCTTGGACTACGAGAAATCGGTGGACACGGTGGGCCAGTGGCTGGGCGTGCATGGCGAATACAACATCGTCGAGCAGGTGCTGGGCGGCCGGGCTTTCCAGCTCGATCCCAACAACATCCTTGTCGACAAGGTGCGCCGCATCCTGTTCGGCAAGGGTGTTTCTGCGGCTGCCATCATCCACGTGCGGCGCGCGCTGGATCAGGCCGGATACAAGCAAGCCACGATTGTTGGATCCTCCGGTTTCGACCCGCAAAAGTGTCAGATCATGGGCGCGGCGCGTGCGCCCCTGGACATGGTGGGAACGGGCAGCTTCCTGCCTGCCACATTAACGGAAACTTACGCCACGGCCGACATAATCCGCTATGATGGGTTGCGGCGCGTGAAGATTGGCCGGGAATTCCTCCATGAGGATGGCGGCTGAGACGGGGGCCCGGCCGCGTCAGTTCGGGAGTTCTCCCGAGGGGATGGAGACGGATCGATGAGGAAGCTGATTTCCCTGTTCGCTGGGTTTCTGTTGATCGCGCTGGGCGCGACCGGCCTGACCGAGGCGGCCACCAAGGCCAAGGCGCAGCCCGAGGTCGAGATCCAAATCGACATTTCGAACCAGATGATGCGGGTTGAAGTGAACGGCTGGACCTATGCCCGGTGGAAGGTTTCAACAGCGCGTGACGGCTACTACACGCCGCGCGGATCGTGGCGTCCATTCATGCTGAAGAAGATGCACTACTCGCGGAAGTACGACAATTCGCCGATGCCGAATTCGATCTTCTTCCTCGGCGGCTATGCAATCCATGCCACTTATTATGTGAACCAGTTGGGGCGCCCGGCCTCGCATGGCTGCATCAGGCTGCACCCGCAGAATGCCGCAAAACTCTATTCACTGGTGCAGAAGCACGGCATGAAGTCGACCCGCATCACCATCAGCAACTGATGCATTTCACTGGCTTGGCCGCGGGGAGGTGCTGCAATGCCTACCCACTCTCCTTTTGACCTGTCCGTGAAGGTGGGTTGGTCGAGCGTCAGGCGCTAAGGATCGTGACATGAGAAAGCTGCTGATTCCCGTCTTGGTCATTGCTATCGCCAGTGCGGTGTTCTTCGCCTATCCGCTGGTGAACGAGGGAACGAAGTCCTCCTGCAAGGCGCTGGAACGCCGCGCCCTGACACTGGTGTCGATGGAGGGCGGGCCGGAAGGCCTGATCATCGCCGCGCTGGGTCGTCAACTGCTGCGCCAGGGCAAGGGCATGATCGCCGCGGAATTCTCACGCCAGCGTAACCCCGATGTTCCGGTCACGCTTTCCTGTACCACCAACTACTGGCACAGCCTGTTCGACCGGGACTGGCTTGTCGAGACCATCAGTCGGAGCCTGAGGTGAGGCGGCGCCGATGCGGCGGCACTGCCTGACCACGTGACAAAGAAAGAGCGAGTTGCCATGCCATCACGCAACAGCAATCTCCAACAACTGCTGGACATGTCTCAACGGATCATCGCCGGCAGCGGCGTGGCGGCGGCAATGGCAGCCGGTGAACGGGTGTTCAGGCGACTGGGGCAAGGCGACGGCGTCATCAAGGACGGAGAGGGGCAGCGCCTGCCAGTCTGCGCATCCACCGTCGAGGCAGCCCTGGCCGGACTCGCAGCACGCAAGCCACCCCTGCCGGAGCTGGCCAGCGCCTTCGCTGCCGTCGAGGGCAGGCTCCGCTGGTATCGCCGCAAGACTGCGACGCCTGCCGACGAACCTTTCTACAGCAGCCATGCCAACGCCCTGCTGATCGGTCCCGGCGGGCTGGAAGATCGCAATGACGTGGAGGTGGGTGTGACCGTGATGGCGCCGCACATCGTCTACCCAGACCACGACCATCCGCCGGAGGAAGTCTACATCGCACTTTCGCCGGGTGAATGGTGGAACGCGGAGATGGACTGGACCGAACCCGGGCCGGGCGGGATCATTTACAATCCGCCCGGCATCCTTCACGCCATGCGATCACACCGTGAACCCTTCCTGGCGCTGTGGTTCCTTCCCCTGGGCTGATCAGGCCTCGCCAAACACGCGGCGGAAGATCGTGTCGACGTGCTTGGTGTGATATCCGAGGTCGAACAGGCTCTCGAGTTCCGCAGCCGAGAGCAGGGCGGAGACGTCCTTGTCCTTCTTGAGCAGTTCAAGGAAGTTTCCTTCGCCACGCCACACAGGCATGGCGTTCCTCTGCACCGCTGCATAGGAGTCCTCGCGGCTCATGCCCTTTTGGGTGAGCGCCAGCAGCACGCGCTGCGAATGCACCAGGCCGCCGAGGCGGTCGAGGTTGCGCTGCATGTTCTCCGGATACACCAGCAACTTATCGATGACACCGGTCAGGCGCTTCAACGCGAAATCAAGGTGGATGGTGGCGTCCGGGCCGATGCCGCGCTCGACGGAGGAGTGCGAGATGTCACGCTCGTGCCACAGCGCCACGTTCTCGAGCGCGGGAACCACGGCCGAGCGGACCAGGCGGGCGAGGCCCGTCAGGTTTTCGGTCAGCACCGGGTTGCGCTTGTGCGGCATGGCGGAGGAGCCCTTCTGGCCGGGCGAGAAATACTCCTCGGCTTCCAGGACTTCCGTTCGCTGCAGGTGGCGGATCTCCGTGGCCAGCCGCTCGATCGACGAAGCGACAACGGCCAGTGCCGCAAAATACGCGGCATGCCGGTCGCGCGGGATGACCTGCGTCGAGACAGGTTCCGGCGTGAGCCCCATCTTATCGGCGACGTATTCCTCGACGCGCGGATCGATGTTGGCGAAGGTGCCGACAGCTCCCGAGATTGCACAGGTCGCGATTTCCTTGCGCGCCATGACGAGGCGTTCGCGCCCGCGCTGGAATTCGGCATAGGCCTGGGCGAGCTTGAGGCCGAAGGTGGTGGGCTCGGCATGGATGCCGTGGCTGCGGCCGATGCAAACGGTGTTCTTGTGCTCGAGGGCGCGACGCTTCAATGCTGCGAGCAGGCCGTCGACATCCTCGATCAGCAGGTCGGCGGCGCGGGCAAGCTGCACGTTGAGGCAGGTGTCCAGCACGTCGGACGAGGTCATGCCCTGGTGCACGAAGCGCGCCTCCGGCCCCACGATCTCGGACAGGTGCGTGAGGAAGGCGATGACGTCATGCTTGGTGACGGCCTCGATCTCGTCGATGCGCTCGACGTCGAAGACGGCGTCCTTGCCCTTTTCCCAGATCTTTGCGGCGGCTTCCTTCGGCACCACGCCCAGTTCGGCCAGTGCATCCGTCGCATAGGCCTCGATTTCGAACCAGATGCGGAAGCGGGTCTGCGGCTCCCAGATCTGGGCCATTTCTTTGCGGGTGTAGCGCGGGATCATCGGCGAGCCTTTCGCGAGGGATTGCGGCGCCGGATTAACAAATCCCGGGGTTTTGTGCGAGTGCGAATTAGTCGCTTATCGTGAAGGGCACGGCAATGAAGCGGTGGTTCAGCCCCTCGAAGCCCCGCGCATAGACGCCGATGATGGCCACCAGCCGGTCGGTGACCGGGAAACCGGACTGCGCCACAACGGCGGCAACGTCATAAGCCAGCGGGCAGTTGCGTGAGGCGGGGATGGACTTGTCCTCATGGATGGCACGGCTTGTGCCCGTCTGCAGGTCCTTGAGGATGACGCGGACGCCGAAGCTGTCGCCATCGCCCTCGGGGCAGGCCGCTGGACGGGGGAGCTTGACGGTCTCGACAGCTAGATCGAAACGGACTTCCAGGGGGCTCTTGTCGGCGGCGCGGGAACCAAGGCTGGTGTACCAGCGGTCGAATGTCATGCGTTCGCGCTCTGCCACCACTTCGGTTGCCGGGTTGGCGGCAATCAGCTCGGCGGGTTCAGTGATGTTCAGTTCCTTGAGCGCCGGAGCGGCCGCGGCGCGAGCCTGGTCGCGGGCGGCGGCGGGCTTGGCTTCCTCACTTTCCAGCATGGCGCGGTAGGGCGAGCCCTTGACCCATTCATTGGTCTTCAGGTCGATGACGAAGACATCCCAGTAGGGGAAACCGGAACCGTCCTGCACGCCATATTGTTCGAAGGCGAAGTACCGACTGTCGGGCGAATAGCCGATGGCGTTGAAGGCTGCCCCGTCTGCCGCCAAGGCACGGCTGCCACCGAGGACCATGAGGACGAGCAGGACCAGGGCGCGCATAGCTCAGAACGCCTTGAAGGTGATGAGCGTGTAGGTGTCCCTGATACCCGGGATGGTCTGGAGCTTGTGGGAGACGAACTGGCCGACGTCATCGTCCTCCCTCAGGTAGAACTTCACCAGAAGGTCCCAACCCCCTGCAGTGGAATAGATTTCCGAAGCAATCTCGGCATCGGCGATGGCCGTGGCAACATCGTAGGACTTGCCGAGTTCGCATTTGATCTGGACGAAGAAGGCGCGCATGGGGAAGGCTCCGTCAGGGGGTGGTATCGAGGATGGGTGGGGCAAGGGTCTTTGGATCGACCTCGACATAGCGGTCGTCAATCCACTTGAACCAGGCGATGGATGGCGCGTTGAGGTCACCCTTCGCGTTGAAGCTCACCGGGCCAACCACGGTGTCGAAGCGGCTTCCGCCGCGCAGCCATTCTGCCAGCCGGGTGCTGTCCAGGGTGCCTGTTGCCTCCGCCGCCGCAGCCAGCGCTTGCACCGCGGCATAGGCATAGAGCGTGAACCCCTCGGGGTTCTGGTCTGCGTCGCGGAAGCGCTGCACGAGGCCCTGTGCCGTCGGGAACTTTCGCGCGTCATAGGTGAAGCTGGACAGCGTGCCGCTGGCAGCGTCCTTCGCCTGGTTGCCGTAGTCTTCCGTGACCAGAGAGTCGCCGGACACGATCTGGGCCTGTGACCCGGCGGCGCGCAGGGCCTGGGCGAAAAGGCCGCCCTCCACGTATGAGCCCGAAAGATAGACGACACCCGCGCCGGAATCCGCCACCTGCTTTACCAGCGCTGCGAAATCCTTGGTGCCGGCCTTGAAGCTCTGCTGCAGGGCGGGGGTGATTCCCTTTTGCCGCAGCGATGCGGCGAATGCCTCGGCAAGTGCGGTGAAGGCGGGCGACTGGTCATTCACCACGGCGATCTTCTGACCCGCGAACCTGTCCTGCACGAGGGCTGCCGCGGCGGCGGCCTGCGCATCGTCACGCGGCACCAGCCTGATCACGTTCCAGCCGCCGTCGTCGGTGAACTTGGCATTGGTCGAGGCCGGGCTGATCTGGACGATGCCGGCCTTCTGGTAGACCTTGGAGGCGGGGATGGATGCGCCCGAGCAATAGTGCCCGACGACCGCCTTGACGCCTGCCGAGACGAAGCCGGTGGCCACGTCGACGGCCTTGCGGGGGTCGCAGCCGTCATCGGCGAACTGTACCGTCAGTTTCTCACCCCGGATGCCGCCCGTGGCATTGATGTCCTCCACCGCGCGTTCGACCCCGCGGCGCAGCTGTTCGCCCAATGCCGCATTGGGGCCTGAAAGCGGGGCTGCGGCGCCGATCAGGATGTCGGCCAGCGCTGGAGATGCACTCAGCAGCAGGGGCAGCAGGAAGAGGCGGGTTCGGATCATCATGGTCTTTCGGTTGCCTGCAGTATCGGGCCTTCGCGGAGGCGAGGCAACAAAAAGACCCGCGCAACAGGTTGCGCGGGTCGCCGTCCTGGCCGTGAAGGCCGGGGTTACTTGATCGAAGAGTCTTCGAAGTACTGTCCGTCCTTGAAGGTATACCAGACGTAGACAGGGTTCTGGAGATCGCCCTTGGCGTCGAGCTTGATCTCGCCCAGCACGGTCTGGGTCGGGTTGCCGGCACGGAGCCACTCGGCGATCTTCTGGTTGTCGAGCGACTTGGTGGCCTCGGCAGCCTGCTTCAGCATCTGGAAGGCGGCGTAGGTGTAGAGGGTGTAGCCTTCCGGATCGTAACCGGCCTTCTTGAACTCCTCGACGATCGCCTTGGCTTCCGGCACGTTGCGCGGCTCGGGAGCGAAGGTGAAGATCAGGTTTTCGGCGGCCTTGCCGGCGATGGTCCAGAGCTCGGCCGAGTTCATCGAGTCACCCGAGAGCATCTTGGCGCCCAGACCCTGCTCGCCCATCTGCTTGAGGATGAGGCCAGCTTCCGGGTGGTAGCCACCGAAGTAGACGGCTTCAACGCCGGCGTCCTTCAGCTTCGACACCAGCGCGGAATAGTCCTTTTCGCCGGGGTTGATCGACTCGCTGACGGCTTCGGTCAGGCCAGCGGCGTTCATCGCCTTGCGGGTTTCGTCCGCCAGGCCCTTGCCGTAGGCCGACTTGTCGTCGACGATCGCGACCTTCTTGCCGGCATAGTTCTTGGCAAGGAAACCACCAGCCACGCGGCCCTGGGCATCGTCACGACCGCAGACGCGAGCGACGTTCCAGCCACCTTCATCGGTGAGCTTGGGGTTGGTCGAGGCCGGGGTGATCATCAGGATGCCCTCTTCCTCGTAAACCTTCGAGGCGGGGATCGATGAGCCCGAGCAGAGGTGGCCGGCGATGAACTTCACGCCCTTCGAGGCCATCTGGTTGGCAACGCTCACGGCCTGCTTGGGGTCGCAGGCGTCGTCGCCGATCTCGAGGACCAGCTTCTCGCCGTTGATGCCGCCAGCGGCGTTGATGTCGGCAACCGCCTTCTTGGCGCCCTGGCTGTACTGCTCACCGAGAGCGGCAAGCTGGCCCGAGATCGGGCCGACGGTGGCGACCGAGAGATCGGCCAGCGCCGAACCCGAGGACAGCGCCGCGGCGAAGCTGATCGCCACGCCCGTCATGAGGAATTTCTTCATTCAGTATCTCCCTGATTACTACGTGTTCGTTTCGTTGACGTGGATCTTTCAAGTCGAAGTGCCGATCCACCGACAGGCACCATGAGGATCATATTTGCGCAAACATGGCCCGTTGGAAAGGGGGTAAATGATTGTTAAACTTTGTTCTTCCAGCCCAGCGGGCCGGCCGTCTCGTAAAGCCACGGATATTGCCGCACCATCTTCTGGGCGATGGTCATGCGGTAACCCAGCAGGCACAGGGCCAGCAGAATGATGAAATCCGTGACCAGGTAATGGAGTGACGTCAGGTCCGCTCCAAAAAGCGCGAAATGCAGAAAACGCAAGCCAAGGGTGAGCGGGATCATGGCCAGGACCGCCATCCACACCGACCGCCACTTGATGGCGAGGCCGCGCCCCGCCAGGAAAGCGGCACCCCCGCCGAAGAACACGGTCATGATGAGGAAGATCCACAGATTATCTTCGACGAACAGCGACATGTCTCAGTGACCTCCCTCGAGATAGGCAGCGCGGACTTCCGGCTTCGACAGCAGTTCCTTGCCGGTGCCCGACATGGTGATGCGGCCGTTGACCATCACGTAGCCACGATGTGCCAGCTTCAGCGCGTGGAAGGCGTTTTGCTCCACCAGGAACACGGTGAGGCCCTCGGTGCGGTTCAGTTCCTTGATCGCCTCGAAGATCTGCTTGACGATAAGGGGGGCGAGACCCAGCGACGGCTCGTCGAGCAGAAGCAGGCGTGGACGCGACATCAGGGCGCGGGCAATCGCCAGCATCTGTTGCTCGCCGCCCGACAGCGTGCCGCCGCGCTGCGCCTGGCGCTTCTCGAGGATTGGAAACATCTTGAACGCGCGGGCGATGTCCTCGTCGAAAAACTTCGG
Organism: Pseudomonadota bacterium; assembly: GCA_041163105.1. Lineage (GTDB taxonomy): Bacteria > Pseudomonadota > Alphaproteobacteria > Rhizobiales > Aestuariivirgaceae > Aestuariivirga. The sequence continues at coordinate 14,696 of JBEARP010000273.1, forward strand.
GTCGCTTACAGTGGCGCCCATCTGCAGGTTCTCGAGCACGGTCATGCGCGGGAAGATGCGGCGACCCTCGGGCGATTGCGAGATGCCGAGTTGGGCGATCTTGTGGACGGGTGTCTTGGTGATGTCCTTGCCGTCGAAGTGGATCGAACCGGAGCGCGCGCGCGGCGTGCCGCAAATGGTCATCATCAGCGTCGACTTGCCCGCACCGTTGGAGCCGATGAGGGTGACGATCTCCCCGGCATTGACATCCATGTCGATGCCCTTGAGCGCCTGGATCTTGCCGTAGAAGGTCTGAACACCCCGGACCTTGAGGAGGGGTTCGGTCATGCTTGGTCTCCCACGGCTTCGGCAACCGCCTTTGCGGCAAGCGCGTCCTTTTCTTCTTCTTCTTCGTCGACGCCCAGATAAGCTCGGATCACGGCCGGATCCGTCTTCACGTGTTGCGGCGTGCCGTCCGAGATCTTCTGGCCATAGTCGAGCACCACGATGTGGTCGGAAATGCCCATGACCACGCTCATGTCATGCTCGATGAGCAGGATTGACACGTCGTTCTCGGAGCGGATTGCGCGCAGCAGCTTGTTGAGTTCCTCCGACTCGCGCGGGTTGAGGCCGGCCGCCGGCTCGTCGAGGCAGAGCAGCCGCGGCTCGGTGCACATGGCGCGCGCAATTTCGAGGCGGCGCTGGTCGCCATAGGGCAGGTCGCCCGCAGGGTCGTCGGCGCGGTCGATCAGGCGCACCTTCTCGAGCCACGCCTTGGCGAGCTCGATGGCATCCTTCTCGGCGCGGCGATAGTGGCTACTGCCGAGCACGCCGGCAACAGTGTAGCCCGACGCCACCATCAGCTTGTTGTGCTGGGCGACCATGAGGTTTTCCAGAACGGTCATGCCAGAGAACAGACGGATGTTCTGGAAGGTGCGGGCCACCTTGGCGTTCTGGGCGATGCGGAAATCATCCATGCGCTCGAGCAGGAATTCGGTGCCGTCGGCGTGACGGAGCGCGATCTTGCCCTCTGTCGGCTTGTAGAAGCCGGTGATGCAGTTGAACACCGTGGTCTTGCCGGCGCCATTGGGGCCGATCAGAGCGGTGATCTCGTTGCGGTTGGCCTCGAACGAGAGATCCGAAACGGCGGTCAGGCCACCGAAACGCATCGTCACGTGCTCGACGGTGAGCACCGGGGTCTTGTTCGCGGTTGCCATGTCAGCCGTGTCCTTCCTTGACGAGATCGCCAGAGACGGCCTTGCGCTCCTTGAGGAAGACGGTCGGCTGCCTGCGGGTCACGAAGCCTCGCGGCCTGAAGCGCATCATCAGCACCATGGCGAGGCCCACCGCCAGCATGCGGAAGTGCACGGGGTCAGTGCCCTCGGGCAGATATTCCTGGAATACCGACAGCTCGCGGAACAGCTCGAAAGACCCCATGATGGCGATCGCCGCGAAGACGATGCCGATCTGGGAACCGAGGCCTCCCAGCACCACGATGGCGAGGATGATGGCGGATTCTATGAACACGAAGCTTTCAGGGCTGACGAAACCCTGGCGGGTCGCGAAGAAGCAGCCCGCGAAGCCGCCGAACATGGCGCCGATGGCGAAGGCGGTGAGCTTGGTGTTGGTGGTGTTGATGCCCAGCGAACGGCAGGCGATTTCATCTTCGCGCAGCGCTTCCCAGGCTCGCCCGATCGGCAGGCGGCGCAGGCGGTTCGTCACGAAGTAGGTGAGCAGCGCCAGCAGCAGGATCACGTAGTAAAGGAAGACGTAGTAGTGGATGCGGTTGTGCTCGATGCCGAAGAAGGCGGCGAAACCATCGTCGCCGGCCTTGAAGGGCAGGCCGAAGAACGTGGCCTTCGGCACCGTGATGCCCTGCGGTCCGTTGGTGAAGTCGAACCAGTTGATGAGCACGAGGCGGATGATTTCGCCGAAGGCCAGGGTCACGATGGCGAGGTAATCGCCCCTGAGGCGCAGAACCGGGAAGCCCAGGATCACACCCCACAGGGCGGCCAGGAGGCCAGCGATGGGGAGCGTGATGTAGAAGGCCCAGGGTACCACCCCGTCGCCAAACCAGTAGGGGAAGTAGATGGTGGAGAGCAGCGCATAGGCATAGGCGCCGACTGCGTAGAAGGCCACGTAACCGAGGTCGAGGAGGCCTGCCAAGCCCACCACGATGTTGAGACCCCAGGCCAGCATGACGTAAGTCAGAATGTAGATGCCGAGGTCGATGGGGCGGCGCTCGAAGCCAGCCAGGAACGGCAGCGCAAAGGCAAGTGCCACCAGCACCGGGAACACCCAGGGGCCGATGCGTTCCGAGAGGCTGGCTTTGGCCGGTCCTGCGGGTTTCGCGTCGGCGGCGATGGGCGAGGGCGCGCGGTTCCACACGAAGAGATGCATGAACAGGCGCACACCCAGAAGCAGGGCGAGGATGACGAACACCTCGGTCCAGCGTGACACCAGCACCAGCGAGTACTGGGTGATGACCGACTTGTAGGCGACGATCGGCACCATGATGAGCAGCGCCACGAAGGCCGTGCCGAGCAGGTCCTTGATGATGGCCGGCCAGTCGTAGGCCCCGGCCTTGGCCGCGGAAACGTCGTGAGAAGCCATGATCAGACCTTCTCCACTTCCGGTTTGCCGAGCAGGCCCTGTGGCATGAAGATCAGCACGATGATGAGCACCGTGAAGGCTGCCACGTCCTTGTACTCGACGGTGAAGTAGGCCGACCACATGGTCTCGATCAGGCCGATCACCAGGCCACCGAGCATGGCGCCGGGCAGCGAGCCGATACCGCCGAGGACGGCGGCGGTGAACGCCTTGATGCCGGCAAGGAAGCCCACGAAGAAGTCGGTCACGCCGTAGTACAGGAAGAACATCAGGCCGGCGAAGGCGGCGAGCGCAGCACCCATGATGAAGGTGATGGAAATGGTGCGGTCGACGTCGATGCCGAGGAGGGCCGCCATCTTCTGGTCCTGCTCGCAGGCGCGCTGGGCGCGGCCGAGCGATGTCTTCTGGATGAGGATGGTGAACACCGCCATGAGAATCAGCGTCGAGACGATGATCAGGATCTGCATGTTGGTGAGGCGCACGATGAATTCGCCGGCCTCGGTGGCGCGGCGCATGATCTCATAGCCGCCCGTCACGATGGGCTGCACCGGCTTGGGGCGCCCTTCCTGGTTCACGCGGACGAATTCCTGCAGCACGATGGACATGCCGATGGCCGAGATCAGCGGGGCAAGGCGGAACGATCCGCGCAACGGCTTGTAGGCCAGTCGCTCAATGGTCCAGTTGTAGGCTGCGGCGACCACCATGGCGACTGCGGCGACCAGAACCAGCGCCAAAAGGATCATCAACACGCCACTGCCGCCGGTGAGGCCAATGCCCAGCACCACCAGGAAAGCGGCCACAGATCCGACCATGAACACGTCGCCATGGGCGAAGTTGATCATGCCGATGATGCCGTAGACCATGGTGTAGCCAATGGCGATCAGCCCATAGATCGAGCCGAGTGTAACTCCGTTAATCAGCTGCTGGAGAAAATACTCCATGAGCCCCCCTGTATGACTGACTGCGGCGCGATATTTTTTTGGCTGCCGTAGAATTGTCATAGATGGATCGGTTTTCGAAAACAAGCGCGTGACCTTGCCCGCGGGGGTGGCGGATTTCACCTGAGCGCCCCTTGATCGCTATGCTGACTCGATATATATCGAACCGTTATATCGGACTGGCATGTATCGGATCGGAATTTGACATGAACGTCAGGACTCTTTGTCTGGGCGTGCTCTCCTCCGGGGAGGCCTCAGGCTACGAGATCAAGAAGGAAATCGAGGAAGGGCTGTTCAGCCACTTCATCGATGCAAGCTATGGCTCGATCTACCCTGCGCTCACGCAGTTAGCGGGGGAGGGACTCGTCACGGTGCGCGCCGAGGAGCAGTCCGGAAAGCCGGACAAGAAAGTCTACGCGATCACGCCGAAGGGCACGGATACGCTGGCCCGTTCGATCTCCGTCGTGCCGGGGCGTGACAAATACAAGTCAGAGTTCCTGTTCCAGATGCTGCTGCAGGAATACATCACCCCCGCCACCATGCTGACGGCGATTGACAAGCAACTCTCCGATCTGCGGGCCGATCTTGCCCGTATTGACGAATGCAAGTGTGCGGAGCACCCCCATGCCGGGGCGCGCTTCGTGGCCGACTATGGCAGGGCCGTGCTGACAGCCGCGGTCCAGGTCCTCATTGAAAAGAAGGCAGAACTGATGCGGCAGTCGACGCCGCAGGCAGCCGAATAGAACATCCGGGAACGAAGCTCATGATCCGCCGCATACTCTATCTTCTCCTCGTCACCGTCCTGTTGGGCGGCCTCGCCGGGGCAATCGCCTTCTACGCCTTCGACTTCAAGCCGAAGATGCTGGCGACTGTGATCCTGGGCGCGCCGCAGCCGCCCGAAACCGTCTCCGCGGAACCCGCACGCACCGACAGCTGGCAGCCGCAGATCGCCGGCATCGGCACGGTCACCGCCTTCCAGGGCATAGACGTGACCCCGCAGGTTGGCGGCGTCGTCACCCAGATCAATTTCGAGTCCGGGGAGGACGTCAAGAAGGGCCAGCTCCTGGTCCAGCTCGATACGGCCACCGAGGAGGCGGACATGCGCTCCATCGCCGCCGAGCTCGCCAATACCGACTCCGACTTGAAGCGCCGCGAAAGCCTTGTCTCCAAGGGCGTGGTTGCCGTCACAGAACTCGATGCCCTGAAGACCCGCAAGCGGGTGCTCGAGGCAACGCTTGACCGGCGCCGCGCCGAAGTGGCCCAGAAGTTCATCTATGCCCCGTGGGACGGCCGCGTCGGCCTGCGCGACATTGCCCTTGGCAGCTACCTGGCACCTGGCCAGAAAATCGTCTGGCTGCAGAAGATCGATCCCGTCTACGTCGACTTCACGTTGACCGAGGCTGACTATGGCCGCATCGCCGAGGGCCTCAAGGTGTCGGTGACCCTGAATGCCTATCCAGGCCAGGTCTTCGTCGGCAAGATCGTGACTACCGATGCGCGCCTCTCTGACAGCAACCGCATGATCATGGTGCGGGCCGAGATCGCCAATCCGGACAAGAAGCTTGTTCCCGGCATGTATGCCAACGTCACCGTCGACGCCGGCGCACCCGAAACGGTGGTGACTGTGCCGCAGACCGCCGTCACCTATTCGCTCTATGGCGACAACGTGTTCGTGGTCAACGCAACCAAGGTGAAGGACAAGGACGGGAAGGACGTCGACGAACTCGTCATCGAGCGCCGCTTCGTGAAGACCGGGCCGGTGCGCGATGGCCGCGTCTCCATCGTCAGCGGCATCAAGGACGGCGACAAGGTTGTCACTGCCGGCCAGAACAAGATCGACCAGGGCAGCAAGGTGGTGATCGACAATTCGATCGCACTCAAGCGCCAGGACACGAGCACCATCCAGTAAGGACCCGGTCGATGCATTTCACCGACATCTTCGTCAAGCGCCCCGTCCTTGCGACGGTCGTAAGCCTGCTCATCCTGCTGGCCGGACTTCAGGCCGTGCTGAAGCTGCCGATCCGCCAGTTTCCGGAGGTGTCGGACACCAAGATCGAGATCACCACGATCTATCCCGGTGCCAACGCCGACCAGATCAAGGGCTTCATAACCACGCCGTTGCAGCAGGCCGTGGCTTCGACGGAAGGCGTCGACATCATCGAGTCGCGGTCCTCCCAGAACGTCTCGATCATCACGCTCAAACTTCGCCTCGACGCCAATGCCGACCGCGCGCTTGCCGACGTCCTGTCCAAGGTCAACGAGGTGAAGGGCGTGTTGCCGGAGGAGGCGAACGACCCGGTCGTGAAGCGCACCAACGGCGCAGGCTTCGCCCTGATGTACATCAGCTTCAAGTCCGAGCAGATGTCGGCCCCGCAGATCTCGGATTATCTCGACCGTGTGGTCAAGCCGAAGCTGCAGGCAATCTATGGCGTGGCCTCGGCAGAAATCCTTGGCGGCTCCACCTTCGCGATGCGCGTCTGGCTGAACCCGGAGAAGATGGCCTCCCTGGGCGTCACCCCGCTCGACGTGCGCCAGGCGCTTTCGGCCAATAATTTCACCACCGCTGCGGGCGAGGTGAAGTCGGATTTCACGCAGCAGAACATCAACGCCCAGACCTCGCTGGAAACGCCGGAGCAGTTCGAGGATCTCGTCGTCGCCACGCGCGGCGACTCGGTGATCCGGCTTGGCCAGGTGGCCACCGTGGACCTGGGCCCCGAGAACTACGACTCACGCTCCGCCTTCGACGGGCTGAAGGCCGTCTTCATGGGCATCCAGACGACGCCCGACGCCAACCCGCTCACCGTCATCAACGAGGTGCGCGACTCGATACCCGATATCCAGCGACTGCTGCCCACGGGTCTCGAGGCAAACATCGCCTATGATGCGACGGAATTCATCAACGCCTCGATCTGGGAAGTGGGCAAGACCCTGCTCGAGGCCGGCATCATCGTCATCATCGTCATCTTCCTGTTCCTCGGCAACGTTCGCTCCACCATCATTCCGGTGGTGACGATCCCGCTGTCTCTGATCGGCGTGGCGCTGATTCTGGTCGCCTTCGGTTATTCCATCAATCTTCTGACGTTGCTGGCCCTGGTGCTGGCCATCGGCCTCGTCGTTGACGACGCCATCGTGGTGGTCGAGAACATCCACCGCCACATCGAGGAGGGGATGACACCCTTCGACGCCGCGCTGCGCGGTGCACGTGAGATCACCGGGCCGGTCATCGCGATGACCATCACGCTGGCAGCGGTTTATGCGCCGATCGGCTTCACCTCCGGCCTCACAGGTGCGCTGTTCCGCGAATTCGCCTTCACACTGGCGGGTGCGGTCATCGTGTCGGGTGTCATTGCGCTTACGTTGTCGCCGATGATGACGTCGAAAATGCTGAAGCCACATGCGAAGCTATCGTGGTTCGGGCGCCTTGTTGAGCGCACCTTCGGTGGGCTGCAGCGTTTCTACCGCCGCCGGCTGGACGGCACCATCAAGCAGCGCGCCGTCTTCGCCTGGATCGCGGTGCTGATGATCGTGCTGTCGGGTGTGCTCTACAACGCCATCGGGCGTGAACTGGCACCGGCGGAGGACCAGGGCGTGCTGTTTGCCTTCGTCAACGCGCCCGAGCACACCAATCTGGATTACCTGTCGACCTACACCGACGAACTGACCAAGACCATGATGGCGATTCCGGAGAAGCAGAACCTCTTCGCCATCGACGGCTTCCCAAACAGCCACTCTGCCTTCATGGGGCTCATCCTCAAACCGTGGGAGGACCGTTCGCGCTCCGACCTTACGGTGATGGGTGAGCTGCAGCCGAAGTTCAAGGCGGTATCGGGCGTCAACATCTTCGCCACCGCGCCCTCGGCCATTCCGGTCGGCGCGGGAGAACTGCCGATCGAATTCGTGCTCACCTATCCGGGCGACTACACGCGCCTCGCGGATGTGCTGGACAAGCTTGACGCCGAAGCGAAGAAGTCGGGCCTGTTCATCTTCACCAACGCCGACCTGCGCTTCCAGACGCCGCAGGTGGAACTGATCGTGGACAAGGACCGCGCCAACCGGCTCGGTGTCACCATGCAGGACATCGGCGCCACGCTGGCGACCCTTTTGGGCGGCAACAACGTCAACCGCTTCACGGTTGACGGCCGCAGTTATCAGGTGATCCCGCAGGTACCGCGTACCGAGCGTTCTTCGGTGGACCAGATCCTCAGCTTCCGCGTGCGCGCGGCGGATGGAGAGATGGTGCCGATCTCGGCCTTCACCGAGGTCTCCAAGACGGTACAGCCCAACGGGCTCGCCACCTTCCAGCAGCTCAATTCCGCCATGCTGCAGGGCGTCCCGTTCCCCGGCCGCACCATCGGCGAGGGCATCGCCTTCCTGCAGCAGAAGGCCGACGAGATCATGCCGCAGGGCATGGCCTATGATTTCAAGGGCGAGAGCCGCCAGTTCGTGCAGGAAGGCAACACGCTTGCCGTGACGTTCGCAGTGGCGCTGCTGCTGATCTATCTCGTGCTTGCGGCTCAGTTCGAGAGCTTCCGCGACCCGTTCATCATCCTGATTGGCCTTCCGGCCACGGTGTTCGGCGCGTTGCTGGTGCTGTTCATTCTCGGCGAGGTCAACGGCGCCATGATGAACAACCCGCCGATCAACCTCGGGTCTGGAACCATCAACATCTACACCCAGATTGGGCTCGTCACTCTCATTGGCCTCATCGCCAAGCACGGTATCCTGATGGTGGAGTTCGCCAACAAGCTGCAGGTGACCAAGGGCTACGACAAGGACACGGCCATCAAGGAGGCAGCCGCCGTGCGCCTGCGGCCCATCCTGATGACCACTGCCGCCATGGTCATCGGCGTGACGCCGCTGCTCATCGCCAATGGAGCCGGCGCCAGGAGCCGCTTCGACATTGGCGTGGTTATTGCCGCGGGCATGACCATCGGCACGCTGTTCACGCTGTTCATCACACCTGCCATCTACTCCTACGTCGCCCGCGACCGCCGCCACATGCATGACGCGGAGAACGCCTCCGACGTGCTGGGCCCGCCGGTCTCGGCGCCGGCGAATGATCCGGGCCTCGTTCCCAAGGCGGCGGAGTAGGGGACTTGCATCTGCTGTGAAC
>JBEARP010000274.1:0-6115 GCA_041163105.1 Pseudomonadota bacterium
GGCCTACCCCACCGTATGGGCGGCAGGCGGCACGCCCAACGCGGTCTTCGAGACTGGCTTCGCGCAGCTGGCGGAGATGTCGGGGGCAACCGTCGCGGATGTCGCCAAGCGATAATTCCCAATGGCGTCATCCCGGCGAAGGCCGGGATCCAGCTTTCTCAACACGCAAGCTGAACCAGAGCGGGATCCCGGCCTTCGCCGGGATGACGGAAGCACTGGAGGTGAGAGGTGCTCAGCTCGTCCTGCCGTAAAAGCCCATCTGGTCCTCCCGCGAATAGACCACGCCCGGCCGGTCGAAATAGGCGAACACGGCGATCATGCGCTCTCGGGCACCCTTCACGGTGCCGACCTTGTGAGCCGTGTTCTTGCCGCGGAACACGTTGAGGGTACCCGCCGCCAGCGTCAGGCTCTTCACATCCTTGTCTTCACCGCGCAGCAGGCGCGCAACGCCGTCGTAGTTCGGGTCGCTGTCGCTGCGGAGGTCGGAGCGGTAGATGAACTCGCCGCCCTGCTCCGGTGCCTGCAGCAGCAGCGTGGTGGTGAACTCGCTGCGGTCGAAGTGCCAGTTGAGGGCCTCTCCCTCGCGATAGGCCATGACGTTCACGCGTGCGAGATCATCGCGCGCCGGGAAGAGCGCATCCTTCTCCATCGTCGCGGCCAGGAAAGTGATGAAGTGCGACCACTCATAAATCCACACCGGGATCGACTGCAAGATCTGGTCGGCGCAGACCGTGTGGTTCACCGTCTCGCAGAGCGCAAGTGCCGGATGGTCAGGCGCGAGGCCGGGAATGTCTTTCTTGAAGTAAATGTTGTGGTTGCGACGGTGGGTGAAGGAGAGTGTCTCCATCACAGGGCTGATCTCGGCAATCGCCTGCTGCAGGGCGTCAGGCGTCACGAAGCCTTCGAGGTTGAACATGCCGTTCTGCGCCAGATCGGCGCGGCAGCGCGCCACCAGCGCATGCCATTCCGGCGTGCCCGGTCTGTCCAGCGGATAGCGGTCAAGATCGAGAATATGGCGCATGGCTGTCTCCGAAGATTCCCAACCCGAGGATCGCACAGAGCGTGCTTGCCGCAACGGGCCAAAATGTTAGTCTGCCTCGGAAAATCTTAGCCAGATGGACCGGAATGCTGAAGCTTCCACCCCTTAACGCGTTGAAATACTTCGAGTCTGCTGCCCGCACCGGGAGCTATGTCACGGCCGCTGCCGAATTGAATGTAAGCCCAGCCGCCATCAGCCAGCAGGTGCGCAACCTCGAAACCTTCCTCAAGCGCAAGCTGTTCACCAGGCTCAACAACCGCATCGTCCTCACCGATGCAGGTCAGGCCATCCACGCAGGGGTATCGCCCGCACTCGAAGACATTGCGGCGCTGACGCAGCGCGTGCTGGCGGGCAGCAGCCGCGCCAAGCTGGTGGTGAGCGTCATCCCGTCGCTTGCCGAGTGCTGGTTCATGCCGGCGCTGGCGGATTTCACACAGACGGCGGCACTGCGCATCGACCTGCGCGTCGAGAACGACCCGGTGGATTTCGCCGGTGGCGAGATCGACCTGCGCATCGGCTATGCCAGCGCGCAATATCCGGGGCTCGCGAGCCTGCCGCTGTTCCGCGACGAGGTGCTGCCGCTGTGCGGTCCAGAACTGGCCGCCGGGCTTTCGCTGACGAATGTCGATGACAGCCTGTTCATCCATACAAGCTGGGGGCAGGATTTCGGCTCGCATCCCTCATGGGATGAATGGCTCGCGCGCTATTTGCCAAGCCGCCGCATGGACGCGACGAAGGGCCACCGCGTCGGTTCATCCCAGCTCGCCCTCGATTTCGCACGGCGCGGGCTGGGCATTGCGCTGGGCCAGCGGGCGCTGGCGCAAGAAGGGTTGGAGAACGGCACGCTGGTGGCGCTCGACCCGCAGGCCCTGCCGCTCGGCCATGACTATTGCGCCTTTTACCCGCGCGCCCGTGCGCGCAAGGCGGGGCTTCTGCTGCTTACCGATTATCTGCGAACACGCGCGCCGCATCGGTGACGGCATCCCACACATTCATCGCGAAGGTGCGCATCACGTAGACGTCGAAGCTGTTGTCTCCCGTGCAATGCACGGTGACAGGCGTGTGGTGAATGCCGGTGAGCGCCACGGAGCGGGGCGTGAACACCGATGGATGGAGATCGACGGGGATCAGCCGTGCCAGAACCTCGCGCGCCGGGGCACCGTCAAGCGCAATGCGCACGCGGCTGCTCGACAGCGGCGTCACCGCGCACTGGCCCTGAAGTTTCGACGGTGCGTCGTCCGTTTCCGGTCCGACGATCCAGAACTGGGCCGGACCAATGCGGAACAGCGTATGCGCGCCGTTCAACTGTGCCTGCTGCACCTTCTCCGGCAGGGTGCCGACCATGGCGGCGAGCCTCTCTTCGAAATCCGGCGACAACCCCGCCACCTGCGTCAGCGTGAAGCCAGGGCGTTCGGCGATGTTCAGCGCCGCGCTCACATAGGGCTTGGCGCTCGCCAGGGCCGATCTGCGCTCAAGCATTGAGGCGGGCTCCTTCCTTGTCGATGAAGTGGGGCGAGACAATCTTCAGGCGCGCCTGCTCGTTCTTGAGCGGGAAGGCGGCGATGATCTCCTCGCCTTCGTGCTTCAGACCGCCATCGAAGAGGCCGAGCGCGATGAACTTGTTGAGCTCCGTCGACCACGTCACCGAGGTGATGTAGCCGCGTCCGTGGCCCTTGATCTCGTCGGTTGCTGCAAACAGGATCGATCCGCCGCGCAGCTTCTTGTCAGGCTCCATGAGCTCGAGACCGACAAGGCTCCAGCGGTCAGGCGCCTGGCAATCCTCGCGGAAGCGCAGGGCCTTGCCAACATAGTCCTTTTCCTTGCCGGCCATCTTGCCGAGGCCAAGGTCATCGAGCGTGTTGCGATGATCGAGCTCGAGGCCTGCCACATGGCCCTTCTCGATGCGCAGGCTGGCCAGAGCCTCGAGGCCGTAAGGCTTGATGCCGGTCGAGGCCGCAGCCTTCAGGATATGCTCCCACAGGCCGATGGCATAATCCGCCGCGACATGGACTTCATAGGCAAGCTCGCCCGAGAAGGACATGCGCAGCAGGCGCACGGTGGCGCCCTCGAAGGTGAAGTCCTTGCAACCCATGTAGGGCAGGCCTTCGTTGGAGACGTCCACGCCGGGGAATGCCAGCTCGAGTGCCTCACGCGCCTTGGGGCCTGAGACGGCCATGCCGGCCCATTCGTCGGTGAGCGAGGCCACCTGCACGTTCAGCTCCGGCCACTGCATCTGCAGCAGATATTCGAGCCATGACATCACCTCGCCGGCCTGCGCCGTCGTCGTGGTCATGTAGAACTGGTTCTCGGTGATGCGCGCGGTCGTGCCGTCATCCAGCACGATGCCGTCGTCGTTCAGCATCACGCCATAGCGCACCTTGCCGACGGGCAGCTTGGCGAAGCCGTTGACATAGACCCGGTTGAGGAACTCCGCCGCATCCGGCCCCTGGATGTCGATCTTGCCCAGCGTCGAGACGTCCGCGAGGCCCACGCCACGGCGGACGAGTTCCATTTCCTTCACATAGGCCGTCTCGGGCGAATTGCCCGCCCAGGCGTAGTACCAGGCGCGCTTCCACAGGCCTGCGTCGATAAAGGTGGCGCCGTTCTTCACATGCCAGTCATTGAGGGGCGACAAGCGCACCGGGCGGAAATGCGCGCCAACCGTGCGGCCCGCGATGGCGCCCATGGTGAGCGGCGCGTAAGGGGGCCGGAAAGTGGTGGTGCCCGCTTCCGGAATGGTGATGCCGCGATATTCCGCCATCTGTGCCAGCGCATTGATGTTGGAGGTCTTGCCCTGGTCGGTGCCCATGCCGAGCGTGGTGTAGCGCTTCAGGTGCTCCACCGAGCGGTAGCCCTCCTGATGCGCGATCTTCACGTCCTTGATGGTCACGTCACCCTGGAAGTCGACGAAGGCCTTGCCCTTGGCGCTATAGGCTGGTGTCCATGTGGGCAGGATGGCGTAGGTGCGATCGGTCGCATGCTCCGGCGCATAGACGGGCCGCGTCTTGCCGAAGCCGGCGGACGATGCGGCTGAAGCGCCGGCATTGGCGCCTTCCGCCACGGCTGCCGAAAGGCCGAAGGTTCCCATCATCGCGCCCGCGCCGAAATGCGATGCGGGGAAGCCGCCGGGCACGAAGCCGGCGACAGACTCGTTATACTTCGGCTTGATGCCGCCGTGGGATGAAAGATGCACCACCGGCGACCAGCCGCCGGCCATGCCGACGACGTCGCATTCGATGGTGACGGCATGCGCGCCGCCAAGCTTCACGCGCCTGACGCCCTTGCTGCCCTCGACATCGAAGATGCCGCTTCCCGGGAAGATGGCGATGCCCTTGGCTCCGGCGCGCGACAGGATATCGGCCGAGACGGCCGCGCGATGGTCCGCCACCGTGACGGCGACGCCCGCATCGGCAAGGTCCAGCGCCGCGGAATAGGCGGTGTCATTGTTGGCGACGATCACCGCGCGCTTGTCCGGCGCCACGGCGAAGCGGTTGGCATAGGTGCGCAGTGCGGACGCCAGCATCACGCCGGGCCTGTCATTGTTGGAGAACACCAGCGGCCGCTCGATGGCGCCGGTGGCCATGACGATGGTCTTCGCCCGCAACTGCGTCAGCAGCATGCGCGCCTCGCCCTTGCGCGCATCGGGGCCGAGGTGGCTGCGGTTCTCGACCAGAACGGCGAGGTTGCCGTCATAGAGGCCCTGCACGGTGGTTCGTGTGAAGGCCTCGACGTTGGAAAGGCTCTTCAACTCGTCCACGCAGGCGATGCGCCAGGCCTCATGCTCGGCATCCCTGCCGGAGAGCAGAGAGCCACCGAAGTCGCTGTCCTGCTCCGCCAGCACCACGCGGGCACCACTGCGGCCCGCCGTCAATGCGGCGGCAAGGCCCGCGGGGCCGGAGCCGATCACCAGCACGTCGCAGAAGGCGAAACGCATGTCATAGCGGTCAGGGTCGGGAAGGTCGGTCGCCTTGCCCAGCCCCGCCGCCTTGCGGATGAAGGGCTCGTAGAACATCCACGACCCCTTGGACGGCCCCATGAAGGTCTTGTAGTAGAAGCCGGACTGGAACAGGGGCGACAGCAGCGAGTTCACCGCCATCAGGTCGAAGTCGGCTGACGGCCAGGCATTCTGCGTCTTCGCCACGAGGCCGTCGACGAGGTCCACCATGGTGGCTGCGACGTTGGGCTCGGTCGTGGCGCCCTCGCCCAGCGTGAACAGGCCGTTCGGCTCCTCGATCCCCGCAGCCACGATGCCGCGCGGGCGGTGATACTTGAAGCTGCGGCCGATCAGCACCTTGTCATTGGCCAGCAGGGCCGAGGCCAGCGTGTCTCCGGCAAAGCCCGGCAGGCCCTTGCCGTCGAAACGGGCGGAAACCGGCTTGGCGCGGTCGATGCGGCCGCCCTTGGGAAGCCTGCGGAATGTCGTCATGACACCACCCCGCCGATCTCGTTGGTGGCGGTGTTGCGGGCAAGCCTGAACCAGCGGCGGCAGCCCAGCACGTGTTGCCAGTATTCCGTGTGCGGGCCCTTCGGGTTCTCGAACAGGAAGACATAGTCATGCCAGCTCTGAAGGTCGCCGGTTCCATGGGCGGGGCGCTGCTTGAAGGCATCGCCACCATAGCGGAATTCGGAGACGTCGCGGTCGCCGCAACAGGGGCACGGGATCATCATTGCTTGTAGGTCCAGTTGCCGAGGCCGAATTCGTCGAGCTCCCTGCCCTTCTCGAAACGGTCGAGGGCGAAATCGCGGACGAGCTCATGTTCCTGGTCATGGGCGATGGTGTGGGAGAAGGTCCAGCCCGAGGCGGGCGTGGCCTTGAAGCCCTGGTAGCACCAGCCACCATTGAGATAGAGGTTGCGCGTGGGCGTGCGGCTGATGAAGGGGCTGCCGTCCGGCGTCATGTCCTGGATGCCGCCCCAGTGGCGCAGCAGGCGCAGGCGCGAGATGAAGGGCATGAGCGAGACCGCGCATTCCGCCACCGTCTGGATGCGGTTGAACTGGCCGCGCTGGGTGTAGGTGTTGAAGCCGTCGATGTGGCCGCCGAAGACGAGGCCGCCCTTGTCGGACTGCGAAAGGTAG
>JBEARP010000275.1:0-2727 GCA_041163105.1 Pseudomonadota bacterium
ACCCATGATCGCCCAGCTGGAAGCCCCAGCCGCCCACCATGTGCCGCTGGCCCCCCACCAGCGCAAAGCCGATCGATCCCGTGCCGGCGATCACGATGCCGCCATCGCCGCCGCCAAAGGCGCCCACACAGGCGGCATAGGCGTCGTTGTCCACCATGACGCTGGCGAAGGGCAGGGCGGCCTCGACGATCTTCTCGGCACCGACGGACGTGACGATACCGGCGATCCCAAGCCCTGCGTGCAGGTGCTGCGTGGTCAGTCCCGCCGTCTGTGCCGCGGCGCGCGAGGTGTCCATGATGGTGGCCAGCGCGCCGCGAAAGTCCTGATAGATGTTGGAAGCCCCGCCCGTCGCCTCGGCGAGCAGCGTTCCGTTCACGTCCCGAATGCGCGCCCGGCAACGGCTGCCGCCGCCGTCAATCCCCAGGAAGAATGGCCCCGTGTTCATGGGCAGCATGCTAGCAAATCGCGCGCCCGGGGAAAGCATCTTGACCGCGCGCGGCTTCCGACCGTCTACTGCGTCCCATGTCAGAGCGGCAGACCGAACAGTCCGGCAGCTATCACGGGATCGACACCTGGCCCGATCACCGCATCCTCGATGCGCTGCTGTCAGGCCAGGAGCGCGCCATCGCTGCAGTGCGGCAGGCAGCGCCGTCGATCGCGCAGGCCGCAGCCGTTCTGGCCCAGCGCCTCGCCGCCGGCGGCCGCCTCATCTATGCCGGTGCCGGAACCTCGATCCGCATCGCCGTGCAGGACGGGTCCGAGCTTCCCGCCACCTTCGGCATGGCGGAGGACAGGATCCTCTATGTCATCGCCGGCGGCCGCGCCGCCATGTTCGACACCCTGGCCGATGCCGAGGACGACGAGGCCGACGGCGCGGCCCAGGCGGAGGCGTGCAGGCCAGGTGACACGCTCGTCGCCGTGGCCGCTTCGGGGTCCACGCCCTTCACCGTTGCCGCCGCAAGCCGGGCGCGGGAGAAGGGCGCCTTCGTCATCGCAGTGGTGAACAATCCGGGCTCGCGCCTTGCCGCCGTGGCCGATCTCGAAATCCTCGTTGCCTCAGGCCCGGAGGTCATCGCGGGGTCCACGCGGCTGGCAGCGGGAACTGCCCAGAAAGCCGCTCTCAACCTGCTCTCCACGCTCACCCACATCAGGCTTGGCGCGGTGCATGACGGGCTGATGGTCAATGTCGAGACCGGCAATGCCAAGCTCCGCAAGCGTGCCGCCGGCATCGTTGCGGCAATCGCCCGGGTGGACGAGGCAACCGCCCATGCGGCGCTCGATGCGGCGGGCGGCAAGGTGAAGCCTGCCGTGCTTCTGTGTGCAGGCGCGAAAGACATTGCTGCAGCGCAGCGGCTTCTTGCTGCCGCGAACGGCAACTTACGTCTGGCCATGTCGCGCCTCGCCGATACATAATGGTGGCCAGAAGATTTCAACGGGAGGACGAAAATGCTGAACAAGGGACTGAAGACTCTTTTGCTGGGCGCCGCTGCCGGCCTGGCGCTTTCGGGTGCTGCCTCGGCAGGCACGCTGACGATCGAGAGCTGGCGCAATGACGACGCGCAGATCTGGAAGGACAAGATCATCCCCGCCTTCCAGGCCAAGCACCCTGACATCACCATCGAGTTCACGCCGACGGCGCCGAAGGAATACAACGCCGCGCTGAACGCCAAGCTCGAAGGCGGCACCGCGGGCGACATCATCACTTGCCGGCCCTTCGATGCCTCGCTCGAGCTTTTCAACAAGGGCCATCTCGCCCCGGTGAACGACCTTGCCTCGATGGCCAATTTCTCGGACGTCGCCAAGAGCGCCTGGACCACGGATGACGGCAAGACCACCTTCTGCGTGCCCATGGCCTCGGTCATCCACGGCTTCATCTACAACAAGGACATCTTCAAGGAGCTCGGCATCGAGGAGCCCAAGACCGAGGAGGAATTCTTCGCCGTCCTCGAGAAGATCAAGGCCAACGGCACCTATGTTCCCCTGGTGCTCGGCACCAATGACCAGTGGGAAGCCGCCACCATGGGCTTCCAGAACATCGGGCCCAACTACTGGAAGGGCGAGGAAGGCCGCAAGGCACTGATCGATGGCACGGGCAAGCTCACCGACCCGGCCTATGTCTCCACCTTCGCGACGCTCGCCAAGTGGTCTCCCTACATGGGCGAGGGCTTCAAGGCCCAGACCTATCCTGACAGCCAGAACCTCTTCGGTCTCGGCAAGGGCGCGATCTACGCGGCGGGCTCGTGGGACATCTCCACCTTCCGCGGCCAGAACGTCAACATGGGCGCCTTCAAGCCGCCGGTGCCCGCCGGCACGACGGACTGCTATATCTCGGACCACACCGACATCGGCATCGGCATGAACGCCAAGTCCAAGAATGCCGCTGACGCCAAGGTGTTCCTTGACTGGATCGGCTCTGAGGAGTTCGCCAACATCCTCGGCAACGAACTGCCGGGCTTCTTCCCGCTGTCCAACGCCAAGGTGCAGCTGAAGGACGATGTGGCCCAGACCTTCGTGAACTGGCGCGGCGAGTGCAAGTCCACGATCCGCAACTCCTACCAGATCCTGTCGCGCGGCACGCCCAATCTCGAGAACGAGATGTGGAACGTCTCCGCCCAGGTGATCAATGGCGCCATGACGCCGGAGGCCGCCGCCGCCCAGCTTCAGGACGGGCTGAAGAAGTGGTACCCCCCGCAGCAGAAGTGACCTCACGCAACGGGCCGCACGCCT
>JBEARP010000276.1:0-3554 GCA_041163105.1 Pseudomonadota bacterium
GGTCATCGGAAGTCTGACGGTGGGTTATCTCACGACCCCCGTCTACGCGGCGGCGAAAGCCTACTTCCCACTGCTTGCCGGTGACGCCTCGAGCGAGCACGCGATCGGCTTCCTCGTTGGCCTCACCGCCATGCTGATCTGTGAGGGCGTGCTGCGGTTCATCCGCGCCTGGTCGCGCAACCCCACCATTCCACTTGATGAAAGGCAACCATGACGGATCTTCCGAAGCAATACGCCTGGCTCGAAACCGAGCGTGGTCCCCGCATCCTTGTCGAGGCGCTAAAGACCTACGGGACCATCGAGAAACCGGGGGAGGGCTCAAATCCCTCGATCATGGCCTGGGCGAAGGTCACGGGGCTGGATCACATCTACCGCAACGACGCGACCGCCTGGTGTGGGCTGTGGATGGCCTATGTGGCGCTGCAGGCTGGCTGGGATGTTCCCATGAATCCGCTGGGCGCCCGCAACTGGCTGGCGTTCGGCATGCCCCAGCAGAAGCCCGCTCTTGGCGATGTCCTTGTCTTCTGGCGCGGCGCTTCCTCCGGCTTCAACGGCCATGTGGGGCTCTACGTCGGAGAGGACGCCCATGCTTTCCATGTCCTCGGTGGCAATCAGTCCGACCGGGTGATGATCAAGCGCATCGCGAAGAACCGACTCCTCGGGGCCCGGCGCTGTCCGTGGAGAATCAACCAGCCGGTTGCTGTGCGGCCCGTCGTGCTGGCAGCCAACGGCGCCCTTTCCACCAACGAAGCATAGGAGAAACCGACATGTTCACCTCGATCGACAAGGCGCTGGTCGCCGCCATCATGGGCATCCTGTTTATTGTCCAGACCTACACCGGGTTGCAGCTGCCCTGGGCGACACCTGACACCATCGCAACCATCATCGGCCTCGTCACGCCGGTGCTGGTCTGGGCCATCGCCAACAGGAAGCCCGCCTGACATGTGCAGGCAGTAGGGCGTTGCCGTCGCGGTTGTTCTGCTTGGTCTCGGCACCGGTGCGTCCCTCGTGGCGCAGCGTCCCTGCTTCTGGCTCGAGTTTGGGGTTCGGCTTGGGCAGGTGCTACTTCCTAGGACCCTGAAGTACCTCACCCGGCGCATGTCGCCGGAGGAGGAGAGTGCGTGGCGGGAGGCCGAGAGGCGGGGGGCAGGGAGATGAGTGGCTAAAGGAGCAATGGCGCCAAAACTCTGACAGATAAACTAGTCCGCCAAATTCTGATAAGACTTTGCTTTCGCGGACCATCGGTCCCGTCTCACCTGCGCTTCTCCTAAGGGCTAGAATGAACCAGAAATCCTCGCTACCTCAAGTTACCCAATTTGTCTCAAGGGCGCTGCCGCCGGACACCTGAAACCAAACAATTGACACACTGCCTCGCATGGGAGGACATTGTCTTTCAAGGCCGTCCAAAAAAGATGCGGCCAGCAACAGGAGAGGGAACGAAAGCTAATGAGCAGGAAGAGTGCCTGGAAATCAGGAGTTTTGGCCGTTGCTGCCCTGGCCGCAATGACCTTCGCGACGCCACACGCATCGGCTGTGGAGTCTAACGATCCCATCAAGATCGCGCTGTTCGACTGGACCAGCGTGAACCTCAATGCCCGAATTTTGGGCGGTATTTTGGAGAAGCTTGGCTACACGGTCGAGTACCCAACGGGCGACTATCTATCGTCACTGACCACCAGCCTTACCAATGGCGATGTGACCGTCGGTATCGAATACTGGGATACGACGGCGGGCGAGGCCATGAAGGCCTCTGATGCCACCGGTCAGACGGAGCGGCTCGGCGAACTCGGTCCCAAGGCCAAGGAAGAGTGGTGGTATCCACTCTACATGAAGGAAAAATGCCCCGGCCTTCCCAATTGGGAAGCGCTCAAGGACCCGAAGTGCGCCGAGGCCTTCTCCACCGCGGAAACCGCCCCCAAGGGCCGCTACGTCGGCGGACCTGTCACATGGGAAGGCTTTGATGACGAGCGCGTCGTGGCGCTCGACTTGCCTTTCACGGTGATTCACGCCGGTACCGATGCCGCCATGTTTGCTGAACTCGACTCCGCCTACCAGCGCAAGGCGCCGATCATGCTTTGGGTTTACTCGCCGCACTGGGCGCCGGCCAAGTACGAGGGCGAGTGGGTGCAATTCCCGGAATATTCGGCTGAGTGCTATGCCGACCCCAAGGTGGGCGTGAATCCGGACAAGGCCTATGACTGCGGCAAGCCGCATGGCGAAATCTGGAAGTATTCGTGGGGCGGCATGAAGGACAAGTGGCCCGTTGCCTACAAAGTGGCCAAGGCCTACCAGATCGACACCAATGAACTGAACGCCATGTCCGGCCAGGTCGATCTCGACGGCAAGTCCATCGAGGACGTTGCCGCTGCCTGGGTCGATGCCAACGAGGCCAAGTGGAGGGCCTGGGCGCAGTGATGCGCGCCCTGGTGTCGTGAATGAACATGACGACCCCGGGCGCGGCATCGCCGCGCCCAGTCAAGCTATCCTGCCACAATCTGTGGAAGGTGTTTGGCCCGAACGCAGCGCAGTTCCTTGCCTCCCATGGGGGCAAGGTCACCACTGCCGATCTTGAAAGAGCCCATTTGGTGGGGGCTGTTCGCAACGCATCGATCGAGGTGCGTGAGGGCGAGACCTTTATCATCATGGGACTTTCAGGCTCCGGCAAGTCGACGCTGGTGCGCTGTCTGTCACGGCTCATTGAACCGACGGCGGGCAAACTCACCGTTGATGGGCAGGACCTGCTGAAGGCGACAGAGGCCGAGTTGATTGACATCCGGCGCCACAAGATGGGCATGGTGTTCCAGCATTTCGCGCTTCTTCCACACCTCAACGTACTCGACAATGTGGCCTTCCCGCTGCTGATCCAGGGTGTCGACCGCAAGACGCGCGAGGAGCGCGCCATGCAAATGATCGAACTCGTCAGCCTCAAGGGCCGCGAGCGTCGCTTCCCCGCCGAACTCTCGGGCGGTCAGCAGCAGCGCGTGGGCATTGCTCGCTCTCTGGCCGTCGAGCCGGAGATCTGGTTTCTCGACGAACCCTTCTCGGCACTCGACCCGTTGATCCGCCGCGAAATGCAGGCCGAGCTCATTCGCCTGCAAAACGTGCTGAAGAAAACCATCGTCTTCATCACCCATGATTTCGACGAGGCGATCCGGCTTGCCGACCGCATCGCCATCATGAAGGACGGTGCGATCATCCAGATTGGCAAGCCGGAGGAGGTGGTAAGCAATCCGGCCACCGACTATGTCGCCAAGTTCACCCAGGACGTTAACCGCGCAAGGGTACTCTCGGCGGCCGGCATCATGCTGCCGGCGTCGCCCGGGGCCTCGTCTCTGCGGCGCGTCAAGGCTGCGGCGAAGATCGAGAGCTTCGCCGCCGAGATTGTTGAATCCGCCACGCCGTTCGCGGTGGTGGATGCAGCTGGCGTCATCATCGGCGAGGTGACGCCGCGTGACGTGATCAACGTGCTTACCGGCAAGGGACGGGGGGCAGAGGCGTGACCGACGTGACGGCCAGCCAAGCGCCCGGTCTTCGGAAAGCGGAAAATCTCGGAC
>JBEARP010000277.1:0-2984 GCA_041163105.1 Pseudomonadota bacterium
ACCCCGCCCTCTCGCAGGCGGAGGTGATGGCAAGGCTGCGCCAGGCGAAGAAGCGGGTGGCGCTGCTCATCGCAGTGGCCGATCTCGCGGCCGCGTGGACGGTGGAGCAGGTGACGTCTGCACTCACTGCATTCGCCGATGCCACGCTGGCTGCGGCGATCACCTGGCTGCTGGCGGATTATGCGCGGGCTGGCAAGGTGACGCTCGCCGATGCGGCCGACCCACAGGCCCGTTGCGGCTACGTGGCGCTCGCCATGGGCAAGCAGGGTGCTGACGAGCTCAACTACTCGAGCGACATCGACCTCATCATTCTCTACGACGCGTGGACGCCGCTCTTGGGTGACCCGCATGAGGCCGCCACCTTCTTCGTGCGCTTCACCCGCCGCCTCGTGCAGATCATGCAGGACGTGACCGAGGACGGCTACGTCTTTCGCACCGACCTGCGCCTGAGGCCGGACCCGCGCGCCACGCAGGTGGCGATCTCGATTGATGCGGCGGAAGTCTATTACCTGAACCAGGGCCAGAACTGGGAGCGTGCCGCGATGATCAAGGCGCGGCCTTCGGCGGGCGACATTTCGCTCGGCGATGAATTCCTCGACCGGCTGAAGCCCTATATCTGGCGCAAGTATCTCGACTTCGCGGCCATTGCCGACGTGCAGTCGATGAAGCGCCAGATCCATGCGGTCAAGGGCCACGGCGAGGTGAAGGTGAGGGGCCACAACCTCAAGCTCGGGCGCGGCGGCATCCGCGAGATCGAATTCTTCGTGCAAACCCAGCAGCTGATCGCCGGTGGCCGCAACCCGAAGCTCCGTGGACGGAGCACCATCGCCATGCTGGCGGCGCTGGCGGACGCGCAGTGGATCACCCATGAGGCCGCAGCCGAGCTCACCTCCGCCTATCGCTTCCTGCGCGCCATCGAGCACCGCGTGCAGATGGTGAACGACGAGCAGACCCACACGCTGCCGTCGGAAGACCCCGCCTTCGAATCCTTGGGCCGCTTCTGCGGCTTCGCTGATGGCGCCAGCTTCGACGTGGAGGTACGCCGCGTTCTGGAATGCGTGCAGGGCCATTATTCCCGCCTGTTCGAATCGGCGGATGAGCTGGGCACGGCGGGCGGCAGCCTGGTCTTCACTGGCGGCGAGGACGATCCCGAAACCATCGAGACCCTGTCGCGCATGGGTTACAGGAGCCCGTCGGAAGTCTCCGCCACCATTCGCGGCTGGCACTTTGGGCGCTATGCCGCCACCCGCAGCGCCAAGGCGCGCGAGCTGTTGACCGAGCTGATGCCCAAACTGCTCACGGCACTGGCGGGCATGGGAGACGCGGATCTCGCCTTCCTCGCCTTCGACAAGTTCCTGAGCGGGCTTCCCGCCGGCGTGCAGCTGTTCTCGCTGCTGAAGGCGAATCCCCGCCTGCTCGACCTGCTGGCCACCATCCTCGGCAGTGCGCCGCGGCTGGCCGAGCAGCTGAGCCGCAGGCCGCAGGTGCTGGATGCAGTGCTCGATCCCGGCTTCTTCACGTCTCTGCCGTCCGAAGCGGAAATGGCGCAGCTCATCGCCGCCGCCATGCCGGACGGCGTGGAGACAGACGAGGTGGCGGACCGTGCCCGCATCGTCGGCAAGGAGCAGGCCTTCCGCATCGGCGTGCGGGTGCTGTCGGAAACGGCAGGCGCGGCGGAAACGGGCCTCGCCTTCTCGCAGCTCGCAGGCCTTCTGCTGGGCCGCCTGCATCGCGCGGTGACGGAGGATGCGGTGCGCCGCAACGGCCCTGTAGCCGGCGGGCGCAGCGCGGTGATCGCCATGGGCAAGCTCGGCGGGCATGAGATGACGGCGGGCTCCGACCTCGACCTCATCATCGTCTATGATGCCGCCGAAGGGGCCGAGATGAGCGAGGGGGCGAAACCCCTCAGCGTGAACCAGTATTATGCGCGGCTCAGCCAGCGGCTGATCGCGGCGGTCTCCGCCCCCACGGCGGAGGGCGTGCTCTATGAGGTGGACATGCGGCTCCGGCCCTCGGGCAGCAAGGGCCCGGTTGCGGCGAGCCTCGCCAGCTTCCAGAGCTACCATCGCGATTCCGCCTGGACCTGGGAGAAGCTGGCACTGACGAGGGCGCGCCCCGTCTGCGGTGATTCAGGGCTCATGAACGAGCTCACCCGCCACATCCACGGCGCCCTGCGCGAGCCGCGTGATGCCGCCAGGGTGCGCGAAGACGTGGTCGACATGCGCAAGCTCATGCTGAAGGAGCAGGGCACCGGCGGCGTGTGGGACGTGAAGCGGGCGCGGGGCGGCCTCGTGGAGCTTGAATTCATCGCCCAGACGCTGCAGCTCATCCATGCCCACGCCCATCCCCATGTGCTGGACACCAACACGCTGGCGGCGCTGCAGAAGCTTCATGCGGCGGGGCTCGTGTCGGATGGCGATCATGCGGCGCTGAAGCGGGCGGGGCTGCTCTATCACCGCCTTACCCAGATGCTCAGGCTCTGCCTCGACGGGCCCTATGACCCGGCCAGGGCGCTGCCCGCCCTCAACCTGCTGGTGGCCAATACGGCAGTCACGCCGGACATCGCCACGGCAGAGGCCCTGCTGGCGGAGGCCCAGGGCGAGGTGGCGGCGATCTTCGACCGGCTGATCGGGCCGGTGGCCTGAATTTTCTGCGACGGAATCCGGTTTTTCCTGCGTCTTGGGTTCAGGACAGCCAACAGGAGGAACGATCAATGACCCGACTGACCCTTGCTCTCGCCCTTTTCGGCGCCATGACCGTGGTGCCCGCCACGGCCTTCGCCATGGAGCCATATCTGCCCAAAAGCCCCAAGGCCTTCACCAAGGTCGATGTCGACGCCAACGGCAAGGTTACCGCGGCGGAGATCACGCCCCGCGCCGAGAAGCGCTTTGACCGGGTGGACGCCGACCGCAACGGCGCCGTCAGCGCCGCTGAAATCGAAGCGTCCCTCAAGAAGGCCATGGAGCGCCGGCGGGACCGCATCC
>JBEARP010000278.1:0-30822 GCA_041163105.1 Pseudomonadota bacterium
GGTAGGCCTGCGCGGCATATTGGACCAGCAGCGCATCGCGCGTTGCCGGCAGCACGCGCAGCGACGGGTCTGCCGAGATGAGCTGGCTGTGGATGGCGGCGGCCGCCGGATCGGCGGGCGCGGCATCGCTGAGGGCGATACCGCCCATCGGCACGAGCTTGGGCGGCACATAGGTGAGGTTGCCCATGCCGTAGCCCGCATCGCCGCCGGGATCGGCATCGACGATCCTGACCTTGCTGCGCTTGCTGGAATTGCGGGGGACCGGTTCAACCTCCACGGAGGAGGGGTCGTCCTTGAAGCTGCCGAAAATCGTGCGGCGCTTCTTGGTGGGCTTGCTGCCTGAATTGCTGAAAAGCTTATCGAGGACGGTGGGCTTCTGCGTCTTTGAGGCGGCCTCGGCCGGGGCCGTGCCGGACAGCAGCAGCGCGGCCATCACCGCAACCAAACTCGACTTCACAATCGTCTTCATCAACCCACCTGCGCGCCGCATCCGTCCTGTGCTTCTTAACAGCGCCGGCGGGACAGAATGTCAAATCACACTCAATTGCAAGTATTTTGCAGCAACCGAGGCGTAGGTGTTATCCGCTTGCTGCTTCGTCCAGGCCGAGGTCCTTCATGCGGCGGTACAGCGTCGATCGGCCGATGCCCAATTTGCGGGCAACCTCCGACATCTGGCCCTGATAGCGGGCCAGCGCCAGCCGAATCATGTCGGCCTCGACTTCCTCGAGCTTGCGGATGTGTCCGCCGTCGGTGACCACCGGAATGCCGAAGGCAACGCCATCGGCGACTGCAGTGCCGCCCTTGGGCACGGAAGCGCCACCAGCGATGGCGGCGGCACCCTGCGGCAGCGCCGGCTTGGGCGCCAGCTGCGGGGCGGGGGGGATCCTGATCTCGTAGCCTTCAACCAGGGAGGCGACTTGCGGAAAGTCCTCGATGTCGAGCCGGCCGCCCTCGCACAGCACCATGGCGCGGAACACGGTATTCTCGAGCTGGCGCACATTGCCGGGCCACGAATAGGCCTTGAGCAACCCCAGGGCCTCGGGCGTGATGCCGCGCACCTTGCGGCCTTCCTCGGCCGCGAAGCGGGTGACGAAGTGATCGACCAGGGCCGGAATGTCTTCCTTGCGGTCGCGCAACGGCGGCACCATGACGGGGAAGACATTCAGGCGGTAATAGAGATCCTCGCGGAACTGACCGGCCTTCACCATTTCGATCATGTTGCGGTTGGTGGCCGAAATCAGCCGGATGTTGACCTTGACCGGGCGGCGCGAACCGACGGGGTCGACCTCGCCTTCCTGGATGGCGCGCAGTAGCTTCACCTGCATGTCGAGCGGCAGCTCGGCGACTTCGTCGAGGAACAGCGTGCCGCCGTCGGCCTCCTGGAACTTGCCCATATGCTTCGACGTGGCGCCGGTGAAAGCACCCTTCTCGTGGCCGAACAGAATCGATTCAACGAGGTTTTCGGGAATGGCGCCGCAATTGACGGCGATGAAGGGGCGGCCGGCCCGCTCGCTCTCGCCCTGTATGGCGCGGGCGATCATTTCCTTGCCGACACCGGATTCGCCTTCGATCAGCATCGGGATGTTGGACTGGGCGCCACGGCGGCCCAGGCGCAGCACATTGGCCATGGCGGGGGAGGAGGCGATGAGGTCGGAGAAGCGGAGGGCGCCGCCCACCTTCTTGTTCAGCCGCTTTACCTCCTCGGTCAGGGCATTGACCTTCAGCAGGTTCTGGACCGAGACCTTGAGGCGCTCCGGGCTCACCGGCTTCACCACGAAATCATCCGCCCCGGCGCGCATCGCCTTGATGACGGTTTCGATCGAGCCCTGGGCGGTCTGCACGATGACGGGCAGGTCGCCACGGATCGCCTGCATGCGCTCGAGGAATTCGAGGCCGGTCATTTCCGGCATGTTGAGATCGAGGATAACCAGTTCGATGGTGCCGCCGGATTGGCTTTTCAGCACCTCCAGCGCCTTCATGCCGCCGTCCACGGGCATCGGGTCGCAGCCGAAGCGGCGCACCATTTCCTCGAGGATTCTACGTTGAGCCGGATCGTCTTCGACGATGAGAACGCGGACAGCCATGCGCCTGTGGTCTTCTTCTTTGATTGTTTCTTTCGGCGGACAAGGCGACCCGGACCGAGCATCCGGGCTGGGAAGCGACTCGCCTCTTCCTGACACTCAAGGTGACAGGGAAGGGTAAAGGCGCTGTTAATGCGGAGCCACGTTTGGAGACACTCGCAATCGATTGAAAAAAGGTAGAATTTGATCCTTGTCATGGCGCTTATGAAGCGGAGCGGCAATCTGGACAACCTGAAGGAGAAAGCTTGAACCCGCTTCGCATCGCCCTTTTCATCATTGCCGTGGCCGGCCTCGCTGGCGGCTTGCTGGCGCCCCATGTGGATCTTGGCGCCTATCAGAGCTGGATCTGGGGCGTTGCCGCCGGTGCCGTGCTCTCGGTGCTGCTGTTTGAGATCGTCACCTCCCTGATCAAAGGCGAGGTGGGGCTCGACCTTGTGGCGGGCATATCAATCTCGGCGGCGCTTGTCTTCGGCGAGACGCTGGCGGCGGGCGTGGTGGCGCTGATGTATGCCGGCGGGCAATTGCTGGAAGACTATGCGGCCAATCGGGCGCGGGCCGACATGAAGGCGCTGCTGGCGCGGGTTCCCAAGACGGCGCTGCGCTACAGCGACGGGCACCTTGAGGAAGTGGCAATCGACGCCATCCGGCCGGGTGACCGGTTGCTGATCCGCCAGGGTGATATCGTGCCGGTGGACGGGCGGGTGAGCAATGGCCGGGCACTGCTCGACATGGCGGCGCTGACCGGCGAATCCGTTCCGGTGAAGAGCGGCGAGGGGCAGGATGTTCAATCCGGTGCGCGCTCGCTCGACACGGCCTTCGACATGGTGGCCACTAGGCCCGCGTCGGAGAGCACCTATGCCGGCATCGTGCGGCTCGTGCAGGCGGCACAGGCGGCCAAGGCACCGATGGTGCGGCTGGCCGACCGCTATGCGCTGGTGTTCCTGTTCGTAACCATCGCGCTGGCGGGCGGCACCTGGTACTTCACCGGCGACCACATCCGCATGCTGGCGGTGCTGGTTTCGGCAACGCCTTGCCCGCTCATCCTCGCCGTGCCGGTGGCCATCATCGCAGGCATGGGCAAGGCGGCGCGGCGCGGCGTGCTGATGAAGGGCGGCCCGGTGCTGGAGACCATGGCGCGGGCGGTGAACCTCGTTATCGACAAGACCGGCACGCTCACCAGGGGGCGGGCCGAACTCGGCGGCATCATTCCCGCCGCGCATTGGCAGGCCGACGAGATGCTGCGGCTTGCCGCCTCGCTCGAACAGGCCTCGGCGCATGTGACGGCGGCCTCCATCGTGGCGGCGGCGCAGGCGCGCGGCCTCACGCTTGCCTATCCGCAGGAGGTGCGCGAGACGGCGGGCGAGGGGCTGGAAGGTATCGTCGAGGGTCACCGGGTGATCGTCGGCGGGCATGATTTCGTGGCGCGCAAGCTTGGACTTTCGGCCTTGCCGCCGCCGGAGCGCGAGCCGGGAACGGCGCTGGCGGCGCTTGCAATTTCAGGGCGGCTCGCCGGGCATTTTCTGCTGGCCGATGCGGTGCGGCCCGAAACGCCGCTGGCGCTGCAGAAGCTGCGGCAGGCGGGCATCAAGCGCATCGTGCTGGCCTCGGGCGACGCACAGGCCGTGGTGGACAGGATCGGGCAGGGGCTGGGCCTCGACCTGTTGCGCGGCGAGCTGAAGCCCGAGGAGAAGGTGGTGATCGTGCGCGCCGAGCGTCAGTCGGGCATCACCCTGATGGTGGGCGACGGCGTGAACGATGCGCCTGCCCTGGCGGTGGCCGATGTCGGCATCTCGATGGGTGCCACGGGTTCGGCGGCCGCCACCGAATCCGCCGACGCGGTGCTGCTGGTCGATGACCTCACGCGGCTGGCGGAGGGGCTGGCGGCCGCACGCCGGGCGCGCGCCATCGCGGTGCAGAGCGTTCTCGCCGGGTTGGGCATGTCTTTCGCGGCGATGATCGCGGCGGCCTTCGGTTACATCACGGTGGTGGAAGGCGCATTGCTGCAGGAGGCGATCGACGTGGCGGTGATCTTGAACGCGCTCCGGGCGCTGCGATAGGCAGAATGCCGTCCATATCCGTCATGACGCCAATTTAATGCGCGCCGGGTTGCCGAAGGCGATGGGCTGCGCCATATCAGCCACTCACGCTTTGCGAAGGACAATGCCATGACCGCTGCCGCCCAGACCCTTGGACCGCTTCCCGAGTGGAACCTCGCCGACCTCTATGCCTCGCCGGAAGACCCGAAATTCGCAGGCGACATGAAACGGGGCGAGGAACTGGCCAAGGCCTTCGCGGAAAAATATCGTGGCAAGCTGGCGTCGCTGTCCGGGGAGGGCCTCGCGGCCGCGCTCAGGGACTACGAGGCGCTGTCCGACCTGCTCGGTCGCACCGGGTCCTACGCACAGCTCTATTATGTGGGCGATACCACCGACTCGCAACGCGGCAAGTTCTATGGTGACGCGTCCGCAAAGCTCACCGAGATCTCGACGCTGCTGCTGTTCTTCGAGCTCGAGCTGAACCGCATCGACGATGCCGCGCTCGAAGCGGCGATGAAGGTTCCCGCACTGGCGCATTACCGCCCGTGGATCGAGAACCTGCGCATGGAGAAGCCCTACCAGCTGGACGACAAGCTGGAGGAACTGTTCCTCGAGAAATCGCAGACATCGTCCTCCGCCTTCAACCGCCTGTTCGACGAGACCATGGCGGCTTTGCGCTTCGAGGTGGACGGCGAGATGCTGAGCCTCGAGCCGACCCTGAACCTGATGCAGAGCCCGGACGAGGCCAAGCGCCGCAAGGGCTCGGAAGCGCTGGCCCGCACCTTCGGCGCGAACATCAAGCTGTTCACGCTCATCACCAACACGCTGGCCAAGGACAAGGACATCTCCGACCGCTGGCGCGGCTTCAAGGACATCTCGGACGCGCGGCACCTGTCGAACCGCGTGGAGCCCGAGGTGGTGGCCGCACTGGTCGAGTCCGTCAGGCGCAACTATGCGCAGATCTCCCACCGCTATTACCGGATGAAGGCGAAGTGGCTGGGCAAGGACAAGCTCATGCACTGGGACCGCAACGCGCCGCTTCCTGCGGAAGACACGCGCGAAGTACCGTGGACTGAGGCGCAGGAGATGGTGTTGTCCGCCTACGGACAATTCGCGCCCGAGATGGCGTCGATCGCCAAGGACTTCTTCGACAAGCGCTGGATCGACGCGCCGTCGCGCCCGGGCAAGGCGCCCGGTGCCTTCGCGCACCCGACGGTTCCCTCCGCGCACCCCTACGTGCTCCTCAATTACCTGGGCAAGACCAGGGACGTGATGACGCTGGCCCACGAGCTGGGCCATGGCGTGCACCAGGTTCTCGCCGCCAAGCAGGGCGCGCTGATGGCCTCCACACCGCTGACGCTCGCCGAGACGGCGAGCGTGTTCGGCGAGATGCTGACTTTCCAGGCCATGCTCAACAAGACGACGGACCCCGCCAAGCGCAAGATCCTGCTCGCCTCCAAGGTCGAGGACATGATCAACACGGTGGTGCGCCAGATCGCCTTCTATACCTTCGAGCGCAAGGTGCATGAGGCACGCAAGCAGGGCGAGCTGACGCCGGAGCAGATCAACGCCATCTGGATGGCGGTGCAGCACGAGAGCTTAGGGAGCGCCATCGAATTCGGGCCGGGCTACGAGACCTTCTGGACCTACATCCCGCACTTCATCCATTCGCCCTTCTACGTCTATGCCTATGCCTTTGGCGACTGCCTGGTGAACTCGCTCTATGCCCGCTACCGCGAAAGCGAGCAGGGCTTCCAGGACAAGTATTTCGAGATGCTGAAGGCGGGTGGCACCAAGCACCACTCCGACCTGCTGCGCCCCTTCGGCCTCGACGCGGCGGACCCCCAGTTCTGGGACAAGGGCCTCTCCGTGATCTCCGGCATGATCGACGAACTGGAGAGGATGTGACCGCTGGCCGCCCGCGCGGCAGACGCACCGTCGCGGCAGGCGCGCCGGCGGGGGCGGGGCTGAACTAGCCTTTTATCGGGGGTCGCGAGACAGCTTCGCACAGGGTCCAGCCGCCCGTCTGGATGGCCTTGGCATGTCTGAATCTGTCCACTTTTCATCTGCTTAGAGGCTTGCGCATGGTTCGCGTGACGGATCGCCGCGCGCCAAGCCGCACCGCTTGCGGCACTGGGCGGGAGTGGCTACAAACGCTGCAGAAACGACAGTCTAGCTTTTGGGGGAATCAATGGCCGAGCACGGCACGCATACGTCCAGCGCGATGGATTACGAGGCGGCGCACGCCACCTATTCAGGCTTCATCAAGGGCTCAGTGGCGGTTACCATTTTCTGCCTCTACGTCGTCGTGGCGCTGTCGGCCTTCGCCTTCATCGAGCGCGGCAACGTGCTGATCGGCTTTGCCGGTCTCATCATCGGCACCCTGGCGCTGATCATCGATCTCAGGGCCAGCAACAACTGGTACATCTCGGTGGGCTGGCTGGTGATTTTCGGCCTGTTCACCGCCTTCATGGTGAGCTGACGGATCGCACATGAAAATCGCGGTCCCCACGGAATCTCACGCCGGGGAGAGCCGCGTTGCGGCGAGCCCGGACACAGTCAAGGCCTTCATCAAGAAGGGTGCGGAAGTCGTCGTGCAGGCGGGCGCCGGCAAGGGCGCCTCGATCAGCGATGACGCATTCGCAGCCGCCGGCGCCAAGATCGTGCCCGGCGGATTCGGCGACGCGGACGTGGTTCTCACCATCCGCCGCCCCTCGGGTGAACTCCTGTCATCGCTGAAGCGCGGAGCAATCCTCATGGGTGGCCTCGAGCCCTATGGCGACAAGGCGGGGCTCGATGCCATCGCAGGCTCCGGCGTGACCGCTTTTGCAATGGAGCTGATGCCGCGCATCACCCGCGCGCAGTCGATGGACATCCTGTCGTCGCAGGCCAACCTCGCGGGCTACAAGGCAGTGATCGACGCCGCCTTCCACTTCACCCGCGCCTTCCCGATGATGATGACGGCGGCCGGCACCGTGCCGGCTGCCAAGGTGTTCATCATGGGCGTCGGTGTTGCCGGCCTTCAGGCCATCGCCACGGCGCGCCGCCTCGGCGCCATCGTCTCGGCCACCGACGTGCGCAAGGCGACGGAGGAGCAGGTGAAGAGCCTTGGCGCCAAGTTCGTCTATGCCGACATCGCCGATGCGGCGACGAGCGGCGGCTATGCCAAGGAACTGACGGCCGAGGACAAGGCCAAGCAGGCGGCCCTCGTCGCCGCCCATGTGAAGACGCAGGACGTGATCATCACCACGGCCCTCATCCCCGGCCGACCGGCACCCGTGCTGATCACCCAGGAGATGGTGGAGAGCATGAAGCCCGGCTCGATCATCGTCGACCTGGCGGTTGAGCGTGGCGGCAACTGCCCGCTGTCGAAGCCCGACCAGATCGTCGAGCACAATGGCGTCAGGATCGTCGGCACGGTGAACCTCGCAGGCAAGCTTGCGGGCAATGCAGCACCGCTGTTCGCCAAGAACCTCGCCAACTTCCTCGACCTGATGATCCAGAAAGACGGCACGCTCAAGATCGACGATGCCGATGAATGCATCAAGGGCACCATGATCGCCAGGGACGGCGCGCTGGTCCACCCCATGTTCGGAGCCAAGTGATGGAAGCGATTGATCCGTTTGTCTCGCTGTTCGGCATCTTCGTGCTGGCAGTGTTCGTGGGCTACTACGTGGTGTGGAACGTGACGCCGGCGCTCCATACGCCGCTGATGAGCGTCACCAACGCCATCTCATCGGTCATCGTGGTGGGCGCCATTCTTGCAGTGGGCGTCGGCGCCCTGGCGTCCGGCTCCATCGTCGCCATGGTCTTCGGCTTCCTGGCGCTGATCCTCGCCTCCATCAACATCTTCGGTGGCTTCATGGTCACCAGCCGCATGCTCGCCATGTACAAGAAGAAGGACAAGTAGGCGCATGTCGGCCAATTTCGCAGCCCTTCTCTATCTCGTCTCCGGCGCGCTGTTCATCATGGCGCTGCGCGGTCTTTCATCGCCGGCCACGTCGCGGCAGGGCAACATCTACGGCATGGTGGGCATGGGCATTGCCATTCTCACCACGCTTGCCACCATGCATCTGTCGCCCATGGTCATCGGCCTCGTGGTGCTGGGCCTTGGCATTGGTGCGGTCATCGGCGGCACGGCGGCCAAGAAGATCGCCATGACGGCGATGCCGCAACTGGTCGCGGCCTTCCACTCGCTCGTGGGCCTTGCCGCGGTGTTCGTGGCGCTCGCCGCCTTCTATGCGCCGGAAGCCTTCCATATCGTGGTGGACGGCCTGATCCAGCCGATCTCGCGCATCGAGATGTCCTTGGGTGCGGCCATCGGCGCCATCACCTTCACCGGTTCGATCATCGCCTTCCTGAAGCTCGATGGGCGCATGTCGGGTGCGCCCATCATGCTGCCCGGACGCCATGTCATCAACATCGCGCTGGGCGTGGCGCTGGTCGCCTGCACCGTGCTGTTCTACATGAGCCCCGTCTGGCTTTGGTTCTGGCTGATCATCGCCATCTCGCTGGCGCTTGGCTTCCTGCTGATCGTCCCGATCGGCGGCGCCGACATGCCGGTCGTGGTCTCCATGCTCAACTCCTATTCGGGCTGGGCTGCGGCGGGCATCGGCTTCACGCTGCACAACACCGCACTCATCATCACCGGTGCGCTGGTGGGCTCCTCGGGTGCGATCCTGTCCTACATCATGTGCAAGGGCATGAACCGCTCCTTCATCTCGGTGATCCTCGGCGGCTTCGGCGGCGAGAGCGCTGGTCCTGCCGCCCAGGGAGAGGCCAAGCCCGTGAAGCAGGGCTCGGCAGAGGATGCGGCCTTCATCATGAAGAACGCCGCCTCGGTCATCATCGTGCCGGGTTACGGCATGGCGGTGGCCCAGGCCCAGCACGCACTGCGCGAAATGGGCGACCACCTGAAGAAGGAGGGCGTCTCGGTCAAATACGCCATCCATCCGGTGGCGGGCCGCATGCCCGGCCACATGAACGTGCTGCTGGCCGAGGCCAATGTGCCCTATGATGAGGTGTTCGAACTCGAGGACATCAACTCCGACTTTGGCCAGGCCGATGTGGCCTTCGTCATCGGCGCCAACGACGTGACCAACCCGTCGGCCAAGGACGACCCGCAGTCGCCGATCTACGGCATGCCAGTGCTTGAGGTGTGGAAGGCCAAGACGGTGATGTTCATCAAGCGCGGCATGTCGTCAGGCTATGCCGGCGTCGACAACCCGCTGTTCTGGCGCGACAACACCATGATGTTGTTTGGCGATGCCAAGAAGATGACGGAAGAGATCAACAAGGCGATGGGCTGAGGCTCAGCCTCTTCCCGTCACCTCATCACGCATCATGCGCGGGCTTGGACCGCGTATCCTTTTTGTGGCAACGAAAGTGTATCCGGATAGGCCCGGACATGCTGAACTGTTGAGCGGTATCCGCTGCGGGAGTAACTGTGATCCGCCCGGCGGCGCAATTCGTTCGGACTGTCAGTCAAGGAAGGTGCGGCCACGATGCAGAAAGCCCGGATCATTTCACTGGCGACCGCCGTGCCCCCGCATGTGATAAGCCAGTCGGACGCGGCCTCCTTCGCAACCTCCGCCTTCAGCGGGCGCTTCGCGGAATTCGACCAGGTGGCGGGCGTGTTCATGACCTCCGGCATCCGCCGGCGCCGCGCCGTGCGGCCGATTGACTGGTACATGCAACGGCTGGGCTGGCCAGAGCGCAGTGCTGCCTATGTCGACGGGGCCTGCGCGCTGTTCATCGATGCCGCGCGCCAGGCGCTGGGCAAGGCCGGTTTGAAGGCATCCGAAATCGACACCGTCGTCACTGTTTCCTCCACCGGCATCACCACGCCCAGCCTCGACGCGCGCGTGGCGGGTGAGATGGGCTTCAAGGCCGGCGTCGAGCGCGTTCCGGTGTTCGGGCTTGGCTGCGCGGGCGGCGTGTCGGGCCTGTCGCTCGCGGCCAGGCTGGCACAGTCGCGTCCCGGCGCCAATGTCCTGCTGGTTGCCGTCGAAACCTGCACGCTCTCCTTCCGCAGCGACCAGCTGACCAAGGCCAATGTGGTGGCCACCGCGCTGTTCGGCGATGGCGCGGCGGCCCTCGTGCTGCGCGCCGACGACAACGGCGTTGCAGAAATCGAATCGACCGCTCAATACACATGGCCCGACACGCTGGACATCATGGGCTGGTCCGTCGATGCCGAGGGCCTTGGCGTGATCTTCGACCGCTCGATCCCGCCCTTCGCCGAGGAACATTTCGGCCCGGCGGCACGCGCCATGCTGGAACGGAGTGGCCTGAGCCTCACCGATGTCGACCGCTACGTCTGCCATCCGGGTGGAGCGAAGGTGGTGACCGCACTCGAACGCGCCCTCTCGCTGCCGCAGGGCCTGCTGGCAGATGAGCGCGCGGTGCTCGAGGAATATGGCAACATGTCCGCGCCGACGGTGTTCTTCGTGCTGGAGCGCGCGCTTGCCACGGGGCTGCCGAAGCGGACGCTGATGACGGCCTTGGGGCCGGGCTTCAGTGCCGCCACTGCCACGCTGCTGGCCGCATGACCGCCGCCATCCTGCTTCTCACCTTCGTGACGCTGGAGCGCCTCGCCGAGCTGGTGCTGGCGCGCCGCAACACCCGCGCATTGCTGGCGCAGGGCGCGGTGGAGCATGCGCCCGGCCATTATCCGCTGATCGTGGTGCTGCATGCGCTGTGGCTTGCCGGGCTCTGGGTGTTCGGTGCCTCGCAGCCCGTCTCCGTGTTTTGGTTCGGCATCTTCGTGCTGCTGCAGGCAGCGCGCCTGTGGGTGCTGGCGACGCTGGGGCCGCGCTGGACGACGCGCATCATCGTGCTGCCGGGCGCGCCGCTGGTGGCGAAGGGGCCCTATCGCTTCGTGTCGCACCCCAACTATCTTGTGGTCATCGGCGAGATTGCGGTGCTGCCGCTGTGCTTCGGTCTGTGGTGGCTCGCCATCATCTTCTCGATCGCCAATGCCGTGATCCTGACCATCCGCATCCGCGCCGAGGCTGCCGCACTGGCCGGCACGCCACCGTGAACACGGCGCCCGAGCGCACAACGCTCGCCACATGGGCGGGCTTCGCCATGATGGCGCTCGGTATGTTCATGGCCATCCTCGACATTCAGGTGGTGGCCACATCGCTGCCCAATATCCAGCAGGCGCTTGGCATCGCGCCGGAGCGGATGAGCTGGATCCAGACCTCCTATCTGATCGCCGAGATCATCGCCATTCCGCTCACCGGTTTCCTGACCCGGCTGCTGGGCATGCGCTGGCTGTTCATCGTGTCGATCTCGGTGTTCACGCTTGCGTCTGCCGGTTGCGCGTGGAGCACGAACTTCGAGAGCCTGATCTTCTGGCGCGTGGTTCAGGGCTTCTCCGGCGGCTCGCTGATCCCGGCCGTGTTCTCCGCCGTGTTCCTGCTGTTCCCGGTGCGCCAGCAGGGGCTGGCCACCACGATTGCCGGCGTGCTGGCGGTGCTGGCACCCACCGTCGGACCAGTGGTGGGCGGCTGGGTAACCGAGGTGTGGTCATGGCACATGCTGTTCCTGATCAACATCGTGCCCGGCATCGTGGCGGCGGCGGTGGCGGCGTTCTGCCTGCCGCGTTCCAACGTCAATGTGGGCGAGTTGCGCCGGCTGGACGTGACCGGCTTGCTGATGCTCGCCACCGCGCTCGCCGCACTGGAGATCGGCCTCAAGCAGGCGCCAGACCGCGGGTGGCTGTCCGGCGCCGTCGTTTCGCTTCTGGCGCTGAGCATCGCTTCGGCGGCGGGCTTCGTGGTGCGCTCGCTCAAGGGCGCGCACCCGCTGGCGGATCTGCGGCTGTTCCGCGACCGCAATTTCCGCGTCGGCTGCTGCCTGAGCTTTGCGTTGGGCGTGGGCCTGTTCGGCTCGGTTTACCTGATGCCCGTTTTCCTCGCCTTCGTGCGCGACCACGGCGCCCTCGAGATCGGGCGCATCATGCTGGTGACGGGCGCCACGCAGCTGCTGATGGCGCCGATCGCGGTGCAGCTGGACAAGCGCCTCGACCCGCGGCTGCTGTCGGGCATCGGCTTCCTCGTCTTCGGCGTCGGGCTGGGCCTCAGCTTCTTTCAGACGCCGGAGACCGACTTCGACCAGATGTTCTGGCCGCAGGTGGTGCGTGGCGCGGCGATCATGTTCTGCCTGCTGCCGCCCACCCGGCTGGCGCTGGGGCTGCTGGAGGATGCCCGCGTGCCTGACGCCAGCGGGTTGTTCAACCTGATGCGGAACCTCGGCGGCGCCATCGGAATCGCGCTCATCGACACGGTGCTCTATGGCCGCGCACCCGTGCTGGGCGAGCGGCTGGTCGCGCAGATGAAGGCGGGCAGTGCGGAGGCGGCGGCCTTCGTGGGCATTCCGCTCGATGATTTCGCCACCCTGTCGGGGGGCTCGATGGACATCGAGGCCCTGGGCGAGCTTCAGGACAGGGTCGAGAAGGCGGCACTGACCCTGGCAGTGAACGAGGCCTGGCTGATGCTGGCGGCGATCACGCTGGCGGCGCTGCTGGCGCTGGTGGCGGCCCGGCGGCCCTCGGCCTGAAGGCCAAAAGTCACTCCCCCTTCGGCGCGCAATCGTCTAGATTTGCCTCGAAAAGCAATCGCGGCTCGTGACGGGACTGAAAATGGCTGAACCAGCGGCAACCCAACCTCTTGATCCGCCACGGGTTTATCTCGTGCATATGACGGTGTTCATCCTGCTGGTGGGCATCCTCGTGCTGGTGATCCTGCCGGGGCTGACGAGCGCCTTCATGGCCAACCCGATGCTGAACGGGGTGATCGTGGCCACGCTTCTGTTCGGCATGTTCCATTCCTTCCGCATGGTGGTGCGGCTGTTCCGCGAGGTGAACTGGGTCAACCGCTTCCGCGCGGGCGAACAGGAGGACCAGGCGCGGCCGCCGGGCCTGCTCGCCCCCATGGCCTTCCTGCTGAAGAACCGGCAGGACACGGTGCTCTCGCCCGTCACCATGCGCTCGGTGCTCGACTCGCTGGCCTCACGGCTCGACGAATCGCGCGACCTGTCGCGCTACCTCGTTGGCCTTCTCATCTTCCTCGGTCTGCTCGGCACCTTCTGGGGCCTGCTCGAAACCGTGCAGTCGATTGGCGGCGCCATCGATGGGCTGGACGTGACCTCGACCCAGTCCGCCACGCTGTTCGACCAGCTGAAGCGCGGTCTGCAGGCGCCGCTGCAGGGCATGGGCCTGTCGTTCTCGTCCTCGCTGCTGGGCCTTGCCGGCTCGCTGATCCTCGGCTTCCTCGACCTGAAGGCGGCGCAGGCGCAGAACCGTTTCTACATCGACCTTGAAGACTGGCTGTCCTCGATCACCGACGTCGCGGCGGGCTCGGGCAGCGACATGGCACTGCAGAGCGCCAGCCAGGCCAGCATCGCGCCGCAGCTGCTGCGCGCCGAGCTGCAGGCGCTGCAGCGTGCCGTCGAGAAGCTGACCTACAGCATCGACAACCAGAAGCCGGCGTCGTCTCCTGCCGCGACCGCGTCAGCACCGCGCGGCGACACCGACTCGATCGAGCAGCTGGCCGACGCGGTGGCCAGCCTCGTGTCGCAGATGCGCGAGGAGCAGAAGATCGTGCGCCAGTGGGCGCAGGGCCAGCAGACGCAACAGAACGAGATCCAGCGCTTGCTGGTCCGCGCCACCGGCCCCTTGTCACGCGGCGCACCGCGCGCGCGCGAGGATGAGCGTCCGTAAATGGCAGGTCTCAACCGGCGCAGAGGGCGCGGCGCGGAGGATGCCTACTGGCCGGGCTTCGTCGATGCCATGGCGCAGCTGTTGCTGGTCATCACCTTTCTGCTGTCAGTCTTCATCGTTTCGCAGTTCCTGCTGGCGCGGCAGATCACCGGACAGGATTCCGCGCTGGGGCAGCTGCGCGCCCAGATCGCCGAGCTGACGCAGCTTCTGGCGCTCGAGCAGGCGGCGAAGGCGGAGGTCGAATCCTCGCTGTCGGCATTGCAGGACGACTTCGCGGCGGAAAAGGGCAAGACGGCGGATCTCACCTCGCTGCTGGAAGGCGCAGGTGCGAAGGGCGATGCCGCCACCGTCACCATCACCGGCCTCCAGACCTCGCTCGACAAGGAAAAGAGCATCTCGGCCGAGGCGCTGGCCAAGGTCGAGCTCCTCAACCAGCAGATCGCCGCGATGCGCCGCCAGCTGCAGACGCTGAACGGGCTGCTCACCGACGCCGAGACCAAGAACCGCCAGTCCGAGGCGCAGATCGCCGACCTCGGCAAGCGGCTGAACTCGGCGCTCGCCCAGCGCGTGCAGGAGCTGACGCGCTATCGTTCGGAGTTCTTCGGCAGGCTCCGGCAGATCCTGTCGCAGCGGTCCGACATTCTCGTGGTGGGCGACCGTTTCGTGTTCCAGGCGGAGGTGCTGTTCCCCAAGGCTCAGGCGACGCTGAACCCGGAAGGCCAGGCCGAGATGATGAAGCTCGCCGATGCGCTGAAGCAGCTGGAGCGGGAGATCCCGCCGGACATCGCCTGGGTGTTGCGCGTCGATGGCCACACCGACGTGGATCCCATCCAGTCGCCGCAGTTCAAGTCCAACTGGGAACTGTCATCGGCACGCGCCATCGCGGTGGTCAACTTCCTCATCGCCAATGGCGTGTCACCCCAGCACCTGGTGGCGGCGGGCTTCGGCGAGTTCCAGCCCATCGACCCGGGCTCGACCGAGGAGGCGAAGTCCAGGAACCGCCGCATCGAGCTGAAGCTGACGGAGCGGTGAGGCTTGCAGCAGGGTTCGTAACGATTGTTTTTGGGCGACATTCCCGACCG
The DNA here is from genome assembly GCA_041163105.1 of Pseudomonadota bacterium. GTDB lineage: Bacteria > Pseudomonadota > Alphaproteobacteria > Rhizobiales > Aestuariivirgaceae > Aestuariivirga. The sequence goes on from JBEARP010000278.1 coordinate 14,927, forward strand.
CTAGCCCCCTAGCTGACGGCAGAGGAAAGCCTTCCTAGGCCCCTCTGAGTGGCTCTGGGGCGGAAGGAAAGCGGGGTTCCGGCTTTCGCCGGATGGCGGAGGAGAGGGAGAGGCCTTTCCTATTCCGCCACTTGGGCGGTGAACTGCAGCTTGGCGAGCCTGGCATAGAGCGGGCTGGTGTTGATCAGCTCCGCATGGGTGCCCTCGGCAACCAGCTCGCCGCCGTCTAGAACGAGAATGCGGTCGGCGTTGCGCACCGTCGCAAGGCGGTGGGCGATCACCAGCGTCGTGCGGTTTGCCGTGAGCTTCTCGATGGCCTGCTGGATAAAGGCCTCGCTTTCGGCATCGAGGGCGCTGGTGGCTTCGTCGAGCAGCAGGATCGGCGCGTCGCGCAGGATGGCGCGCGCGATGGCAATGCGCTGGCGCTGGCCGCCAGACAGCGTGACGCCGCGCTCGCCAACCTCGGTGTCATAACCCTTCGGCAGGCGCTCGGCGAATTCGTCGACGCGTGCCGCGCGGGCCGCCTCAAGCACGTCTTCATGCGAGGCCTCGGGCTTGCCGAAGCGGATGTTGTCCATGACCGAGCCGGAGAAGATGACGGTCTCCTGCGGCACCACGGCAATGCGTTCGCGCACCTCCTGCGGCACAGCCTTCCTCACGTCCACGCCGTCGACGGTGACGATGCCCTTCTGCGGGTCGAAAAAGCGCTGGGCAAGGGCGAAGATCGTGGTCTTGCCCGCCCCGGATGGGCCGACGATGGCCACCGTCTCGCCTGTCTTCACGCTGAAGGACACATCAACCAGCGCATCCTGCTCCGGGCGCGTCGGATAGGCGAAGGTGACGTGCTGCAGTGCCAGCCTGCCCTGCGGCGGTTCCGGCAGTGGTTGGGGAACAGGAGGTGCCGTGATGATCGGCTTCTCGTCGAGCAGTTCCGAGATGCGCTCGGCCGCGCCGGCGGCAAGCTGCACCTCGCCCCAGACTTCCGAGAGCTGGCCCATGGATGAAGCGGCAAGGATTGCATAGATCAGGAACTGGCTGAGCGTGCCGGGCGACATGGAGCCGGAGATGACGGTATTCGCGCCGTACCATAGCAGGACCACGACAGCACCGGCGGCAACGCCGATGATCAGGGCGGTGAGCACGGCCCGCGCGAAGGTGCGCTTGGCGGCGGCGCCGAATGCCTCCGACGTGGCACTGTTGAACAGGCGGCGGGCGGCATTTTCTTGCACATTGGCCTGCACGGTGGAGACAGCGAGCAGGCGCTCCTGCGCGAAGGCGGCGGATGAGGCGAGCGTATCCTGAGCGCGGCGGGAAAGGCTCCGGACACGGCGGCCATAGGTAACGAGCGGCAGCACGATCAGCGGCAGTGCCAGCAGCGACAGGCCGGCAAGCTTCGGGCTCGACGCCACCATCATGGCAACGGTGCCAATCAGCATCACCACGTTGCGCAGCGCGATCGAGGCCGTGGAGGAGAAGGCCGACTTGATCTGCGTCGTGTCGGCAGTGAGGCGCGACAGCACCTCGCCCGAGCGCTGCGTCTCGAAGAAGCCGGGGCTGAGGCTGAGCAGGTGGCTGAATATGGCGTCGCGGATGTCTGCCACCACGCGCTCGCCGATCCACATCACGAAGTAGAAGCGCAGTGCCGAGCCCACGGCCAGGACCACGACGACCGCCAGCATGGCGAGGAAGTACGTGTCGATGAGCATCGCATTCTCGGCGGTGAAACCGTTGTCGATGATGCGGCGCACCGCCACCGGCACGGCAAGCGTGGCGCCTGCTGCCGCCAGCAGGGCAACCAGCGCGAACAGCATCTGCCGCCGATAGGGCCGCAGGAAGGGCGTGAGGCGGAGGAGGGGACGGAGATTCCGGCTCTTGGGGCGCCGCCGCGCCTCGTCTTCGTAGGAATTGCTCATGAGCCGTGTTCTAGCGGATGATCCGAAGAATGGAAGCGGGGCGGCGGCGGCTTCCGGAGGCTTTGTCCAGGCCGGAACGGGCGGTCTTGCGCGCCCCCGGCATCTCCTGTATAGCCCCGCCCGAACCCGGAATTCGGACGTCCCTGTGCGGGGCGTTTCCCGCCATCGAGAGAGTATTCGCCATGAAGCAAGGCATCCATCCCGACTACCACATGATCAACGTGGTCATGACTGACGGCACCACCTTCAAGACCCGCACCACCTGGGGCAAGGAAGGCGACACGATGAACCTCGACATCGACCCGAAGTCGCATCCGGCCTGGACCGGCGGCCAGCAGACCCTGCTCGATCGCGGCGGCCGCGTGTCCAAGTTCAATCAGAAGTTCTCGTTCCTCAACAAGTAAGTCTCCGTCTCTCGACGGTCGTCGAAAAGCCCGGCCCCGGCGGCCGGGCTTTTTGCATGGGGGAGGCGTTGGCGGTGCTCGGCAGACAACAAAAAAAGCGCCCGGCGGGCGCTTTCATCGTCGGTGACCGCGGTTTGGGTCCTAGCCGTTCTTGCCGCGGCTCTTGCTGGCGTCGGAGCCCATGGACTGGGCGCCCTCGCCGTTGCCGCCATCAAAGCTCGGCAGCGGCGGATCTTCGATCCTGGGTTCGTCCGGCTGCGCTTTGTCCTTCTTCGTGCGCGACGTGCCGGCGTTCGCCGTCTGGATGTCCTTCTTCGCGCGCGACGTGCCGACGTTCGCCGTCTTGATGTCCTTCGAAGCATCAGCGCGGTTGCCGCCCGAGCCTTCCGAAAGCGGGATCAGGGCATAGGTTGCAATGAATTCGCCATGAAGGCGCTGTTCACCGGCGCTGGCCATGGTGCTGGCGAGGCCAAGAAACATCGCTGCTCCGCTCACTGCTCCAAGCAGGGCTGCCATCCGCACGAACTTCAGCTTCTTTTCCACGACGCACCTCAACTCGAATCGGCAAAGGTTCTCGCCCTTCGCCTCGCCCTATCCGAACTGCCCCACTGGCATTTCTAATATAAGCTTAACTACAGTTCTGTTTATACGGTAAATGCCAAATGGCAACAGTAAAGTTAAATCAATTTGAACTATATTTTTGCAAAAAGAGCGAAATACACAATCTTTACGAGATTTTTGAAGCTGAGATAGTATTTTTTACTGAGCGGTATTCTGCTCGAGTTTGCTGATGCGTTGGCGGATCATCTCGGCGCTGGCGGCGGGCGGGTTGAGCGCCAAGGCGCTCCGGAAATCGGCAATGGCCGCCTTCTCGTCCTTCTTCTGCGCCTGGACCATGGCGCGCAGCGAATAGAGGCCCCAGCGGTCCGGCGCGATGGCGATGGCACTGCCAAGGTCGGCAATGGCCTTGTCGTATTGCAGGGCCTTGTTGTAGCCGAGGGCGCGGAAGGCATAGGCCTCCATCAGCTTCGGGTCGACATCGATGGCTTTGCTGACGTCCGCCATCACCCCGGCCTGGTTGGCATTGGGGTTGGCGGAATCGGTTACCGCGCGCTTGTAATAGGCGAAAGCGAGATCGGCATCCGTGGCCTGCTTGCTGTCGATGACGGCGTTGCAGGCCTTGAGGCGGGCCTCATTCGTCATCTTTGCCTTGCTGCGGCAATCCTCGACGTCGCCCGCTTGCGCAGGCAGCGAAAAGGCCAGCAGGAGCAAGCCGGCGGCCAGCGCTCTGAATGTGGTCTGGGTGGTCACGGTCTGCCTCTCGCTTCATGCATCGAATGACTCGACACTAGACCAGGGGTCGCTGCCGATGCAAATCGGCCGATCAGTTCTTCGCCACGAGGCAGACGCCGCCGCGCAAGGTCAGATCGCGGCACAGCTTCTGGGCTTCGGCGCGGCTGTCGCGGCCGATCATGACGCGCACCATCTTGCGACGGCCCATGGAGCGGTTCAGCTTCCGCACCACCAACGGGTCCTCGTCCTTGATGACGTCGAAACGGTTGCGGATGACGCGGAAGGCCTGCAACGCCCGGGCCTGGCTGAAGCCGGCGGTGAGCACCACGCCCCACGGCTTCCAGTTGGCCTGTTTCACCTCAACGGCCTGAGGCGAAAGCTCGCGCATCACCAGGCTCCGGCATTGCTCGGCGAAGCTGCCGTCCTTGGCCAGCGCAGGGATGTCGAAGCTGGCGTCTTCCGCCTTCCATTCCTCATGGCCGTGGCCGGTGATGGAATAAACGTAATCCTGCGTCTCGTAAGGAAGGCCGCCCTTTCCCGAGAGCCACTTGCGGACCCGTTCCTCGCCTGCGTTATAGGCCGCTGCGGCGCGGCCGAGATTGCCAAACCGGGTGCGGAGCTCGGCAAGATAGGCGGCCGAAGCTGCGAGTGCCTTCTTCGCATCGAAGGGGTCATCGAGGCCGCGCAGCTTCGCCGTGCCGGGCATGAACTGAGCAATGCCCTGCGCGCCCTTGGGGCTGACCGCGCCGGGATCGAACAAGCTTTCCTTCCAGATCAGGCGGGCAATGAAGGACTGGGGCAGGCCGTGCTCACTTGCCCGATCGTCGATTTCGCTGCACACCGTGTCGGCAAAGCTCCGGCGCTCGTCCTCCGTGCTGGGCAGCGGTGGTGGCGTTGCGGCGCCTGCCGCGATGGGCAGCAGGAACAGCAGGGCGGCAATGGTCAGTCGCTTGTGCAAGGGCAAGTCCGCGTTGATAGCAGACTGCTTCTGCCGTTAACCCGCGGATGAGGCAACAGCTTGGTGAAGTGTCAGGAGCGGGCGCCGAACACCGCGGCAAGGCGGTCCAGCTGGGTCGACACCGGGCTGGGGGCGGGGGCGCCGACATCGGACTTGGCCTGAATGTTCAGCATCGCATCGAACTTCAGGACGCGCTGGTGAAGCGAGAGAGAGCGCTCGACGATGTCGTTGAGGGCGGGCGGAAGCTGTTCCGCGCCGTTGAGCGGCTTGCCACGGCCGATGTCGGACAGGCTGATGCGGTGGCGTTCCTTGCGCACGTCATCCTGGTTCATTTCGCCGGCGCCGATGGCGCGCTGCAGGAGAAGCCAGGAGGCGAGCTGCATCAGCCGTGTCGTCAAGCGCATGCTTTCGGTGGCATAGGCGACAGCGCCATGGCGATCGAGCAGGCGGGCGTCCTGCCGTCCGGGACCGTCCAGGTAATTGGCGGTTTCCTCGACGAGGCCCATGCCTTCCCGGAACACCTTGTCGAATTGTTCGGACGCCGTGAAGCGCGACATGAAATCGACGGTAACGGGCGAAGCACTAGCAGACGACATGACGGGAAATTCCTCGGGCTCTCGTTGATCTTGGCACGGAGCTTCGAGAGATCATGTACCGGGTTACCCTTGAGGTCAATGATCGTGCGCTGCTCTGGAACTCCCTAAGCAAGAGCAGTGCCACACCGACTAAAAAAAGCCGCGCAGTAGACGCGCGGCTTGAAAGTTTCAAACAGGGAGGCGTCAAACAGAGTGGTGGAGAACCACTCGGAGCAATCCGGTCAAGGATTACGCTTCAGGAAATATCGTAAACTCCTTACTGAAACCTTAACGGGCGCAACCCTGGGGGCTCGGTTGTGCCAAATCGAGATGCTCAGGAGCGAAAAAAGGCGTCGGCAGCGTTCTTCGATGCCTGCTTTGCCTGGATCGCTGCCTTGACCCGCAGGATTTCCGACTCGAGCTGGCTGACGCGATGTTCCAATTCGGCCACCGACAGCAGGTCGAGGTTCTCGCCCAGCATGACGCCGGCTGGCTTCTTCGGAAGGTCTTCGAAACTCATGGCGGCACTCCTTCACCTTGCGGAACCCATTTTGTCATTGCGGGGCCATGGGCTTCAACCCAAACTGCAAGCGACAACGTGCTTGAGAGGATGCCCCATGAAACACATGACCGCCATCGCCATCACCACCCCGGGGGGGCCAGAGGTTCTGACCCCGGTGACCCTGCCGGTGCCGGTGCCGAAGTCTGGGGAAATCCTCGTCAAGGTCAAGGCAGCGGGCGTCAACCGCCCGGACGTGCTGCAGCGCCAGGGCGGCTACCCGCCGCCGCCGGGAGCACCCGACACGCCCGGCCTCGAGATCGCCGGCGAAGTGGTGGCGCTGGGCGATGGCGTGAAGCGCTATGAGGCGGGAGACCGGGTTTGCGCCCTGGTGCCCGGAGGTGGCTACGCCGAATATGCGGTTGTGCATGAGGACAACGCCCTGCCGGTTCCGCCCGGCTTGTCCTTTACCGAGGCGGCGGCGATCCCCGAAACCTTCTTCACGGTGTGGACCAATGTCTTTGACCGGGGGCGGCTGAAGGAAGGCGAAACCTTGCTGGTGCATGGCGGGTCGAGCGGCATCGGCACCACCGCGATCATGCTGGGCAAGGCCTTTGGCGCCATCGTTGTGGTGACGGCGGGTTCGGAGGAGAAGTGCCGGGCCTGCCGCGATCTGGGTGCCGACCTCGCCATCAATTACCGCGACCAGGATTTCGTGGCCGTGCTGGCCGAAAAGGGGATCAAGCCCGACGTCATCCTCGACATGGTGGGGGGCGACTATGTGGCGAAGAACCTCAAGGCGGTGGCGATGCATGGCCGCATCGTGATGATCGCTTTCCAGAAGGGCTCGCGCATCGAGGCGGACTGGATGCCGATCATGCTGAAGCGGCTGACCTTCACCGGCTCTACGCTCCGCGCCCGCAGCGTGGCCGAGAAGGCCGAGATCGCCCGTGCGCTGGAACGCAACGTGTGGCCACTGTTCGGGGCGGAGCAACTCAAGCCCATCATTTTCCGCACCTTCCCGCTTCGCGAGGCCGCGGCGGCACACGCCTTGATGGAATCAAGCGAACACATCGGCAAGATTGTTCTGGTGACCGATTAAGACCTCCCGCCGGGGCGCGGAAGCAGCCGGCAAAGGCGGTCCATGGACCACAAAAATCGAGATTGCGCCGACGCGCGCCCGCCTCTATATCTGGCCCATCCCCAACAAGCTGTCGTAAAGACAGGGAACCTGAAACACCGGTTCTCAAGGAGTGAAGACCAATGTCCCGCATACCGCTGATGCCCAAGGCCACCGCCGTGTGGCTCGTCGAGAACACCGGGCTTACCTTCCGCCAGATTGCCGATTTCTGCCACCTCCATGAACTCGAGGTGAAGGGCATCGCCGACGGCGACGTGGCGGCCGGCATCAAGGGCATGGACCCGATCACCGGCGGCCAGTTGACCCGCGAGGAAATCGAGAAGGGCGAGAAGGACTCCGAGTATCGCCTCAAGATCCTTGAATCCAAGGTCAACATCCAGGTGCAGAAGTCCACCTCGGGCCCGCGCTACACGCCCGTGTCGCGCCGCGGCGACCGTCCGGACGCCATTGCCTGGCTGCTGCGCTACCACCCTGAACTGCCGGACTCGGCCGTGATGAAGCTGGTCGGCACCACCAAGTCGACCATTGCTTCGGTGCGTGACCGCTCGCACTGGAATGCCTCCAACATCAAGCCGGTTGATCCCGTTTCGCTTGGCATCTGCTCGCAGCTCGATCTCGACTTCGCAGTGCAGAAGGCGGCGCGCAAGGCGGGCAAGCCTGCCAATGAGTCCGTGCCGGTGCGCACCCTCATTCCGGCCTCCGAGGTTGAGGGCACGGCGGCCCATGCCGCTGCCCAGGTGGATGACACCCAGCCGACCTTCGCCCCCTCCGAACCGAGGGCGCGCGACGCCGAGCCGCAGTATGATGCCGCCTCGGTGTTCGCCAAGCTGAAGCCCCTGAAGCGCGGCCAGCAGGACGAGGATTGAGATGCGCATCCTGATTGTCGGCGGATCGGGAACGGTCGGGCAAGCGGCGGCCAAGGAGCTTGCCAAGCGTCATGAGATCGTCAGGGCAGGCCGCTCATCGGGCGACCTCACCGTCGACGTGATGAACGAGGACTCGGTGAAGGCCATGTATGCCAAGCTCGGCAAGGTGGACGCCATCGTCACCTGCGTCGGCCATGTGCACTTTGGCCCCGTTGCCACGATGACGACGGAGCAGTTCCGCAAGGGCCTCAACGACAAGCTGATGGGCCAGGTGAACCTGGTGCTTCTCGGCATGGACAATGTGAACGACAATGGCTCGTTCACGCTAACCAGCGGCGTCCTCGACCGTGACCCGGTGCGGGCCGGCGCCAATGCCGCCGCCGTCAACGGCGCCATTGGCGCCTTCGTGAAGGGTGCGGCCATCGAGATGCCGCGTGGCATCCGCATCAATGCGGTGAGCCCCGGCCTGCTCGAGGAATCCGTCGCGAAATATGACGGCTTCTTCCCGGGCCACGAGCCTGTCTCCGCGGCACGCGTCGGTCTGGCCTATGCCAAGAGCGTCGACGGCGCTCTCACAGGCCAGGTCATTTCAGTCGGCTGATTGCCGAACCGTTCCGAACACTGTTAGCCTCTCCCGAAAGGGAGAGGTTTTTTCATGCCGCGCGACAGCCGTTTCGACATTCTCTTCGAGCCCGTGAAGATCGGGCCTGTCACCGCGCCCAACCGCTTCTACCAGGTGCCGCATTGTACCGGCATGGGCTACCAGTTGCCGGCAACGCTTGCTGCCATGCGCGGCGTGAAGGCAGAGGGCGGCTGGGGCGTGGTCAATACCGAGTACTGCTCGATCCATCCGTCTTCCGACGACGTGCCCCACCCCTTCGCCAGCCTGTGGGACGAGGGCGACGTGCGCAACATGGCGGCGATGGCCGATGCCGTGCATGAACACGGCAGCCTTGCCGGGACTGAACTGTGGTATGGCGGCATCCGTTCGTCCAACCATCACTCGCGCGAGGTGGCGCTGGCGCCGTCGAGCTTTCCCGCAGCGGAGTCGCCGTGGCAATGCGCGAAGATGGACCTGGACGACATCCGGACCTTCCGCGGCTGGCATCGCGCCGCGGCGCTCAGGGCGAAGCAGGCGGACCTCGATATCGTCTATGTCTATGCCGCGCACACCTATATCCTGAACCAGTTCCTCGACCGCGACATGAACACGCGGACGGATGAGTACGGCGGCACGCTGATGCAGCGGGCGCGCTTGCTGCGCGAGGTGCTGTCAGAGACGCGCAATGCCATTGGCGACCGGTGCGGCATTGCTCTGCGGATCGAGGTCGACAACGAGGATGGCGGCGGCTTCGATGAGCGCTCGGAACTGCTCGCCTCGCTGGCGCCGATGGTGGATCTCTTCGATGTCACCATCGCGGACTACAGCCAGGAAATGGGCGGCTCGCGCTTCGTCAAGGAAGGCTCGCTCGAGCCCAGCATCGCACATGTGCGCAAGATAACGGGCAAGCCCGTGGTGAGCGTTGGCCGCTTCACCTCGCCCGAGACCATGCTTTCGCAGGTGAAGCGCGGCATCGTGGACCTGATCGGCGCGGCAAGGCCGTCGATTGCCGATCCCTTCCTTCCGCTCAAGATCGCGGAAGGCCGGGAGGATGACATCCGCGAATGCATCGGCTGCAACATCTGCTATGCGCACAATAGCCGTGCAGCACCCATCCGCTGCACCCAGAACCCCACCATGGGCGAGGAATGGCGGCGAGGCTGGCATCCGGAGAAGATCGCGGTGGCGCAGCGCCGCGAAGCCGTGCTGGTGGTGGGCGCGGGGCCTGCGGGTCTCGAGGCCGGATTGATGCTTGCCAAGCGCGGGCACGAGGTGAAGATCGCCGATGCCGGCCAGTCTCCCGGTGGCCGTCTGCAATGGGAAACGAAGCTGCCAGGCCTTGCCGAATGGGGCCGGGTGCGTGACTGGCGGCTGCACCAGATCTCGAAGCTTTCCAACATCGAGATATTCCGTGACAGCCGCATGGGTGCAGAGGACGTGCTGGAACTGGGCATCGCCAATGTCGTGGTGGCGACGGGCAGCCACTGGCGCCGGGACGGGCGCGGACGGAGTTTCCACGCGCCCATCGCCACCTACGACGATGTCCGCACGCTGGCGCCGGAGGCGGTGCTCACGGCGGCGGCCAAGGGACATGCGGTGGTGTTCGATGATGACCACTATTACCTCGGCGCGGCGCTCGCCGAACATCTGGTGCAGCGCGGCGCGGCGGTTACCTACGTCACCAGCGGCGGCAAGGTGGCGGAATGGTCGGAGCTCACCGCCGAACAGTCGCGCGCCCATGCCCGCCTGCTGGCGCTTGGCGTGACGGTGATTGTCAACACGCTGGTGTCAGGCCTGAAACCCGGCGCCGCCGTGCTGCGCTGCGTCTATTCCGGTGCGGAGCGCGACATCGTGGCGGATTGCTTCGTGCCCGTCACCTCGCGCGATGGCGATGACGCGCTCTACCATGCGCTGAAGGGCAGAGGGCTTGCGTCACTCTCGCTGATTGGCGATGCGCGTGCACCCGGACTGATCGTCCATGCCGTCTATGCGGGACATAAGCTGGCACGTGAATTCGGCGAGGATGACGTGGTGGTCAGGCGCGAGCGGGCACTTCCCTAAAGGGGCGTGCGGAGGGCCTTGCGGAGGACGGCGTCCTCGGCGAAGTGGCCGGCGGTCTCGTTCGTCTCCCGCCAGCCACGGCGGAGGTAGAAGGCGAAGGCCCTGGTGTCACGCCCGGTGGTGAGGCACGCCTCTGCGTGGCCCTTGTTCCGCAGCCAGTCCTCACAAGCCTCCAGCAGCGCACTGCCGTGGCCCTTGCCTTCATGCGCGGCGTCCATGAACAGCGCGAAGATGGTGCCGTCGCGCCGGTCTGCCATGGCAAAGCCGGTGATGGCAGCGCCGTCCACTGCGACCCAGCAGCCGAGGTCACCCGCTGCCATCTCCGCTGCGATCGAGTCGTGGGTGATGCCGATCTCGGCCATCTGCTCCACCGACAGATGGTTTTCTGCCACCGACGTGCGGATGCGCGTGATCTCCGGCAGGTCGGCGATTGCGCCCTCGCGGATCATGCCTTCACGGGCACGGTGTAGTTCAGCGGCATCCGGCCGCCGTCGACGTAGATCGTCTCGCCGGTGACGTAGCTTGCATCGTCGGAGACGAGAAAGGCCGCAATGGAAGCGACCTCGGAGGGCGCACCGGCGCGGCCAAGCGGCGTGCGCGACATGGCGCGGTCCATGGCTGCCTTGTCCGCGAGAACGCCGCGCGCCATGTCGGTGTCGATGGTGCCGGGGCCGATGGCATTGACGCGGATGCCATGCGGTGCGAGCGCGATCGAGGTGGCGGCCGTCAGCTGCGAGACGCCGCCCTTCGACATGCAGTAGGTGACGATACCGGGAATGGCGAGCGTATCGTTCACCGACGACATGTTGACGATGGCGCCGGGCTTTCGGCCGGCTTGCGACTGCTTCACCATGTGGCGCGCGCAGGCCTGCAGCATCAGGAAGGAGCCCTTGAGGTTGACGCCGATGACGCGGTCGAACTCGGCCTCCGTGACATCGAGGAAGTCGTTGTTGACCGAGACGGCCGCATTGTTGACGAGGATGTCGACGGCGCCGAATTTCCGCACCGTGAAGGCGACGAGCGCCTTCACGTCCGCGGCTTTCGACACGTCGCAGTGCTTGTAGGCCGCACCCAGCCGCTTGGCCGCAGCCTTGCCGTCCTTGTCGAGCACGTCGGCGAGCACCACCGTGGCGCCTTCCTTGGCCAGCCGTTCGGCGATGGCAAGCCCGATGCCGCGCGCGGCTCCGGTGACGATGGCGATGCGCTTCTTCAGTTTCAATGTGTGGTCCTTCAGTTGAGGCCGCCGGTATCGGGGTCGATGATGATCGAGGCCAGCGTCATATGGCGCGGGCGCTCGAGGGCGAAGAGAATGGTTTCGACGATGTCGCGGTTGGTGACCGCCGAACTGGCCTCGCGGGGCGTGTTCCATGCAGGGTCGAGCGGCGACACATCTTCGAGATAGGGTGGGAAGACGGCCTGTACGCGCACCGGGCGACCCTTCAGTTCCTGCCGAAGCCCGTCGCTGATCGCGGCCTGGGCCTGCTTGCTGGCGGCATAGGCGACGGAGGCCGTCTGCAGCCGGGCATTGGGGAGGCCCGAAATCGACACCACCGTCATGATGTCACCCGCGCCCGACTTTTCCAGCAGCGGAACGAGGCCGCGCGTCAGCAGCATGGTTCCGGTGACGTTGGCCGCGATGGTCTGGCTGATCGACAGCGCGTCATGGTCGGTCATGGAGCCGGGCAGCCATTGCGCGGCATTGTTGATGAGGATGTCGACAGGCTCTCCTGCGTCGCGCAGCGCCTTGGCGAAGAGCGTGACCTCGGAGGCGTCCGCCATGTCGAGCATGCGAAGCTCCGGCTTGGTGCCGGTGCGCAGCTTGATGGCTTCGGCGATGGCGGTCAGGTTCTCGCGGCTGCGGCCGGTGAGCAGCAGATTTGCGCCCTTGTCCGCCAGGACGATGGCAAGTGCGGCGCCAAGGCCGCGGCCCGCCCCCGTGATGATCACCCGCTTGCCGTCGAATGCCATGGCTGTCACTCCCTCAATAGGTGTCCGCCGCCTTCACCGCGCGGGCGAAGATGGCGATGATAAGCGCTGCGATGACGGTGAGGAAGAAGGCGGCGGTGAGGTTCGTCACCTGCGCCACAAAGCCGATCAAGGGCGGGCCTGACAGAAAGCCGGTATAGCCCAGCGTGGTCACCGCCGCGATGCCACGGCCAGGGGCGGTAGGCTCCAGCCGGCCGCCGCCAGCGAACAGGACGGGCGCCACATTGCCGAGGCCGATGCCGGCGACGAAGAAGGCAAGGATCGAGAGGAGGGGGGTTGGCGCCAGCAGCGCCAGCGTGGTGCCGGCTGCGGTCAGCAGCGCGCTCACCGCCACCATGCGGACGGCCCCCGTCCTGAGCCTGATCCAGTCGCCGCTGAGGCGGGCGATTGCCATGCCGCCCTGATAGACGGCGAAACCCAATGCCGCGGTGCCGGCCTCGACGGCGAAGCTCTCGCGCAGCAGGATCGCCGACCAGTCGATGATCGAGCCCTCGATCATGAGTGCGAGGTAGCAGAGAAGGCCAAGGCCGATGGTGGCCCTGGTGGGCCACGCGAAATGCGAGCCCGAGAGACCCTTGTCGACGCTGCCGGGGAGGAAGAACGGTGCTGCCACAAGCTGGATCGCCAGGCAGAGCGCCGCCATGATGGCAGCCTGCGGCAGTTCCCCGAAATTCTGCAGCAGTGCGCCGCCAAGGAAGGCGCCGGCCATGGCGCCAATACTGAAGACGCCGTGCAGCATCGACATGATCGGCTTCTTCATGGCCTTCTCGACGGCAATGCCATGGGCGTTCATGGCAACGTCCATGCTGCCGATGGCCATGCCCATCAGGGCACCGCCCAGAGCGAAGGTGAGAAGGGTGGGGGCCAGCACCGGCGCGAAGAAGGCGGCGCACAACATAAATCCGGTCAGGGTGATCATGCGGGCGCTGCCATAGCGGTTGATCAGCACCCCGGCGGTCGGCATGGCCAGCACGGCACCCCCGGCGATGGCCAGCAGCGCGAGGCCGAACATCCCCGGGCCCACGCCCAGGCGCTCCTTGGCCAGCGGCACGTGCGGCACCCAGGCCCCGATCAGCAGGCCCATGAGCAGGAAGGAAGCGGCGACAGCCCAGCGTGCCTGGGCCGGAGTGGCGGATGTCATGGTGTCTTCGTCTTTTGTTGCGCTGCATCCCTAGCCGATTGCGCAGCGCGTCGCCACACGGCATTGTCATCCCATCCCGCTTCGAGGTTGGGGAACGGCGGAGTGCGGATGGGGCGAGGCGGCCGCCCGTGGGAGAAGGCATGAACAGCGTCACCGAAGACACCACCGTGACCCCGCGGCCGCCGGCCGTGAAGATCAACACCATCGGCTTCGCGGATGTGCGGGCGGCACTCGCCAAGGGCTGGCGCGACTTTCTCAAGGCGCCGCTGATCGGGCTGTTCTTCGGTGGTATCTATGCCGCGGGCGGTATTGCCATCTTCCTGCTGCTGAAGGTCTACCATGAACCTTGGTGGATCATTCCCATCGCGGTGGGCTTCCCGCTCATCGGTCCCTTCGTGGCCGTCGGTCTCTACGAGACGAGCCGCCGCATCGAAGCGGGGCAGCCGTTGAAGTTCGGCAAGATCCTCACCGTGATCTTCGCCCAGCGCAAGCGCCAGGTGGCGTGGATGGCCTTCGTCGTGCTGTTCATCTTCTGGATGTGGCTCTACGAGGTCCGCATGCTGCTCGCGGTGTTCCTCGGCTTCAAGTCGTTCTCCTCTGTAGAGGCCTTCATCAACGTCGTGACCACCACGCCAGAGGGCATTGGCTTCCTTGCCGTGGGCACAGCCGTGGGCGCGGCCATCTCCTGCGTGTTGTTCTGCACGACCGTGGTCGGCATCCCGCTGCTGCTGGACCGCGAGATCGATCTGATCACCGCCTCCATCTACAGCTTCAAGGCGGTGTTGCAGAATCCGGCCCCGATGATCGGTTTCGGCATCCTCGTCGTCGCGCTCACCTTCGCGGCGCTGGTGCCCATGTTCCTGGGGTTGCTGGTGGTGCTGCCGGTGCTCGGCCACGCGACGTGGCACCTCTACAAGGCCGTGGTGGTGCCGGAGGGGTGAGCCCCTCCGAGGCTAAACCCCGATGCCCTTGGTTGCCAGCGCGGCGCGGATCTCATCCAGAATCGCCGGATCATCGATCGTCGCGGGCGTCTTGAACTCCTCCTTGTCGGCGATCTTGCGCATGGTTGCGCGCAGGATCTTGCCGGAGCGCGTCTTGGGCAGGCGCGGCACCACGACGACGGTCTTGAGTGCCGCCACCGCGCCGATCTTCTCGCGGATGCGCTTCACGCATTCGGCCTCGATGTCGGCGGCAGGCCGCGCAACGCCCGACTTCAGCACCACGAAGCCCACCGGCACCTGGCCCTTGAGCTGGTCGGCGATGCCGATCACCGCCGTCTCGGCGACATTGGGGTGGCCGGCGAGGACTTCCTCCATGCCGCCGGTTGAAAGCCGGTGCCCGGCGACGTTGATGATGTCGTCGGTGCGGGCCATGATGTAGAGATAGCCGTCCTCGTCCATGTAGCCCGCGTCCGCCGTCTCGTAATAGCCGGGGAAGTGCGAGAGGTAGCTCTTGCGGAAGCGTTCGTCGTTGTTCCACAGCGTGGGCAGGCAGGAGGGCGGCAGCGGCAGTTTCACGCAGATCGCACCCAATGTGCCGCGCGGCAGTTCATGGCCGCCTTCGTCCAGCACCTGGATGTCATAGCCGGGCATGGCCACGGTGGGCGAGCCGTGCTTCACCGGCAGCATGCCGAGGCCCACCGGATTGCCGGCGATGGTCCAGCCGGTTTCCGTCTGCCACCAGTGGTCGATCACCGGAACCTTCAGCATCTCCTCGGCCCACTTCACCGTGTCCGGGTCGGCGCGTTCGCCGGCGAGGAACAGGGTGCGCAGTGACGTGAGATCATGCTTGCGGATGAAGTTGCCCTCTGGGTCTTCCTTGCGGATGGCACGGAAGGCCGTGGGCGCGGTGAACAGCGCCGAGACACCATATTCCGAGATGACGCGCCAGAAGGTGCCCGGATCGGGCGTGCCCACGGGCTTTCCTTCGAACACGATGGTGGTCGCGCCCTGAAGGAGCGGCGCATAGACGATGTAGGAGTGTCCGACGACCCAGCCCACATCCGAAGCCGCCCAGAACACTTCGCCGGGCTTGATGTCGTAGATGTTGTCCATCGACCACTTCATCGCCACCATGTGGCCGCCGTTGTCGCGCACCACGCCCTTGGGCTGGCCGGTGGTGCCGGATGTGTAGAGGATGTAGAGCGGGTCCGTGGCCTGGACGGGCACGCAATCCGCCTTGCGGCCGAAGCCCTTGGCAAGGTGGCAGATGCCGTCCCAGTCATGGTCGCGGCCGGTCTTGAGGTCGGCGGCCACCTGTTCGCGCTGGAAAATGACGCAGGCCTCGACCTTGTGGGCGGCGATGTCCAGCGCCTGGTCGAGCAGCGGCTTGTAGGGTATGACGCGGTTGGGCTCGATGCCGCAGGAGGCGGTCATGATGACCTTGGGCTTGGCATCGTTGATGCGGGTGGCCAGTTCGGGGGGCGCGAAGCCGCCGAACACCACCGAATGGATGGCGC
>JBEARP010000279.1:0-8609 GCA_041163105.1 Pseudomonadota bacterium
GCGCCAACGATGCGCGTCGGGTCCAGCCCGGCAACGCCCATGGTGACAATCTCCTTCTTCAGTCGCACCTTCATGCGCTTGAAGGGCATGTCCTGCGCATGCGACTGCTTGCTGTCGAGGTCGGCGAAGTCCGGCATGGATCGGATGAAGCCCATCATCGCACTAAGTTCGTCCGGTGACCCGGCGATCGTGCCGTTGATGCCTTCTGGCGCCAGCAGGATAGTGCCGCGAATGTTGCGTTGTCGCGCTGCATCGAGCAGCACGGAGCGAAGCTCCGTGAAATGAGGCAGACTGACGAATTTGTAGAAGGCGCTGACAGCGATGTTCATGCAGCCCACGGCTCCATGTCATCAGAACCGGCAATGAGAGCGAGGCCCTTGGCGATGGAGAGCAACTGCTCGCCCGAGTCGATCTTCTCCTTGGGGAATCGCTGCTCGAACAACCGGCGCACGGCGGGAACGAAGGAGGTGCCGCCGGTAAGGAAGACACGGTCGATGTTCTTTGCGTCCAGCCCGGCCTTGGCAAGTGCTGCATCGGCAGTTGCACCGATCCGCTCGAGGTCCGGCGCGATCCAGCGCTCGAAGTTCTTGCGGCTGATCTTGCCGGCGATGTCGACCCCCGAAAGCTTGAAGCGGAAGGGCACGGAGTCTTGATCCGTCAATGCCGCCTTGGCATGCGATACCGCGCGATAGAGCTCATAGCTGACGCCGCCCTCGATCAGGTCGACGAGGCTCAGCAGGGCAGTTCCAGATGAGCTCGTGCGCGCCAATTCCCGCAACTCGCGCAACACCTCAGGCCGCCGCATGAGGCAGAGCTCGTTCCAGCGTGAGAAGCTGGCGAAGTAATGCCTGGGAACGGGAAGCTCCTTGCCCCAGCTCACATAGGTGGCATTCTTGCCGAGCCGGGGTGAGACCACGTGATCAATGATGCGGTAGTCGAAATTGTCGCCCGCGATGCCGATGCCGGTGTGGGCGAGGGCCTCGGCCGTGGTGCGACCGCGCTGCTTGCGGAAGCGCAGCACCGAGAAGTCGCTTGTGCCGCCGCCGAGGTCCGCAACGAGGATCACGGCGTCGCGCGTCAGGCGCTGGGCATAGAAATAGGCAGCTGCCACCGGCTCGAGCACATAGCTCACCTTCTCGAAGCCGAGTGCGCCAAGGGCCGTTGCATAGCGCCGCTTCGCCAGCGCGTCATCCGGTGACTGGCCCGCGAAGGTGACGGGCCTCCCGATGGCAAGGCATTTCGGGAAGTGCTCGAGCCCGGCATGCTCGCGCACCTTGCCGAGGTAAGTTGCCATCAGGTCTTCGAAGCGGTAGCGGCTGGTGAACACCGCTGTGTCGGTGAATGAAGCGCTGGCAGCGAATGACTTGAAGGACTGCAGGAAGCGCGTGTCTTCCGGCGCCTCGATGTAATCCTGTATGGCCCACGGACCTGCATCGGCCAACGGTTTGCCGCCCGCTGCAGGGTTGCGCCTAAACGACAAGGTGGTGCGGAGCGCCTCATGTGTCGCATTCTCCCACAGAAATGACTGCACGCGCACCTCGCTTCCCATGGGGTAGGCGAGCACGGTGTTGGTCGTGCCGAAATCGATGCCGATTGCTTGCATGTCCGGATCTGGTTTCGAGGTGGGGACGCGGGCCTTTACTGCAAATTGGTGATGCTGTCTTGCGTTAATCTTTCTCAGCAGTCATGCCTCTTGCCCTCCGAGGCTTTTTCCAGTCTATTCAGCGCAATAACCAAGCACAGGGAGCAAACAAGACATGTTCATTTCGAAACGCGTGCTTCTCGCCGCCGCCGCAATGCTGGCCTTCAGCCTGCCGGCTTCTGCCGCCAATATGATCGGCAATTGTGAAGTGACGGGCGAGAAGGGCTCGATCCCGATCGCCAACCCGGCCAAGGCCGGCCAGCTCACCGTCGAGGTGTCTCTGCCCGCCCCGATCTGGTGGAACGGCGATACGCCCGAGGCCATCAAGGACGGCATGGAATATTGCATGGCCGCCGAGATGGCCTGGCGCGCAGGCTATGACAAGCTCGAGGTCGTGAACGTTGGTTGGGACGCGCTGATTGCTGGCCAGACTGCCGACTTCGATCTTGCCATGTCGCAAATATCGATCACCGATGAGCGCAAGAAGATTCACGACTTCTCGGTGCCCTATTTCAGCTCCGACATCGGCGTGCTGGTCCGCAAGGATGCGCCCGTCGACGAGAAGACGATCAAGTCCGCCAAGATCGGCGTGCAGCAGGCCACCACCGGTGCGGCCTTCGTACAGGACAAGCTCGGCATCGCGGACGTGCAGGTCTATCCCGACCAGGGTGACATGTTCGCAGCACTGCGTGCCGGCCAGGTGGATGTCGCTGTGACTGACACCTCGATCGTGCTCGCTGAGGTGGTCGCAAACCCGGACAAGGTGGACGTCGTCGGCCAGTACAAGACCGGTGAATCCTACGGCGCCATCTATCCGAAGGGCAACACCAACAATGCGACGATCGACAAGATCATGCAGTCGATGATCGATGATGGAACGATCGGGAAGCTGGGTGCCAAGTACCTCGCCGCTGCCTGGGGCAGGGATCCGGCCGCCGTTCCGTATTTCAATCCCTGAGGTCACTGCCCCCGCTGCCTTTGAAGGTGGCGGGGGCATTGCCATTCCCACGTGAAAAAGCACGCTCCTCCCCCCCTGCCGCAGCGCGCGGATGGCCTTGCCACCGCTGCACTTCTCTTTGCCGCGCTTTGCACGCTTGCGGCCTATGGCGCCACGCATCTGGTGCGTGCCTCGCTCGAATATCTGGGCGTGATGAGTGGCATCTGGCAGGTCATCTTTTGGGTGGTCATTGCCGCGACCGCGTTGCTGTTCATTCCGGCGATCCGGTCCTTTGGAGAATCGCGCAGGGCCGCGGCAGCCCTCTCCGCGGGCGACATTGTGGAGGCACGTATCCAGACCGCCGCCTCGCGCGAGAATGGCTGGGTGACTTTCGGCTGGGGCGCCTTCGTGCTGATTGCGCTTGGCTTCTCGGTCTTCGTGATGATGAACGACGTGGCGGTTGGAAATACCTTCTTCTACCTGCCGCTGATGCAACAGAAGTGGTGGCTGGTCACCAAGCAGTTCTTCCTGACGAACATCTTCATCTTCATCGTCGCGGAAGTTCTGGTGCTGGTGTGGGGATTGATCGTGGCGCTGGCGCGCCTGATGCCCGGCAAGGCCGGCCAGCCCATCCGTGCGCTCGCCATCCTCTATTGCGATATCTTCCGCGGCCTGCCCGCAGTCGTCACGCTTTACCTGATTGGCTTCGGCATCCCGACCTCGGGGCTGCCAGACCTCATCGTACCGCACATCGTGGGCCTGTTCGTTGACATGTCCTCCATGACGGTCGCCGAGCAACGCTCGCTCACCCGCATTCCCGTCATCTGGTGGTGCATCCTGGCGCTGACTTTGACCTATGGCGCCTATGTCGCCGAAGTCTACCGCTCGGGGATCGAGTCGATCCACTGGAGCCAGGTTTCCGCCGCGCGCTCGCTTGGTCTCTCGTATATGCAGACCATGCGTTACGTGGTCGTGCCGCAGGCGGTGCGCCGCATCATGGCGCCGCTGCTCAACGACTTCATCGGCCTGCAGAAGGATACCGCGCTGGTGCAGGTGGTCGGCGTCATCGATGCCTTCAATCAGTCGCGCATCATCGCCGCCAATGCGTTCAATCTTTCCGCCGTGACCGTGGTGGCGATCCTCTTCGTTATCATCACCATTCCGCAGGCCCGTTTCGTCGACAAGCTCATCGACCGTGACAACGCACGCATGCGGGCAGGGGGCTGAGCCATGTCGTTCCTCGAGATCGTCAATGTCGAGAAGGAGTTCGGACCCGTCAAGGTGCTGCGTGGCGTGAACCTGTCGGTCAACGAGCATCAGGTGGTCTGCCTCATCGGGGCTTCGGGCTGCGGCAAGTCCACGCTGCTCCGCTGCATCAACGGACTTGAAAAGATCCAGGGCGGCGAGATCCGCCTGATGAACGACCGCGTGTCGGGCCCCGGTGTGGACGTCAACAACCTGCGCCGCAATGTGGGCATCGTGTTCCAGAGCTTCAACCTGTTCCCGCACATGAGCGTGCTGGAGAACGTGACGCTTGCTCCGCTCAAGGTGCTGAAGGTGGACCGCGCCGAGGCCGAGGCGAAGGCTATGGCACTGCTCAAGCGCATCGGCCTCGAGGCCAAGGCGCTGGAATATCCTGACCGGCTGTCCGGCGGCCAGCAGCAGCGCGTCGCCATCGTACGCGCCCTCGCCATGGAACCGAAGGTGATGCTGCTCGACGAGATCACCTCGGCGCTTGACCCGGAACTGGTCTCCGAAGTCCTGAACATCGTGCGCGACCTGGCGGCCCAGGGCATGACCATGCTGCTGGCCACCCACGAGATGGGCTTCGCCCGTGAAGTTGCCTCCAAGGTGTGCTTCCTGTTCGAAGGTGTGGTGCACGAGGAGGGGCCGCCGGCGGAAATTTTCGGAAGCCCCAAAGAAGAGCGCACGCGCGCCTTCCTCAAGCGCATCATCGAGGCCGGGCGGCTCTAGCCGTGTGAGGCGAAGACCGTGGTCGTGCCATCCTTCGCGAGCAGCAGCACGTCGTAGCGGTCCTTCTGCTCGCCCATTTCCATGCCGGGCGAGCCCACCGGCATGCCGGGCACGATCAGGCCGCGTGCCATTGGCTTCTCCGAAAGAAGGCGCTTGATGTCCTCCGGCGGCACATGGCCGGAGACCACATAGCCGCCGATTTCGCCGACATGGCAACCCTCGAGGCCCGCCGGAATGCCAAGACTGGCCGAAAAGCCCGCCAAGTCCTCTTTGTCTTCCAT
This sequence comes from Pseudomonadota bacterium, assembly GCA_041163105.1. Lineage (GTDB taxonomy): Bacteria > Pseudomonadota > Alphaproteobacteria > Rhizobiales > Aestuariivirgaceae > Aestuariivirga. The sequence goes on from JBEARP010000279.1 coordinate 4,835, forward strand.
GGTGACGGGCAGGCCCGCGGCGGCCATGCGCTCGGTCCAGGCGAGGCAGCAGCCGCAGCCGGGATTGCGGTAGAAAACCGGTTCTGCGGCAAGGGCCCTTGCCGCGGGCTTGGCAGCGGCGGCAAGAAGGCAGGCGACGAGATGGCGACGGTTGAGCATGGGTCTCTCCTGAGCGGAATTGGTCTAGTGCGCCCAACGCTAGCCGGCAAATCACGTCTGCGTCGTTCATCCAGGGTTCAGGCTTGTGGCGCGGCCATCGCATTCGGCCCTCACTTCCGCCATGCGCGGGCGGCATGATCCGGAACCTTGAACAGCGGTGGTGCGTTCCGTACCACTGGAATTGAAGCGGAGTGACCGGATGAAACTTTTCCCCGTGAAGGCCAGCGTATTGGCGTTGGCGCTGTTTTCGGCGTCTGGAGCGGTGCAGGCCGGATCCGCCGATGCGACGCGCCTGATTCAGGTGGCGCAGGCCGAGGGCGAGTCCCAGCCCCAGCCCCCGCCCGAGCCCATGCTCGAGGACCCGCCGCTGCCGCCTTTTGACCCGCAGCAGGCCCAGCCCGAGCCGCAGATCGAGCAGCCGCCGCTGCCGCCCTTCGACCCGCAGCAGGCCCAGCCCGAACCGCAGCCCGAACCGCAGCCCGCGCCGCAGCCCGCGGTGGAGCAGGTGCAGCCTGAGCCGCCCGCTGCCCCGGCGGCGCAGCCGGAGGCCTCCACCGGCTCGCCCGAGGTTGCAGCCTTCCTGCTGACCGTGGTTCCGGCCGCAGAGCTGGGCGAGGAGGCGCTGCGCCAGCAGATGCAGCGCGCCATGGCGCTGTCCAAGGCCGAGGGCCTGTCCCCCGACCAGCGCGCCGCCCTGCGCAACGTGATCCGCGAGGCCCGCGCCGAGCTGGGCAACAAGCCGGCGCCCGACCAGGCCCAGCAACCCGCGCCGCAGCCGCAGCCGCCCGTGGCGGAGCAGCCCGCGCCCGCGCCGCAGCCGCCGGTGGCTGAACAGCCCCAGACCCAGCCGCCGCCGGCCCAGACCGAGCAGCAGAAGACGAGCCCGGTGAAGGTGGACCCGGCACTGGAACGCCGCGCGCAGGCCTACCTCAACGACACGGCCGACGTGAGCACCATGAAGCGCAAGCAATTGCGCAAGCGGCTTGCCGAGGTGCGCGACCTGCTGGCCAGCAACCGCCTGACGCCCGCAACCCGCGACGCGCTGCGCGCCAAGCTGGCCCGCGAACGCGCGGTGCTGCGCGACGACGTGGCCACCAGCGAAGGTCTGCCCCCGCCTGACCAGCCGCCGCCGCAGGGCCAGAAGCCCGGCCAGCAGCAGGGCGGCAAGGGCAACGATGCGGACCGGCGCAAGGTGCTGCAGGACCGCCGCCCGCCGCGCGAACTCGACGACCGCGAACTGGTGCGCCGCATCGACGTCTATCGCGACGTGGTGGCCGATGACCGCTACGCCGCGGAGGAGCGCATGATGTGGCGCCGCCAGATGGAGGAAGACCGCCGCTACCTGCGCCGCCAGATGATCGACGACCGCCGCCAGCGCGAGGCGCAGCTGCGCAGCGGCGGCGTTTCGCTCAACATCAACATCTATGATGGCTACGAGCCCGGCTACGACGTGCCGGACGACCTGTTCGCGGCCGAGGCCGACGACGAGGAGATCGCCGACGTTCTGGCCGCCCCGCCGCGCCGCGTGATCGACCGTCGCTACACGGTGGAGGAGATCGAGGGCTCGCCCGACGCCCGCGACGCGGTGGCGCGGATCGAGATCGACACCGTGCACTTCGGCTTCGGCGAGGGCTACCTGCGCGAGGAGGAGATCGACAAGCTGGACCGCATCGCCTCCATCCTCGAGCGCATCCTGGCCAGCCACCCGGACGAGGTGTTCCTGATCGAGGGCCACACCGATGCGGTGGGTTCGGACGCGGCCAACCTGCGGCTGTCGCGCCAGCGCGCAACGGCGGTGAAGGAGGCGCTGGTCACCTATTACGTGATCCCGCCCGAAAGCCTGCAGACGGTGGGCCTCGGCGAGCGCTACCTGAAGATCCCGACCAGCCAGCCGGAGGCCGAGAACCGCCGCGTGTCGCTGGCCCGCATCACCCCGCTGCTGGGGCAGCTGGATTAGGCGCCGGAGCCAAAGCTTGCCATGAGGCCGGGCCGCCGCTATACGGCGGCCCGATCCCTTCAATAAGCCAAGCACACAACGAGGACTTTCATGGCCATCGAACGCACCTTCTCGATCATCAAGCCGGACGCGACGCGGCGCAACCTGACGGGCGCCATCAACGCCAAGATCGAGGGCGCTGGCCTCCGCATCGTCGGCCAGAAGCGCGTCAAGTGGGCCAAGGCCGACGCCGAGGCTTTCTACGGCGTCCACAAGGAGCGCCCCTTCTTCAACGACCTCGTGGCCTTCATGATCTCGGGCCCGGTCGTCGTGCAGGTGCTGGAAGGCGAGAACGCCGTTGCCAAGTACCGTGAAGTGATGGGCGCCACCAACCCGGCCAACGCCGCGGCCGGCACCATCCGCAAGGAATTCGCCGAGTCGATCGAGGCAAACTCGGTGCATGGTTCGGACTCGGCCGACAACGCCAAGATCGAGATCGCCCAGGTGTTCAAGCCCGAAGAGATCGTCGGCTAAGGACCACAGCCCATGTGGGTCGCCCTCTACGTTGCCGCGATCGTCGCCGTGAACTGGATGTTCACGGCGATTGCACCGTGGTCGACGCCGCTGGGCGACCTCTACCTCGCCAATGTGGTGGTCGGCTTCATCTTCGTGCTGCGCGACTATGCGCAGCGCGAGGTCGGCCACTATATCCTCTTCGCCACCGCCGCCGCGGGCGTGCTCACTTGGTTCATGGTGGACCCGGTGATCGCCGCGGCTTCCATCACCGCCTTCATCCTGTCGGAAACGGCGGACTGGGGTGTCTATTCCTTCCTGCGCCGCCCGCTGTCCCAGCGCATCCTGATCTCCTCGATGATCGCCGTGCCGCTGGACACGCTGGCCTTCCAGTATCTCGCCGGCTACCTCACGCCTGCCGCCTTCATGACGGAAGTAGTGTCCAAGGGCTTCGGCGTGCTCGTGGTGTGGTACATCCTGCGCGCCCGCGACCGGAAGCTGCGCATCACCACCGCCTGAGCGGCAGCCGATTTCAACCAGGGCCCGTCACGCGCTGCCCGCGCTGGCGGGCTTTTGATTTTGCTTTTGCTTGCCCTTCGCGGCGCGCTCCGCCATGTCTCTTGCCGAGTGGGCCTGGTCGGCGGCGCGGAACATGTCATAGAGGGCCTTGTGGCGACGCTCGAACAGCGGTGTTCCGGGTTCGGCCACCTTCACCACCTTGCCCGGCGGGCGGCTGGCAATGATCTCGTGCCGGATGCGGTCGATCTTCCGGGCGAGTGCTGTGTAGAAGGCCTCGCGCGTCTCGTGCAGTCGGCGGCAGGGATCGTTCTCGGTTGGGTGCTGGCAGGTGCCGCTGCGGCGGCAGGCGGGCAGCGGGCAATGGGGAAGTGGTTCCTCGCGTTCAACCCACGCGCGGTTCAGCATGTGACCTCCATGTTCTGATGACTATGTGTGAAAGCCGTCACGGCGGCGGGCGCCCGCGGGGCCGAACCCCGCGAGCGCTCATGCGCGGCGGAGGAAGGGAGTGCCGGACCGGGCGCTCACGCAATCCAATTGGGAAAATGGCGCGATGCGCCCGTTGCGCCGGAGTGGCGGGAAGGGCCGGACAGGCCCCCCACTGGAGGCCAGCCCCGGCCCGCTTGCGCGGCGGCGCGGCGTTTGTCGCTA
>JBEARP010000280.1:0-19724 GCA_041163105.1 Pseudomonadota bacterium
GTAGGATAGGCAACCGTGAAACACCTTCTCAGCGATCTCTCGAAACGGGCCCTCATCTCGAATGAGCAGGCGGCCGACATCGTCGGCCAGGCGGCAACCAGCCGCGAGACGGAAATCCGGCTGCTGCTGCGCCAGGGCCTGGTCGACCAGCAGGTGCTCGCCACCGAACTGGGCCGGGTGTTCGATCTGCCGGTCGCCACCCGGTGGCCATCCGCACGTGTGCTGCCGGACGCGATCTCGCTGCGCTTCATGCGCGAGCGCCATGTGCTGCCGGTCGCGGTCGAGGGCGACAGGCTGTCCGTCATCGTCAGCGATCCGTCCGACGAGGCATCGCTCGCCGCCCTCAGGCTTGCCTCCGGGCTCGAACTGTCGCTGTCGCTCGGAACCGACAACCAGATCCTTTCCGCCATCGAGCGGCTCGATGAAGGCCGCGCGACTGAACAGGCCGGCAGTTCCGCCGGCACTGATGATGACGACACGTTGAAGGACCTGGCCCTCGACGCGCCGGTCATCGACCTCGTCAACCGTCTGTTTCGTGAGGCCTCCGCTGCTCGCGCCACCGACCTCCACATCGAACCGGCGCGCGGCTACGTGATTGTCCGACATCGCGTCGATGGCCTGCTCGAGGAGCGTGAACGGCTGTCCAGCGAACTGGGTCGCGCCGCAGTCTCGCGCCTCAAGATTCTGACCAACCTCAACATCGCAGAGAAGCGCCTGCCGCAGGATGGCCGCGCAAGGCTGCGCATCGCCGAGCGCGAACATGACATCCGCGTGGCGACCATGCCGACCATCCACGGCGAAAGCATCGCCATCCGCTTCCTGAGCTCCAACACCCAGGCGCCGGACATCAACCGGCTCGGCCTCTCTCCGGCTGACCTTGCGGTGGTGCGCCAGCAGATCCAGCACGCGCATGGCATGATCGTGGTGACCGGTCCCACCGGCAGCGGCAAGACCACCACGCTTGCCGCCGTGCTCGGCGTCCTCAACGATCCACGCCGCAAGATCGTCACCATCGAGGACCCGGTGGAATACCAGGTCGAGGGCGTCAACCAGGTTCAGATGCACAGTGAGATCGGCCTCACCTTTGCGCGCACCTTGCGTTCGCTGCTGCGCTTTGACCCGGACATCATCATGGTCGGCGAAATGCGCGATCCGGAGACCGCCAGCATTGGCGTCAACGCGGCACTCACCGGCCACCTCGTACTCACCACGCTGCACACCAATTCCGCTGCGGGCGCGGTCGTCCGTCTGCTCGACCTCGGCGTTCAGGCCTACCTCATCGCATCGACGCTCCGCTGCATCATCGCCCAGCGCCTGGTGCGGAAACTCTGCATACACTGCCGCGAACCCTATGAGGCAACGCCCGACCTGCTGGCGCAGTTGCCGGACAGCGCCGGCGCCTCCGGCTATGCCAGCGTCACCCTCTACAAGGCCTGCGGCTGCACCTATTGCGGCAACACGGGCTTTTCCGGGCGCGCCGCGATCTTCGAGGTCATGGTCATCGACGATCACGTGCGCCGCCTCATCAAGCCCGGCGTCTCGGCTGACGTCATCGCCCACGCCGCGCGCAAGGCCGGCACGGCCAGCATGATGGCGGATGGCTTTGCCAAGTGCCGCGAGGGTCTGACCACCATCGAAGAACTCGGACGCGTGACGTCGGAGGATTGATGGCGAGCTTCCGTTACTCGGCAATCAGGGACTCGGGCGAGAAGGTGATCGGCACCATCGAAGGGGCCGACCGTTCGCTGGCCATCAGCCGCCTGTCGGAGCAGGGGCTCCATCCCATCGATATCCGGGAGGATGAGCAGGGCGGCGGGGTCACCTCATTCATGAGCCTGACCGCCGGCCGCATACCCCGTCAGGAACTGACCGGCTTCACCCGGCAGCTGGCCTGGCTGCTGCAAGCGGGCACCACCCTCAATCGCTCGCTCGAGATCCTTTCAGGCGAGACTTTCTCGAAACCGCTCGCCGCGGCTGTCAACGAGGTGCGCGGCGCCATCCGCAAGGGCCGCAGCTTCCATGACGCGCTTGAGGAGGCCGGCTCGTTCCCGCCGTTCTATCTCTCCATGGTCGAGGTCGGAGAAGCCACCGGCACGCTCGCCTCGGTTCTGGACAGGCTGGCCACGGCGCGTGAGCGTGAGCAGAAGGTCCGCGGCAAGGTGGTGTCGGCACTGGTCTACCCGATCATGCTGGTGGTGTTGTCGATCGGCGTCGTCATCTTTCTCATGGTGTCGGTCGTCCCGGGCATCAAGGACATGCTCTCGAGCAGCGGCGCGCCGGTTCCGGAAACCGCGCAGATGGTGCTCAGCACGTCCGACTGGCTGATCGCCAACGGCATCACGCTGGCCATCGCCGTGGCGCTCGCCGTCATCGCCATGGCGTTTCTCTGGTCGCGAACGTCGCTTCCAAGGCTGGTGCGCGAATTGGCGCTCCGGCTGCCCTTGCTCGGCAAGCTCCTCATGAAGTCCGAGGTGGCGCAATTCTGCCGCCTGCTCGGAACCCTGTCAGCAGCCGGCATGAACCTGCAGGCCAGCCTCAGGCTCATCGCCTCGACAAGCCCGGACCGGCGCATCCTCAAGGCAGCGGAGGACATGGAGGTGGCGCTGCGCCGCGGCGAAGACTTCGTCGCCCCGCTCGAGCGCTCCCGCATCCTGCCGCCGCTGCTTGCCCGCATGATCAAGGTGGGTGCGGAGACCGGAAACCTGACGCCCAGCCTGCTGCGCGTGACCGATATTCTCGACGACGAAGTTGACCGCATGACGGACCGCACCGTCTCGTTGGTGGGCCCGATCATCATTCTGGTGCTCAGCGTCTTCGTCGGCTTCATCATCACCTCGCTCATGAGCGCGGTCATTTCCATCAACGATCTGGCACTTTGACAAACAGGACCTGACGTCATGATTTCGAACGACATCCCGAAGCGGCTTCGCAACACGGCACGGCGCAGGGCGGGCGAAGGTGGCTTCACGCTCGTCGAACTGCTCGTCGTGCTGGTGATCCTCGTGCTGCTGGCCTCGATCATCGGACCGCGTGTCATCGGCTATCTCGGCAGTTCGCGCGCCAAGACCGCGCACATCCAGATCGAAAGCCTGGTGACGGCGATGGAACTCTTCCACATCGACGTGGGCCGCTATCCCTCCTCGACCGAGGGCCTCGCCGCGCTGGTGAAGTCGCCCGGAAACATCACGGGCTGGAACGGTCCCTATCTGGCCAAGGGTGACGTGCCGCAGGATCCGTGGGGCCGCCCCTACATCTATCAGGCTGGCCAGAATGCCGGTTCATTCGAGATCAAGAGCCTGGGCGCAGACGGCAAGGAAGGCGGTACCGACGAGAATGCCGACGTCTCGAACTGAGGCACAGGCAGGCTTCACCCTGCTCGAATTGCTGGTGGTGCTGGTGATCCTGGCGCTGTCGGCCACGGCTGTCATGTCGATCGGCCGCACCAGCCTCGAGTCGGCGCGCGTGCGTTCCTTCCTCGTCGAGGCCGAGGCTCTGTTCCGCGACGCGCGCACCGCGGCGATCGAGGGCCAGTCGCAGACCTCCGTGGTGATCGATGCCGAAGGCCGGCGCATCAGCTTCTCCGATGGCGGCCGCACGCTGGAGATGCCGCGCGGGCTTTCCCTCGATGCCAAGGTGGCGGTGCCGAAGGATGGTTCGTTGCCCGCCATCCGCTTTTTCCCGTCCGGGTCATCGACGGGCGGCGAACTTTCCTTTGGCTTCCGTGGCCGGAACTATGGCCTGCGCATCAACTGGCTGACGGGGCGGGCCGATGCCCAGACGCTCTAGGCGCAACAGCGGTTTCTCGCTCGTCGAGGTTCTTTGCGCCGTGGCGGTTGCCGCCAGCGCCATCGCGGTCCTCACCAGTGGCGTCGGCGGTTCGATCAAGGGCGCGAACAAGCTCGACCAGCATCTGGGCGCACGGCTCATCCTGCAGTCCATCCTTGATGACGAGTTGGCGGCGGGCCAAACCGCGCCGGCCCAGCGTGCAGGCGAATCCGGTCCCTATCGCTGGCGCCTCGACATCTCGCCTGTCGCCGCCCCGGGGAAGCTTCCTTCTGTTTACCGGATGTACCGCCTCACGGCGTCCGTTGGCTGGGGCAAGGGCGGCGAAGTCACCGGCACGGCGCTGAAGCTCGGCCGATGACACGCAAAGCAGCATATCGCCGCGAGGCCGGCTTCACGCTGATCGAGGTGCTTGCCGCACTCGTGCTCTCTTCCCTCGTGCTCATGTCGCTCAACATGGCGATGTCGGCGGTTGGCAAGGGCACTGACCACACGCGCCGCAGCCTTGGCGAGCAATCGGAACTCGCCGCCGCGCTTGATATCTTCAGCCGCGACGTGGGCCGCATCGCCAAGATCCGGCGTCCCGCGAAGCCCGGAGATTTTGCCGGCTATGTCTTTGACGGACGCTCCGATGCCATCGTCTATCCACTGCGCGAGGAGGAGGGGCTGACGGCACCCGGCCTTTATCTGGTGCGCCTCAGCGTTCGGCAGAAGGACGGGCAGTCCACCCTGCTGCGCGAGCGCACGCCGCTGCCTGCGGGCGATGACGTCGCCCTGCCACAATGGGGCGATCCTGTGGTGCTGCTGAGCGGGCCCTATGACATCGCCTTCGCCTATCGCGCGCAGCGCACCGGCCAGCGTGAATGGAATGGCAGCTGGCAGGCCACCGAGACGATGCCGGAGCAGATTCGCCTCACGGTCACCAATCGCGAAACCGGAAGGCTTCGTGTGCCGGGCTTTGTGCAGTCCCTCGCAATTGACTCGGAAGTCGACTGTGCCGGCAATCTCGAGGCACGCTGCGGCACGGCCGAGCCTGAGGGGGCCACGCAGTGAGGTCCCCTCCGGCATCCGCCGCGGAGCGCGGCATCATTCTCATCGCGGTGCTTCTGGCCGTCGCCATCATGGCGGTTATGGTGGTTGCCACTGCTGCATTGACCCGCTCCGGCATCAGCAGCGAAGAGCTTGAGCAGCGCCGTCTTGCGTCACATCTGGCACTGCGCTCCGGCGTCGAGGCTGGCAAGGCCTTGATCCTCGCAACCCCCGAGGACCGACGCGTGTATCTCGATGGTGACGAGACGGAAGTGGACCTCGGTGGCGGGGTGTCCGCAACCGTCAGGCTGCGCGATGCCGCTGGCTTCATCGATCTCAACCGCTCCGACCCCAAGCTGATCGAGGCTGTTGCCCGCTTCAGCGGCCTTGGCCGCGAGGCGGCAGACGGTTTGGCCGACCGCATCACCCAGCTGCGGAAAGACGCCACCCCGGAGCCGGCGGGCAGGCCTCCGCAAAAGGCGCCTGCGCCAGCAGGTGCCCCCGCCCGTGCTGCTTCTGCCCCGCCGGTTGGTGGTGCCCCGCCCAAGCCGCCGGTCGTGCCCATCATCTTCCTGGCCGTAGACCAGCTGCCGGGCCTTCTCGACCTTCCGCCGGAGGAGGTCGGAGCGCTTGGCGCCGGTCTCACTGTTTATAATCCGACGGGCGAGATAAATCCGCTTGCAGCTCCCGAGCAAGTGCTGCAGGCCATTCCCGGCCTCTCGGAAAGGGACATTTCGGACATTGCGATGGCGAGGAAGACTGCAATCGGCGCGAACGACAGCAGGCTGCAACAGCTTGCGCAAAGACTGCCCGGCATGCTCACGCTCAGGCAGCCGAGCGTCTTCGTGGTGGATGTGAAGGTCAACGCCGGTCCCGGCGTCTTGCCGGGCAGTTCCGCTCAGGCGGTGGTGCGCCTCCTGCCGCAGGGCCAGATGCCCTTCGGCACGCTGGCGCTGGAGGAAAAGTGACGATGGACGACAACAACGTGAAGCTTTCCCTTGCCGGCATCTGGTCCGCGCTCTCCGCCCCGGTCATGACGCTTGCCGAGGAATTGGCGCTCAGGCGTGCTTCGGTGGAGCATCCTGCCATGGAGCTTCGCATCCGCTTGGGCGCTGTCGATGCCATGCGCCTCAGCGGGGGTAACCGTGAGGTGCTGTTGACCGCGGCGGGTCGCCCGCAGCTGGCGCTGAAGGACGTCATCCAGCAACTGGCAGCGGGCATCGGGCCCGAGGTTGCGCTGAGCTTCGCGGCGGACCAGTCGATCAGTCAGCAGATTACCCTGCCACAACAGCCCGACGAGGTGCTGCGGGCCATCGTGCGCAACAAGGTCGAGGGCCTGGCCCCCTGGCCGCTGGCGCAGTGCCTGTGGGGCATGCGCGCGTCCACAATCGCGGGTGATCCTCAGCATGTCTCGGTGGAGGTTGCGGTGGTGAGCCGCGCCCTGCTGGATGACCTTGCAGCCACGCTGCGCCAGGCCGGGGCCGAGGTGAAGGCGCTGTCGGTTCTGTTGCCTGATGGCGAGGCGGTCGATATCGACCTTGGATCTGGCGACGAGCGGCGCACGGCGCGGAAACGTGCGGCTGGCATGGCCCGCGCTGCCGCCGCGGCACTCGCTCTGCTCCTTGGCCTTGGGCTTTTCTGGGTCTACCGCACCACGTCGGAAACCGCGCGGCTCGAAGCGGAAACCACGTCTCTCATGGCTTCGCTGAAACCCGGTGGCGCGCCTGCCGGCGAACCGCCCCTCGTGACGGCAGCCAATCGCCTCTATCAGGCGCGGAAGGACCGGCTGTCGGCTGTTGCCGTGCTCGAGGACGTGTCAAAGCTGCTGCCTGATACCGTGCATCTCACGACGCTTGTGCTCGATGGTGACCAGTTGACCATCAAGGGGCAGGGCAGTGGTGTCCCTGCTCTCATTCAGCTTCTCGAAGCCTCGCGAGGATTGCAGGGCGTGAACTTCGCCGCCGCGACGGAACTTGATCAGGACAGCAATTCCGACGCCTTCTCGCTCATCGCCACGCTGGAGAAGGCGCCACCATCGGAAGCCGCGCCATGAGTCGTGGTGCCCTAGCGCGGAATCTGGCAGCTCCCGAAGTCGACACCGGACATGCCGGCGGCGAGCAGCGAGGTGCTGAGCGCCCCCGTCGCCCGGTTCATGAACACTGCGCGGGCCGAGATCTCCGGCCCGTCCATGCTGATGCCGATGATGGCCGTGTCGCGGATGTCGAACTGCATTGGCGCTTCGCTGCAGCCCTGGTCGTTGAAGCGGTTGGGGCACAGCCGGTACAGGCTGGCGCCCAGGTCAAGTGCCAGCCGCTGCGACTTGCCGCTGTTGCTGCAACCCGTGGAGAAGCACACATTGCCGCGGCTGATCAGGCATTCGAGCGTTTCGGCCGCAACCGGCTTGGAACCAGCGAGGGTGGCCATGGCGATCAGGGCCACCGGCATGAATAAGCGAACGGACAACTGCACCATGCAAACATACATAGCGGGTGAGGCGGGGCTTGTCGACGCGCCAGCACACCAGGTGACGCGATGACGCTGCTCAAGTCTGCAAAGGGGTTTTCCGCCGAAGCCCGCAAGGGCATGGCCGTGCTCGCGGTCGCCGCATTTGCGGTGATCGTCATGGGTTACCTGCTGCTGGCCTGGCATTCTGCCGCGGCCGAGAGGCTGCGCCAGGCCGAAGCGGAACATGACATGGTCGCTGCCCGCGTCGCCAAGGCCGCAGGTGAAGGCGTCACGCGCCTCACCGAAGCGGACAAGGTCGACCCGATGTTCCTCGAGGGCGCCACGCCGGGCCTCGTCTTCGCGAAGTTCCAGAGCATCGCCGGCGAGGCTGCCTCTGCCGCAGGGCTCGCGGTCAAGCGCATGCAACCCGTCGACACCGGCGATGGCGAGGGCGGCATGCCTTACCGCCTGAACATGGACGCCGAAGGCAGCATCGAGCAACTGCGTGACTTTCTTGTCGATGTCGAGTCGGGGCTGCCGGTCATGTTCGTGACGGGCCTCGAGATTCAACCCTCCGCGGGCGAGGGCGAAGCTGATCAATATCCCTCCGAGGCACTCCGCATGACGGTACGCATCGAAGCCTATGGGTGGAGGGCACAGCCGTGAACAAGCGTCTCGCAGGCCTCGCCGCGGTTGCCGCCCTGCTTGGAGGCTATCTCGCCTTCGATGGACTTCCGTCGCTTGCGCCAGGTGGCGGTGAACAGCCCGTGACCAGCGCCGGCGTGCCACGGACTGGGGAGGTGAAGCTCAACCCGCTGGAAGGTCTCGATCCGGAGTCCTTTGCCGCCATCGTTGACCAGCCGTTGTTCAACCCCTCGCGTGAGCCGCGTCCTCCGGTGCCGGTGACGCCGCCCGCGCCGGAAGTGGAACAGCCGGTGATGGAACCGCCCCCGCCACCGCCGCCGCCGCAGGGCCCGGGTCCTGAGGACTACAAGCTGCTCGGCGTCTCCGCCGGTCCGGACGGTCGCATCGCGGCGCTGCGCATCGCCGCCAGTGGCGAGGTCGTCTATCTGCGCAAGGGTGAGAGTGTCGATAGTTGGAGCGTCGTCGATGTCGGTGACCGTTCGGTGGCGATCGGCACGCCAGAGAACCCCGTTACCTTCAACATGTTCGCATCTGCCGGGCCTGACTCTCCTGATGATGGCCAGATGGGCGGCGAGGCGCCAGCCCAGGACCAACCATTGCCGCTGCCACTGCCATTGCCCATGCCGCAGCCCAAGCAGCCGCCGGGCCAACCCGCCTTGCCGGAGCAATACGCGCTGCCGCCGGATGGCGGCGGCTAGCCCGCAGCCTCAGTTGAAGTTCAGGTTCTTCATGGTGTCGCGCAGGTTCTGTGAACTCTGTGCCGCTTCATCGGCGTTGCGGATGATGGTGGGCGTGATGAACACGATCATCTCGGTGCGGCTGGCGTCCCCGCCGGTCGTGCCAACGAGCTTGCCCAGCAGCGGCACCTTGTTTGCGCCCGGCACCGTTGTGCGGCTGCGATTCTCCTGGCCGTTGATGAGGCCGCCGAGCAGCACCGTCTGCTGATCGTTCACCGACACCTTGCTGTTGATGGTGCGCTGCGAGAACTGCGGGTTTCCGCCAACCCCGGTATCTGGCTGGACGGCTGAAAGCTCCTGACCGAGGTCGATCATGACCACGCCATTGGCATTGACGCGGGGCTTCACCTTCAGCACCACGCCGGTGTCGCGGTAATCAAAGGAGTTGACGGTCTGGCCGCCCTGCACGGTCTCGGTCTGGGTCTGGATCGGGATCTGGTCACCCACCTTGATGGTGGCCGTCTCGTTCTCCATCACGAGGAGCGACGGCGAGGAGACGATCCGCACATTGGTGACCTTGGACAGGGCATCCACCACCAGCTGCGGATTGGAAATGCCGCCCAGCACGAAGTTCATGCCGGGAAGCTTGGGGCTGATGAATGCACCGCCTTCGGCGGGTGCCTGCGTCTTGTCAGTCAGTATGAAGCTGAAGTTGTCACTCTGAAAATAGGCCTGCACGCCATAGCGCAGGGCATCGTTGAGCCGCACTTCGGCGATGGTGGTGTTGATCAGCACTTGCGTGGCCGGCGCATCGATCTGCGCCAATGTCGAGAGAACCTCGCGATAGTCGCGTGGCGATGCGCGGATCAGAAGCGTGTTGTTCGCCGGAATGGGCGTGATGCGAATGCTGTTGCCGGACGACCCCGTCGCGCTGCTGCTTCCCGTGCCGGCGGTCTGGCCGGTGCTCGCGGTCGTCATGCCTTCGGCGCCCGTCTGGGCTTGCGGCTCCATCTCCGGAGGTGCTTCGCCGCCCATGTTGCTCGGGTCTGCCTCCTGCTGGTTCTGGTTGTTGCCTTCCACTGAAACATCCATCGGCCGCGTGTCGGGTGCCACTTCGGCGGTGGGGCCCGCGTCAGCGGACCCGCCATATGTGGCGCTCAGGATCTTCGCCAGCTCCGCTGCATTGCCATGCTGCACGGCATAGACATAGGACTTCGGCGAATCGATGCTCTCGCGGTCGAGGCGCTTGATCCAGGTGATGGCGCGCTTCACCTTCGCCTGGTCATTGGCGATGATGATGAGGCTGTTGATGTTCGGCACTGGAATGATCTTCAGCCCGTTTGGGCCGGCGGCGGCGCTGTCCTGGGCGAAGACCTTGGTGACCTGCGCGGCAACCTCCTCGGCACGGCCGTTCTCGAGGGCCGCCATGCCGAAGGTCTGGTTGCGCATCGCATCGACGTCGAAGTTCATCACCACCTCGACCAGCGATCGGCGCTGCGAGGCAGGCCCCCGGATCAGGATCATGTTTCCGGCATTCCAGCCCCGGGCGGAGCCCATCTGCTGCATGAACCCGTCCAAGAGGTTCACCATGACGGCAGGCGCCACATGGCGCAGCGGCACGGCGCTGACGCCGTAGCCGGCCGACACGTCCGTCCCCATGTCGACGTTGCTCGCCTCGCCCTCCATCGTCTGCAGCAGCACGACCCTGAAGTTGCCGTCGGCCTGCACCAGCCCGGCATTGACCATCCGCAGCGATGCCTCGAAGGTATCGAGCAACTGGCGTGCGCTGAGCGGCCGGTTGCTCACCATGGTGATGGTGTTGGCCTGCAGCAGGTTCGGGTCGACGGTGTAATTGTAGCCAAGCGTCTCGCCCAGGATCAGCTTGCTGGCCTCGCCCACCGTGGCGGCATCGAGGTTGATGGTGAACTTGCCGTCCTCCTGCTGGCCAAGGCCCGCGGGCGGATCCTCGCCGGCCGCGCCGATCGATCCGGTCGCGCCGGCAAACACCTCATACCGGGACGCCTGCGCCGCGGGCTTCATCACCGGGCCGCTGCCCCGGTTGCTAACTTTGCGCGGCGTCTTGGCGGTCAGGTCGATCTGGTTGGTGCTGTCCAGCGAGGCGGTGGGCGCCTGGCACGATGCCAGCGCCAGCCCCACCCAGCCGAGCAAGGCGACCCTGCCAAGGCTGAGAAGGCGGGTCCTGATGCCGTTGCGGAAGTCGGCCGAAGGCAATGCGATACTCCCTGCGGCCGGGCCCGTGGAGCCCAGACCGGTGTCGGAAAACCTAATGATCGGTAAAGCTTATGCGTCGATTCGGTAATCAAACCCTTAATTCAGGGTTGCGCTGATAACCAGATTGGGACGAGGTCGAAAACCCGCCAGACCCAGAAGCCGAGGATCACGGGAGCAATGAAGCTGCCGAAGGGAATTTCATCGTTCATGGCAATCTTCCGGCCCGGCCGCAGTGCCATGATGGCCACGGCGCAAAGCCCGGCCAAGGCCGAGGCAAGGCAGGCTGGCGCAAGCAGCGATGGCCCCAGCCAGGCCCCGGCAACTGCCGCCAGCTTGACGTCGCCCATGCCCAACCCGTCGATCCCGCGCAGGCGAAGCCAGGCGGCGCGCAGGAGATAGAAGCTCCCGGCCGCCAGAACCGCACCGATCACGCTCTCCGTCAGACCTGCGCTCCAGTCCTGGGCATGGAACACCAGGATGTTGGCCAGCATGCCCAGCGGCACCGCCGGGAAGGACAGCGCATTGGGAATGATGAAGTGCTTGAGGTCGATGAGCGTGATCAACGACATCAGCAAGGCCAGAACGCCTGTCGCCACCGCCGGGATCGGAGGCAACACGATGAGGCCCGCAGCCATGACCACGGCGGCAAAAACAATGCAGGCTGCCAGGGCGCCCCGGCCGAGCAGCGGCTCGTTGTCGTCTGTTGCGTGTTCGTCCACCATTCCAGCTTGAACGAGGTCCCTCGAAAAGGAAATGCCAGCGATGATGAACGCTCCGCTGAGAACCTTTGCTGCCATTCCATCCACAGAAATCTTCGACACTTGACCCCTGCTGCCCCCATCGGCAGGACAGGTGCAGGGATCACGAATCCCGGCAGCTTGGCGAGAGACGCATTTGGACAGCTCAACACAGATATTCGAAACCATCGCCGTGGAAATCGGCGCGCAGCCCAGGCAGGTGGCGGCCGCAGTTGGTCTGCTCGACGAGGGTGCCACGGTTCCCTTCGTGGCCCGCTACCGCAAGGAAGCCACCGGTGGCCTCGATGACACGCAGTTGCGCAAGCTCTCCGAACGGCTCGTCTACCTCCGCGAGATGGAGGATCGCCGCAAGGCCATCGTCGAGTCGATTCGCACGCAGGGCAAGCTCACCGACGATCTGGCGCGCGCCCTGTCACTGGCTCAGACCAAGTCCGAGCTCGAGGACATCTACCTGCCCTTCAAGCCCAAGCGCCGCACCAAGGCGATGATCGCGCGCGAGAATGGCCTCGAACCCCTGATTGACGCCATTCTCGCCGATCGCAGCGCCGAGCCCGATGCCCTCGCCGCAACCTTCCTCACCGAGACCGTCAAGACCGTGAAGGAGGCCCTCGACGGCGCGCGTGACATCCTGATGGAACGCCTTGCCGAAAATGCCGCCCTGCTTGGCGAGCTCCGCGCCTTCATGAAGGCCGAGGCCTTCCTCACCTCCCGCGTGGTCACCGGTCAGGAGGAGAAGGGCGCCAAGTTTTCCGACTACTTCGATCACAAGGAGGCATGGCATTCCGTGCCCTCGCATCGCGCCCTTGCCATGCTGCGCGCCTCCAAGGAGGAGGTGGTCTCGCTGGATATCGCGCCTGATCCCGAAGCCGGCCCGGCCCGTGCCGGCCAGATCATCGCCACGGCCATCGGCATCGCCGGCGTCGCGCCGGGTGACAAGTGGCTGCGGGCCGTGGCCGACTGGACGTGGCGCGTGAAGCTGTCGATCACCATGATGATCGATCTTCTCGGCGATCTCCGCAGCCGCGCCCAGGACGAGGCCATCGCCGTCTTCGCGCGCAACCTCAAGGACCTGCTGCTCGCGGCGCCGGCCGGCACCCGACCCATCCTCGGCCTCGATCCCGGCATCCGCACCGGCGTCAAGGCGGCGGTGGTCGATGCCACCGGCAAGCTTCTGGCCACCGACACGCTCTATCCCTTCCAGCCCAAGAATGACCTGCGCGGCGCGCAGGCCTCGCTGCTGCGCCTCGTCACCCAGCATGGCGTCGATCTCATCGCCATCGGCAATGGCACGGCCAGCCGCGAGACCGAACGCCTCGTCGCCGAAGCGCTGTCGCTCTTGCCCAAGGACGCCAAGGTCCCCACCAAGGTCATCGTGTCGGAGGCCGGCGCCTCGGTCTATTCGGCGTCCGAACTTGCGGCGCGCGAATTCCCCGATCTCGATGTGTCGCTGCGTGGCGCTGTCTCGATCGCCCGCCGCCTGCAAGATCCGCTGGCCGAGCTCGTCAAGATCGAGCCGAAGTCGATCGGCGTCGGCCAGTACCAGCATGACGTCGACCAGTATCAGCTCGGCCGCTCGCTCAGTGCCGTCGTCGAGGACGCGGTGAATGCCGTAGGGGTGGACCTCAACACCGCCTCGGCACCGCTCCTCGCCTATGTCTCGGGCCTGGGGCCGGGCCTTGCCGAGGCCATTGTCGAATATCGCCAGGCCAATGGCGCCTTCGTGTCGCGTCAGGAACTCCTCAAGGTGTCGCGTCTGGGTCCCAAGGCCTTCCAGCAGTCGGCGGGCTTTCTCCGGATCCGCGATGGCGAGGAACCGCTCGATGCCTCCGCCGTCCATCCCGAGGCCTATGGCGTCGCCCGCCAGATCGTCGCTGCCTGCGGCCGCGACATTCGCAGCCTGATGGGCGATACCGCGCAGCTGCGAGCCCTGAAGCCGCAGGACTTCGTTAGCGAAACCTTCGGCCTTCCCACCGTGAAGGACATCCTCACCGAACTCGAAAAGCCCGGGCGCGATCCGCGCCCCAGCTTCAAGACCGCGACCTTCACCGACGGCGTCGAAACCATCAAGGACCTGAAGCCGGGCATGCAGCTCGAGGGCACGGTCACCAATGTGGCGGCCTTCGGCGCTTTCGTCGACATCGGCGTGCACCAGGACGGACTCGTGCATGTGAGCCAGCTCGCAGACCGCTTCGTGAAAGATCCGCACGAGGTGGTGAAGGCCGGCGATATCGTGCGCGTCCGCGTGGTGGAGGTGGATGTGGCGCGCAACCGCATTGGCCTCACCATGCGAAAGGACGGCGGCGAGTCGGCGCGCGAGCAGCGCTTGTCGCGCGACAAGCAGCCCGATCCGAAGGGCGGCCGTCAGGTTGCCAAGTTCGGCACCGCGAAGCCCGCATCATCCGCACAGGGCGGCAGTCTCGGCGCCGCATTGCTTGACGCGATGCAGCGCAAGGGCCAGCCGCGCTGATCCGTCACTGGAAGGCTTCCTGCTGCAGGCTCCAGCCCAGCTTTGCCAGCTGCTTCTGTGCCAGCGGCGTTGCCGTGCCGGTGATCACCAGGTCCATGGGCCCGGTGATGCCCTGGGCGCGTGCGGCTTCGGTGATCGAGGTGATGGCGCGGCTGGTGGTCGCCGTCCACGACAGGGCATCGAGCGGGAAAACGCCCAGCAGGCCATTGTCACGCGTTGTCGCCATCGGCATCGGCACGCCGTCGATCGCAATGAAGCCGGTCATGGACTTCATCCTCTTCTGATAGGAGGCCATGAGTTCGACGCGCCAGCGCATGAACTCCGCATCGTCGCGGGTATTCACCTGCGCGGCGAGGCCGAGCAGCGCGTCAAGGTTCTTGATCCGGCCCATGCCGCCAAGCGCCCCCGTCATCGCCGTCATGTCGGTGGGCGTGTAGTTCGCGTTGGCCAGCAACTGTTCCACGATGCCCGCTGACACGCCCATCTTGAGCAGCGCCTTGCGGTTCATGTCGAGAAGCTGTGCGGCCGAATAGTCGCGCACCATGTCGTTCAGCGTGCCGGCGGTCGATACGTTGGAAATCACCGTGCCGGCCGCTCCCGGTATGGCAATGAAGGCGCCCGTCACCACCAGTCCACCTGCCGCCGCCGCATTCGACATCTGGTCGAGCTTCTGCTTCAGCGGCGGGAAATCGGAATAGGGGTCAACGCCATAGTTGTAGGCGATGAGGCGGCGCTGCTTGGCAGCACCGGTGATGCTCTGCACCGCGCTCTCCTGTGTCTTTCCGCGGTTGCGAATGCCAGACCCGATCGAGTTGAACAGGTTGCCGACGCCCGAGACCGTGTTCTTCACCGTGTCGACGGGGTCGGTCACCAGCTTGCCCGCGAACTGCACGGGCTTGAGGCCCGCCTGCACAAGCGCGTCGCCGAATTCCTTGGAGTTCGACGTCTGCTCCATGGCGTCGACGGCCGCCAGTTCCTTGAAGCGCGTTTGCAGGCGATGGTCGCCATGCACGATGACCGGCCCCCACGGCGTCTGCAGCGTATAGACCCGCACGTAACCGTCGCTGGGCACCGCCTGCTTGACCTTGTAGCCAGGTCCTTGAACCTTGCTTCCCAGCAATGTGCTGGCCTTGAAGATCGGTGGATTTTCGACGTCTGCCGCATGGGCGCCCATCGCGGTGGTGGCGATGAGGAGGGCAAGTCCGGCAGCCTTGAAGAGCGTGTGCATCTGGTCCCCTGTCGCAGGTGAGTCGCGAGCAGAGGCGATTACAGCGCCTTTGCGCGCGAAAGCAACCGGAGGCGCATGGCCCGTCGTCAATTGGCGATGAGAGGTTGAGCCAAGTCTTGAGCCGAGCCTTGCGCCATGTCAGCGGCCGAGCATCACCGCCGTGGCGTCATCCGCCGGCTTGAAGCGCGGAAAGCGCAGGCATTGCGGGTCCGACGATTCTTCCTGCCGCAGTCGTGACAGGACGCCGGCCACATCCGCGGCACTTGCCGTCATCAGTCCGGCGTCATCGTGCAGCGCATAGTGATCGACCGCGCGGTAATACCCGTCGGTGCACAGCAGCATCTCGGCGGGTGTGCCGAGATTGATGATCTCGGGCATGGCCAGTGAATCGCGGCTCGCCTCGAGGATCGCATAGCCGTCAGGCCGGTTTCGCTTGGCGCGGCCGGCCTTGAGCTGCGGCGCGAACTCGGCGAGCAGGGCCTTGATGTCCAGAACGCCGGCATCCCGCCGCTTGCGTGTCTCCCGTGTCAGCCAGTGGTCGAATGCGTTGTTGGGCGAAGCGGCATGAACGCGATGGCCGCCGTGGGCGTCCCGCGCCAGCAGGCAGGAGTCGCCAAGCCGCAGGGCCTGCCATTGCTCCCCGTAGCGCTTGACCAGGATCAGGCAGGCAGCGGGCGGGTCGTAGCCGGGGGGAATGTCGGCCCCCTCCGTCGCCCGCGCAAAATCATCGATGAGCCCTTCAACCAGTTCCTGCAGCAGGGCCATCAGCGGCGCGTCACGCAGGGCAAGCTGCGAAAGCCGCTCATGGGCACGCGCCACCAGCCAGCGCGCGTCGGTTCCCTCACCCAGGTAATTCCGGTCGTTGATGCCAGTGACGCCATCGAACACCCATGCGGCTGAAACGTCATCGGCACGCCCCAGCCAGCCGAAGCCGTCCTCGTTGACGGCACCGCTGCCTTCGCTCACTGCCCCCAGAAGCCTCACAGCTTCACGACCTCTCCCGTCCGCACGCTGTGATCAGCGGCCAGCACGATGCGAAGCGAGTTGATTGCATCGCGCACATGGGCCTCCATGTCGCGGTCATGGCGGATCGCGTCGAGGAACAGCAGCTGCTCCCGGTTGCACAGTTCCTGGTGCCCCGGTTCGTCATCCATGCGGATGATCTCGTCCGGCGTCACGAAATGTCCATCGGGCGTCAGCATTGCATGGTGCACACGCAAGGCGGATGTTCTGGTGTGGCTGTCCACATCCGCCGACTGCGTCTTGGATTCCTCCATGGCAATCGAAACCGATCCCTTCGGGCCGATCATGTCCTTCACGAAGAAGGCTGTCTCGCTCATCATCGGCCCCCAGCCGGCCTCGTACCAGCCCACCGAACCATCGTCGAAAGTCACGTGCAGGTGGCCGTAGTTGTACATCCTGGAATCAATCTCCGAGGTAAGCCTGGCGCCCACCGCATGCACGCTCACCGGCTTTGCGCCCGTCACCTGGCACATCACGTCAACATAGTGCACGCCGCAGTCGACGATGGGGCTGATCGAATTCATCAGATGCCGGTGCACCTGCCACTGCGCGCCGGAGGACTGCTGGTTGAGGTTCATGCGCATGACCAGCGGCTTGCCCAGCGTTCGTCCCACCTCCACGAACTTCACCCAGGACGGATGCACGCGCAGGATATAGCCGATCACCAGCTTCAGGCCCTTTGCCTTGGCGAGGGCCGCGATGTCCTCGGCCTCCGCCACCGTCTCGGCCAGCGGCTTCTCGATGAACACATGCGCCCCGGCCTCCAGCGCCATGCGGGCATAGGCGGCATGCGTGTCGGGCCAGGTGTTGATCGAAACGGCATCGGGCTTGAGGGTGGTCAGCGCCTGCGCATAGTCGTTGAACTGCGGCACACCCGGGAATTCCTCGGCCAGGTCTTCGCGCTCGGCGATGTTGCGGCTGCACAGGCCCGCGATCTCGAAGCCTTCGATCGCCTTGTAGGCTCGCGCATGGCTCAGCCCCATGTTGCCCAGCCCCACGACCAGCACGCGAATGTCTGTCATTGTCCGTTGATCCATGTTGCCTTCACGTGCAGATCATCCCCGAGCAGAACCAGGCTGGCAAGATGGCCCGGCGCAATGCGGCCAAGTTCATGTTCACAGCGCAGGAAGGTCGCCGGGTTCAGCGCGGCCATGCGCAGCACGGAGCCGAGATCCATCCCCAGCACCGATACGCAGTAACGCACGGCGGCATCCATGGTGAGGTCGGAGCCCGCCAGCGTGCCGTCGGGCAGCGACAGCCGACCGTTGCTGCGCGTCACCGTGCGCCCCTGCAGTTCGAAGCTGTCCGGCCCGCCCGCCGCCGTCGGCATGGCATCGGTGATCAGCATCGTGCGCGCGGCGGGCTTTGCGGCGAAGGCCACCTTCAGGGCCGCATCGTGCACATGGTGGCCGTCGGCGATGATGCCGACATAGCTTTCGGCATCCGTCAGTGCCGCGCCCACCAGCCCCGGCTCGCGTCCCGTCATCTGGCTCATGGCGTTGTAGAGATGGGTGATCGACCTTGCGCCCGCGTCCAGCGCCTGCCGTGCCTCCGCGAAGCTCGCCTCCGAATGGCCGAGGCTCACCAGCACGCCGGATTTCGCCAGCCGCTGCACCAGTGCCGGCCTCACGCGGTTCGGCGCCAGCGTCAGCATCACCGGGCAGTACATCGCAAACCCGGCAATGGCATCGACATCGGCCTCCTCCATGTCGCGGATGAAGCGCGCCGCATGGGCACCCTTCCGCGCAACATCGAGGAAGGGCCCTTCGATGTGGATCCCGAGCACGCCCGGAACGCCCTCCGCCATGGCGCGGGCCACACTCACCACCGCCTTGGCGATGACCTGCGGCGCATCGGTGATGACGGTGGGCAGCATGCCCACCGTGCCGAACCGCCGGTGCGCCGTGGCAATGGTGCGCACCGTGTCCACGCTGGGGTTGTTGTTCAGCAATGCGCCGCCGCCGCCATTCACCTGCACGTCGATGAAGCCCGGCGCCAGCAGGCCGCCGCCAAGGTCGTGGCGTGCCATGCCGCCGGTCTCAGCCTCCGGCACCACCGCCTTGATGCGCGCGCCCTCGATGACCACGGCGTGGCGGTCGAGAAACCCATCGCCCGTGAAGATGCGCGCACCGGTCAATGCCTTTGCCATCACAGTGTCTCCGTCACTTTCTTGAGCAGCCGCGGCCGGTCCGGGTCGCGGCCGAGGGATACTGCCACACGCTCGATCTCCATATAGGCGGTGGCAATCATGCTGATGGGGTCGAGCAGCGGGTGCCCGCTTGTGGCATGCGCCAGCCCGTCGCCCACCACCCGCACATCCGCGCCGGCACTGCGCATCCTCGCAACCGCCTCGCGGGTGTTGGCCTGTGCGGCGTCATCCGGCGCGAAGATCAGCACCGGATAGTCCTTGCCCATCAGCTCCCACGGCCCATGCATCACTTCGGCCACGGAATAGGCCTCGGCGTGGATGGCGCAGGTCTCCTTCAGCTTCAGGGCCGTCTCCTGGGCAATGGGGAAGGAGGGCCCCCGCCCCAGCACCAGCAGCGAGGCCTGGTTCGAAGCAAACGCCGTGAAGCCAGGCCAGGTCAGCCGCACGGCCCTCTCCAATGTCTCAGGCAGCCGCCGCAGGGCGTCCAGCAGCGCCGCGTCGCCCGACCAGTGCGCCACGATCGCGGCCGCCGCGGCGCAGGACACGATGAAGCTCTTGGTCGCCGCCACGCTCCGCTCCGCGCCCGCCTGCAGCGCGAGGCAGATGTCGGCGTTGCGGGCGGCGGGCGAGTCCGCCACGTTGACGAGCGCCACCGATATGGCACCCGCGGCCTTGGCCGCCTGCTGCAGTGCCACGATGTCCGGGCTCTGGCCGGATTGCGAAATGGTGAGACACAGCGCGCCCTCGGCCTTCAGTGTGGCGCCATAGACCGAGACGACGGATGCGCCCACCGAGGCGCAGGGCACGCCGGTGACGATCTCGCAGAGATACTTGAAATAACCAGCCGCATTGTCCGAACTGCCGCGCGCTGATGTCAGCACCACCGGCGGTGAGCCGCGCCGCAGCCGCGCCCCAAGGTCCTCGAGCCCACGCGCGTTATGCGCGAGGAAGCGCTCCACCGCCTGGGGGGCCTCGGCGGCTTCCATCGCCATCAGGCTCATGACCAGCGCTCCGCCAGCCCCTGGGCGCGCCGCGCCATCATGATCGCGCCGTCCACCGCATCGGCCCCGGGGTCGGCCAGTGCCTGCTTCACATCGGCATCGAGGTAGGGCGGATAGGCCCGGGCGAGGCCACCCAGCAGGCAGATCGCCTTGGCACCGCGCGCCAGCAAGGCGCGGCCGAGGTTGGAGATTGCGCTGGCGCCCTCGATCACGATCATCATGCCCTGCACGTCGCCCTGCGCGGCACATTCGAACACCAGCGGCGCGAACTGCGCATAGTCCTTGGG
>JBEARP010000281.1:0-9186 GCA_041163105.1 Pseudomonadota bacterium
CGAACAGCAAGACCAGCAGAACCGTCAGGCCAATCAGCGTCGGTATGCTGCGCGAGGGTATCACCCGGTCATAGACCTGGAGCATGTAGATCGCCCCCGTCAGCGCCAGCACATTGATGACGCCCGAAAAAACCGCAACGCCGATCAACATCCCCGACCGCTTGCGGAGAGCCTGTCTCACACTCTGTTTCTCTTTGCCGACCATGGAGGTTCTCTGCTGACTGTGTTGCGTTGAACGTTGCGGATTACTTGTTGATGTATGTACATCTAAGTTACTATAGTGAAGTTAGCGCGGATACCGATTGGAGAAAATATGTAGAAGTTCTTAATTCTAGAAAATTATTTCAATGAAAAATGTAATATTTAAGCGCTGCAGTGATAATAGTACGTAAGTAAAATTACAAAACGAGGTTCGGAAGACCTAGGATTTGGGAAAGTTCTAAAAGGATGCTCGACCAATGAGCATCGCCAATAGGCCTCTTCACTTTGCTGAATTGACGGTCGAGGGCTTCCACAAGTCCCATGATTGATTGAAATTGAGCGAGACAATCCACAGAAAGTTGATGTTTGATTTTCCTCGCTCAGTGCCCCACCAAGGCACTGCTGCACTCCGATTGCGGAGCCTTGACAGCAGGAAACAGGCGAATTCCGCGAGCACCCACTGGCATGGTGCACTTCTGTCCGACGACACTCCACACCCGCAGGTGGCTGAACGTGCAATCAAATTCGGAGGAACTGCAATATCGCCACCGTCATGCTGGTGTCAGCCGCCGATGGTCGGCGCTCGGCGCAGTTCAGCGATGTCGTGTCGTGATTGCTTGCAGCAAACAAACGATTCGGGCTTCGAGGCGCGCCTGATCCTGTTGAAGCGACCAGATCGCACTGAGACGATTCGAAAAACCAAGCATGGTGGCGAGCTGGGCCAATCAGCGAGCGCACGCATCCTCGAGGCCAAAGTGATATTCAAAGGTTCTCTCCCGTGCGAGCATCTGACGACGCGGGTCACTCGGGCGATGCAGGATAATGCGACTTCCTGGATTTGCAGCACACGGCCTCAGGAATTCCACGTAAGGTCATTGAACCTGGCCGCACTATCCTGGGCGATACAAACCTGATCCTGCTATCGTGCCGTTGAATCTGCTTCATGTGCACCTGCCGCATTGACCGGATCATGGACAGTCCAGGTCGTCACCGCGATGCGGCAGGTATCGTGCAGTGTCAGGTGAGGGTTGAGAGACGCCTTGGCCTCCTTCCGAAAGGCTTGGCAGAGCGCTTCACCGTTTGCGGGGCATCCCTTCGCGGAGACCCAGAACCCCTTGTGGCGCTGGCTGCGGCAAATGAGGGGCCGGTAGACGCCGACGTAGCGGGAGAAGACGAACGGCTCAGCCGAACTTGAAGTCGGTAATGTGCTTTGGTGGCATCAGTCCCGGCATCAGCCGCGGATCGTTCTCCGGCGCCAGCACCTCGGTGCGCACGGGGATCACTCCGGCCCAGATGGGCAGCGCGTAATCGGCCTCGTCATCTCCGGGCGCGCCGTCACGTACCTTGGCGGAAGCTTCATCGAGTGACATCCTGAGGACGGTCGTGGCCTTCAGCTCCTGCGCGGTCATCTGGCGCAGCATGTCCCAGCGGCCGGGCCACAGGCCCTCGGTGAAAGCCTTGAGGCTTGCTTCCTTTGCCGCCGGTTCCGTCACCTTGTGCGCGGTGCCCAGGACCATCAGGGAGCGGTAGTTGCAGGAATGGTTATAGGCCGAGCGCGCCATGACGAAGCCGTCGATGATCGACACGGTGAGGCAGACCTGGGCTTCCGTGCAAGCCTCCAGCATGCGGCTGGCGGAAGAGCCGTGCCAGTAGACATGATCGCCTTCGCGCCACTGCAGCGTCGGCGTCACATAGGGCGCGCCGTCGAAAACGTAACCCACGTTGCAGATCGGCATGGCGTCGAGGAGGCCGTGCACCGTCTCGGCATCATACTTGGCACGCTTGTTCATCCGCTTGACACGGGTCCGTTCGCTGGGGGCATCCATGCTCGTCACTCCATTGTGCCCCCTCGATGCCTGCGATATGGTCTGGCGGAAAGGACCAAGTCGGGCGCTTATGAGCAGACCACTTCTCGGCACATCGGCCAGCGAGATCGGCATCGACCGCGATGACCGCGAACCGATCCAGGCGCAAATCGCCCGGCAGCTGCGCTCGCTGGTGCTGAGCGGCCGTCTGAAGCCGCAGACCAGGCTTCCTTCGACGCGCGCCCTGTCCGAGGAGCTGAACGTCGCCCGCGCCACGGTGGTGGAAGCCTATGAGCAGCTGTTGAGCGAGGGCTATCTCGAAACCCGCTCCGGCTCCGGCACGCGGGTGGCAGCGGAACTGCCGGAGTCGCTTCTCACCTCCGCCCCCAAGGCGCGGGCGCGCGAGCCGGCGCGCGGCGGCGGCAGGCGCGAGCCCGCAAGGCCCTTCCGCTCCGGCCTCGTCGACTGGGAGAACTTCCCGCATGACGAATGGGGCAGGCTGCTTGGCCGCTTCTGGCGCAACCCGCCGGTGACGCTGCTCGAACACAACGACCCCTTCGGCTGGCTGCCGCTGCGCGAGGCGATCGCGCGGCACCTCTATGAATGGCGCGGCATCGACTGTGCGGCGGAGCAGGTGATCGTCACGGCGGGCGGGCTCGATGCCTTCGACCTGATTGGTCGGTCGGTCCTCAATCCGGGCGACGAGGTGTGGTTCGAGGAACCGGGCTACCCGACGGCGCGACGCATCTTCTCGCTGGGTGGCGTTACCGCGGTGCCGGTGCCCGTCGATGCGGAAGGCCTCATCGTGGCGCGCGGCATTGAGCGCGCTGGCGAGGCGCGGGCAGCCTTCGTAACGCCGGCGCGACAATACCCCACCGGCGTCACCATGCCGCTCGCTCGCCGCCTCGAACTGCTCGACTGGGCGGCCGAGGCCGATGCCATCGTGATCGAGGACGACTACGACAGCGAGTACCGCTATGTCGGCAAGCCGCTGCCCGCGCTGATGAGCCTCGATAAGCGGGCGCGCGTCATCTACACCGGCACCTTCTCCAAGGTGTTCTCGCCAATTGTCAGGCTCGGCTACATCGTGGTGCCGACGGCCCTCGTGAAGCGCTTCCGCGAAGAGCGCGTCTCGCATGGCGCACCGCCGTCACTCATGACGCAGCCAGCACTTGCCGAGTTCATGGGTTCCGGTGCTTTCGCCATCCACATCCGCCGCATGCGCCGCATTTATGCCGCACGGCGGCGTGCGCTGATGGAGGCGCTGAAGCCCGGCGAGGGCAAGCTCTTCACGGTGGATGCCTCACCAGCCGGCCTCATGCTGCTGCTGCGCCTGCCGCCCGGCGTCAGTGACGAGTCGATGGTGGAAAAGCTCGCGGCGAAGGGCATCGAGACGCAGTCGCTGTCCAGCCACTATGCGGGCCGCAAGCGCGAGCAGGGACTGCTGCTCAGCTTCGCGGGCTTCAGCGAGAATGACCTGCAGCAAGCCGCTGCCAAACTGATTGGAGTTCTGTCATGAGCGATGCCGCACACAGCCATGCCTTGCGCTGGGTGGACGAGAGGCATGCCGACTGGTCGGCGTGGAACAGCCACATCTGGCACCTGGCCGAGACGGCGTGGCGCGAATACCGCTCGGCGGAGTGGTATGTGAAGCGCCTGCGCGCCGAGGGCTTCACGGTGGAAGAGGGCTCGGGCGGCATGCCGACCGCCTTCTCCGCCACCTGGACCAACGGGCCTGGACCCACCGTCATGGCCTATGCGGAGTATGACGCGGTGCCGGGCAATTGCCAGGCCGCCGTGCCGTGGCGCCAGCCGCGCAAGGGCCTGTCGCGCTTTGCAGGTGGGCACACGGACCCGCATTCGGCACTCGGCATGGGCTCGCTCGTCGGCGCTCTTGCCGCCAAGTCGGCGATGGAGAAGCACGGCATCACCGGCACGCTCCGCTTCATGGGCGAGCCTGCGGAAAAGGTGCGCGGCTCCAAACCCATCCATGCGGCGAAGGGCTATTACGACGGGCTCGACGCCATCATCTCCTTCCATCCCTTCTACATGCTGCCCCTGTGCAACACGGCGCGCTGGGAGACCCATTGCGGGCCCTATTACGCAGCCATCTACGAGTTCCTGTGCGAGCAGCCGGAGACGTGGCTGCAGGGCGCTGTCACTGACGTGGCGGGGGCGCCCATTCCCGCCGCGCACACGGCGGCCCGCGCGCCGGGCGCGAATGACGCGGTCGTCGCCATGTACACGCTCTCCAAGATGATGCGTGACCACATGCTGCCGCATTCGGGCACTTGGACGCTGAACGAGACGATCCTCGCCAGCGGGCAGGCGACGGCGGACAACCTTGCAGCCCAGATGTCGATGATCATGTATGCGGCGCGCTGCCCGGACGTCACCATGCTGAAGAAGATCTATGCGGTGCTCGACCGCAATGCGGAAGCCGCAGCGGCGGCGGCGCATTGCACGGTAAAGCGCCACTGGGTGTCGAAGTCGAAGCCGGGCCTCGCCAACCATGCGATGGCGGAAATCACCTTCCGCAACCTCGAACGCGCCGGGGCGCCGCGCTATGGCGCGGAAGCGGTGAAAATGGCGCAGGCGCTGCAGAAGGAACTGGGCCTCGACCCGATGGCGCAGCCCTTCGCCGACGAACTCTCGCAGCTCGTTCCCCCGCAGGAGGCGGAGCGGCGGCTGCGCCGGGACCTGCCGTCATGGCAGACGCACTATACCTCCGACGACTACACCGACATGACGTGGTTTGCCCCCACCGTGCGCTTCTACATCGGCCGCGCTGTGCTGAAGGCGCCGCCGGGCTTCAGCTATCCCGAATGGGCGCTCAACGCGCTGGGCGGCATTCCCGCGACGATCGACCCGACGGTGGCGACGGCGGGCAAGACCATCGCCGGAACGATCATCGACCTGATGACGGACAAGGCGGCGCTGGCGCGCGCCGGGGCGGAGTTCGCCGAACGGAAGGCAAAGGCGGAGGACCCGCATCCGTGGTGCGACTACGCCCCGCCCATCGATTTTCCGTGGCCGGAATATGTGGAGACGCCGCGCGGGCGGGAATGGTGGATCCCCGCGACGGGCGTGGACCGCGCGATGGAACGGGGCTGACGGGCCGAAAACCAGTCCGGCCCTTCATCGAGTTCGTAACGATTGTTTTTGGCGTTTCTGAATGGGAGCTAGCCCCCTAGCTCTGGCCTGGAGAAAACCTTCCTACGCCCTCCCTGAGGGCTCTACACCCCCTCTGGGCCCGTCACCAAAAGGATGCGCGGGTCTAGCCAGCGCACGGTGAATGGGTCGGGCAGGGCCTCCGCTCACGACGCCAGCGGCCGCAGTTCCTTCAGGAGCTTGGCGCGGATGGCGCGGACGTAGTCCTCGAAGTCGCGCGCGGGTTCGACGAAGCTGTCCGGCCCGATGATGACGCGGGATTCGTAGTAGCGATCAAGATCCGGGACATCCGCCATGATGGGCAGGCCGTTGATGATGATGCCCCGGGCCCGTGCCGCCTGCCGGGCAGCTTCGAGGTCCACGCCGCCATTGTCCTCGCCGTCGCCGGACACGTCGATGACCTTGCGGTGGCCGTCGAAGGCGTTGGTCTCGAGCAGGGCGGCGCTGTCGTTGATGCCGCTGGCAATCGAGGTGGCGCTCGCCCAGATCCAGCGATGGATGAGGCCCATGCGGAAGCCGAAGGCCTTGGCGTCCCGCCCGCTTTCCAGGTGGGTGAAGGGCAGGACGAGCTGGGTTTCGCCCGGCGCACCCCATTGCACCACTGCGATGGCGGCGCCAAGTGGCTTCAGGTCCTCCACCGCGCGCTGCACCTCCGGATCGCGGAAGGCGCGGGCAAGGCCCTCGACCTGCAAGGCGAATTCCCTGCGGTCGACGCTGGCCGAGGCATCGAGCGCCAGCACCAGCTCCACCGCGACGGTCGTATCCTGCGCCTGTGCCGGCAGGCAGAGCAGCGCCAGCGGCAGCAGGCGCGACCACAAGGCGCGTGACAGGGCGGCCCGGAGACGCCAAAACGCCGCCAAGGAGACCCCCATGCGCAAAACCCTGACCACCCTTGCAGCCGCCATCGCGTTCACCCTCGCCGCCACCCTAGCACTGGCACCGGGGGCAAGCGCCAGCAACGTGATGGTCACCAAGGCCTATGCCCGCGCCTCCGCCACGCCCACCGCCGAGGCAGGTGCCGCCTATGTGAGCCTGATGGCGCATGGCGAGGCGGACCGGCTGCTGGGCGTTTCGAGCCCCGCCGCGAAGATGGCGGCACTCCACAAGACCGTGGAGGCGGATGGGGTCATGAAGATGGAACATGTCGAGGCCCTCGACATTCCAGCCGACGGGATGCTGGAGATGAAGCCCGGTGGCTATCACATCATGCTGATGGGTCTGACCCAGCCGCTGAAGGAGGGGGACGAGATCGAGATCACCCTCACTTTCGAAAAGGCGGGCGAGGTGAAAGTGAAGGCCAAGGTCGGCGGCGTTGCCGCCGGCACGAACTAGGCCTCGGGCGGCACCTCGGCGGGCGAGGGCTCATCGCGCAGCGGCTTGAGGGCCGCCTCTTCGGATTGCATGCGCCAGAACAGCAGCATGAGGTTGAGAATGCCGAAGGCCAGCGCATACCAGATGAACCCGAAGGCCATGGGCAGGATGAAGATCTCGGCCGCCACCACGAAGTAGTTGGCGTGGCGGATCCAGCTGCGCCAGCCCTCGTCCGGCAGGCTTTCTCCGGGCACCACCATGAGCCTGGTTGTCCAGCTGTTGCCGAGTGCCGCGGCGATCCACCCGCGTGCCGCCTCGAGAACCACATAGGCATAGATCCAGGGCTGGTCGATCGCGGGCAGATAGGTCAGCACGAGGTACCAGAGACCGGCGAGCCACAGGACCTGCAGGGCGACCACGAAGCCATAGCGGTTGGAGCCCACCTCGAAACCGCCGCGCGACTCGATCTTCTTCGTGTTGCGGTGGGCGATGACGAGTTCGATCACCCGCTGCAGGGTGACGAGGGTGAGGATCAGGATATGGAGCCACATGGGGTGGAGTTTAGAGGGATTCCGGTGGTGAATGATAGGGGGCCGGGCCTGTCCCCTGAACGGCGTCATCCCGGCGATGGCCGGGGGGCCAGTCTTGCCAGGTGACATTCTCGTCTCTCCTTGCCCCGGCTTGACCGGGGCATCCTTTCGGGCCGCAGATGAAAAGGACGCCCGGGTCAAGCCCGGGCGAGGTGAGTTATTGAGGACCAAGACAGGATCCCGGCCTGCGCCGGGATGACGGCTCGTATGTTGCAGCGGGGATTGCGAAACGGGCTGTAGAGCTTCCATAAGTGAACTCCCCTCACTGTTGAGCCCGCTGCCTTGGACCTTCTCCACATCATCCTGCTCTTTGCCGGTGGCCTGCTGGCAGGCTTCATCAACGTGATGGCGGGGGGTGCCGGCTTCATGACCTTTCCGCTGCTGCTGGCGACGGGGATGACGGAAATCGAGGCCAATGCCTCCAACTTCGTGGCCGTGCTGCCCGCCAATGTGGTGGGCACCGTGGTCTATCGCCATGAGCTGAAGAAGGTGCGCAAGCACCTGTGGTTCAGGCTGTGCCTCGCGGCCGCGGGCGGCGTGCTCGGCTCGTGGATCCTCATCCACACCGGTCAGGCGGCATTCCAGAAGGTGATCCCCTGGCTGCTCCTGTTTGCCACCGCGTCCTTCGCGCTTGGCCCGTGGCTGAAGAACAAGCTGGAGCGCGACTTCGCGTTCGACGGTTCGCGCTGGCTCTGGCTGTCCTTCGTGCTCGAGTTCATCGTCTTCGTCTATGGTGGCTATTTTGGCCTGGGCATGGGGATCGTGATGTTCGCGATCTATGCGATCTTCAGCCACATGACGATCCACCAGGCCAATGCCATCCGCAACGTGACGATCACCTTGATGACGGTGATCTCGATTGCCATCTTCGCGCAGGCGGGCGTCATCCGCTGGGTGCCGTCGCTCGTCATGATGGCGGGGGCGATGATCTCGGGCTACTTCACGGCGAAGGTGGCGATGCGCATTCCGCACCATTATGTGCGCAGGGGCATCCTGATCTGGGCGGTGTGCCTCACGGCGTTGGCATTCCTGCGCTATCACTGAGCGCCTTCGAGCGCAGCGCCTCGCGGTGCGCGGCATAGAGCCCGCAAACCACGATCAGCACCATGCCGAGGATGGCGACCCAGTCCGGGAACTCGCCGAAAACCACGACGCCGGAGATGATGGCGAAGACCATCACCGAATAGCGGAAGGGGGCCGTGCCGGTCAGCTCGCCGAGCCGAAGCGTGGCCACCATCAGCAGGTAGCCCGCAGACAGGAAGCACGCGGCGAGCGCCAGCAGCCCGACTTCCCATGCTTCCGGCACCTGCACGCCCTGGAAGGCCATCAGCGCGGCCCCGCCCAAGGTCACGAAGCCCGCATTGGCGAGTGCAATCACGAAGACCGGGATGCGGGCGGGAATCGTCTTGGTCAGCAGGTCGCGTACCGCGACGAAGAGGACGATGGCCAGTGCCAGCACCTCGTAGATCGAGAAGTTCGAAACGGAAGGCTTGACGATCATCAGCACGCCGATGAAGCCGCCGATGATGGCGATCATCCGCCGCCAGCCCACCTCCTCGCCGAGGAACAGCATGGAGAGCAGCGCCACCACCAGCGGCACCGCCTGCATCACCGAGGTGAGGTTGGCGATGGGCATGTGGACGAGTGCGGTCACGAAGGCGATGGTGGCGAAGAGATCGCAGGTTGAACGCATCAGCACGTTCTTCTGGCGGATCTTCGGGAGTTCGCCCAGCAGGCCCTGGGACGCGCAGATGGCGGTGAGGATGGCCATCGCCATGATGCCGCGAAGTGCGATCAGCTCGCCAACCGGCAGGTGCTTGCCGACGATCTTCACGATCGTGTCGTTGCAGACGAAGGCCCCCATGGCGCAGACCATGAGGAGTCCGGCGCGGAGTGCGATGTTCTGCGGCAGGCGAAGCATGGATGATGCGTAGCGCGCTTCCGGGTTGCGCCGCTATGCCGGCAGCGCAGGGCTCAGCCGCCGGTGACGCTCATGTGGCGGGCCACCGCCGGCTTGTTGTGGCGGCGGTCGATGACGAAGTCATGGCCCTTGGGCTTGCGCCCGATGGCCTCGTCGATGGCGGCATCGAGGAGTTCGTTGCCCTCGG
>JBEARP010000282.1:0-10199 GCA_041163105.1 Pseudomonadota bacterium
GCGGTTCTGGTGATGAGTGGCTCCAAGCCACTCGGGATTGGAACCATCGTCCAGGGATCACTCAAGCCGAAGCGTTTGTTCAACCTGTAACCATCCAATTATTGGAGATGACCGAATGACCTTGACTGCTGAGCGCAAGGTTGCGCTCGTGATGGAATATGCCACGAAGCCGGGTGACACCGGTTCGCCCGAAGTCCAGGTTGCGATCCTCACGGAACGCATCAACTACCTCACCGACCACTTCAAGACCCACAAGAAGGACAACCATTCCCGCCGTGGGCTGCTGACGATGGTGAGCAAGCGCCGTTCGCTTCTCGACTATCTGAAGCGCATTGACGATGCGCGTTATCAGACGCTCATCAAGCGCCTCGAGATCCGCCGCTAAGCGAAGATCGAGTCTACGTACGAGCGGGCGGATCACCGAGTAGCCGCCCGCGTCCCCATCCAGTGAGTCCGGCAATGGGGCCGGGCTCTCGGCCCAAAGGGGATGCCGTCCACAGTGGTGGTGCACGTCTTTCAAGCGGCGGCGAAGGGCACAAAGGAAAATCCATATGTTCAATATCGACGTCGAAGAAATCCAGTGGGCCGGGCAGACGCTCCGCCTTGAAACCGGTCGCGTGGCCCGTCAGGCCGATGGCGCCGTTGTCGCCTCGCTCGGTGAGACCACTGTTCTCGCCACCGCCGTTGCCGAGCGCAGCGCGAAGCCCGGGATCGACTTCTTCCCGCTCACCGTCAACTACCAGGAAAAGACCTATGCCGCCGGCAAGATCCCGGGTGGCTATTTCAAGCGCGAAGGCCGCCCGACCGAGCGTGAAACGCTGATCTCGCGCCTGATCGACCGTCCGATCCGCCCCCTCTTCGTCGAGGGCTTCCGCAACGAGACGCAGGTCATCGCCACCGTTCTCTCCTATGACCTCGAGAACGACACGGACATTCTCGCGCTCGTCGCCTCGTCGGCCGCTCTCACCCTCTCCGGCATCCCCTTCATGGGTCCGGTCGGTGCAGCGCGCGTTGGCTATATCGATGGCGAGTACGTGCTGAACCCCACCATCGAACAGCAGAAGCTGTCTTCGCTCGACCTCGTGGTCGCTGGCACGCAGGACGCCGTGCTGATGGTCGAATCGGAAGCCAAGGAACTGTCCGAGGAGATCATGCTCGGCGCCGTCATGTTTGGCCATCGCGGCTTCCAGCCGGTGATCGAGGCCATCATCCGCCTTGCAGAGCGCTCCTCGCGCGAACCGCGTGACTTCTCGCCGCCGGATGCAGAGGCGCTCTATAATCAGGTCAAGGCGATTGCCGAGGCCGACGTCCGCGCTGCTTATGCGATCGCCAAGAAAGAAGATCGTCAGGAAGCCGTAGCCAAGGCGAAGGACAAGGTCCTGGCCGCGCTGACTGGCGCTGACCTGCCGGACGCTCCGCCCGCCAACAAGATCGGCGAAGCCTTCAAGCATCTCGAGAAGGACGTTGTCCGCAACGCCATCCTCGACACCGGCCACCGCATCGACGGCCGCGACACCAAGACGGTCCGCCAGATCATCGCGGAAGCGAGCGTTCTGCCGCGCACCCACGGTTCGGCGCTGTTCACCCGCGGCGAGACGCAGGCCCTCGTGGTCACGACGCTCGGCACGGGCGAGGACGAGCAGTACATCGACTCGCTCGACGGCACCCACAAGGGTACCTTCATGCTGCACTATAACTTCCCGCCCTTCTCGGTCGGTGAAACGGGCCGCATGGGCGCCACGGGCCGTCGCGAAATCGGCCACGGCAAGCTTGCCTGGCGCGCCATTCACCCGCTGCTGCCCGCAACGGACCAGTTCCCCTACACCATCCGCGTCGTCTCGGAGATCACCGAGTCGAACGGCTCGTCCTCCATGGCCTCGGTCTGTGGCGCTTCGCTGTCCCTCATGGACGCGGGCGTCCCGCTCAAGGCGCCTTGCGCCGGCATCGCCATGGGTCTCATCAAGGAAGGCGAGCGCTTCGCGGTGCTC
Source organism: Pseudomonadota bacterium (assembly GCA_041163105.1). Lineage (GTDB taxonomy): Bacteria > Pseudomonadota > Alphaproteobacteria > Rhizobiales > Aestuariivirgaceae > Aestuariivirga. The sequence goes on from JBEARP010000282.1 coordinate 1,989, forward strand.
TCCGACATCCTCGGTGACGAAGACCACCTCGGCGACATGGACTTCAAGGTCGCCGGCACGTCGGAAGGCATCACCTCGCTGCAGATGGACATCAAGATCACCGGTATCACCGAGGAGATCATGAAGGTCGCGCTGTGGCAGGCCAAGGACGGCCGCCTGCACATCCTCGGCAAGATGGCGGAGGCCCTCACCGGCGCCCGCGCCTCGCTTGGCGAGCATGCGCCGCGCATCGAGACGCTGAAGATCCCCACCGACAAGATCCGCGAAGTGATCGGCACTGGCGGCAAGGTCATCCGCGAGATCGTGGAAAAGACCGGCGCCAAGATCGACATCCAGGATGACGGCACCGTCAAGGTCGCCTCGTCTTCGGGCACGGCGATCGAAGCCGCCGTGAAGTGGATCAAGGGCATCGTCATGGAGCCGGAAGTTGGCGAGATCTATGACGGCAAGGTCGTCAAGGTCGTCGACTTCGGCGCCTTCGTGAACTTCTTCGGTTCGCGTGACGGCCTCGTGCACGTCTCGGAACTCGCTTCCAAGCGCGTCAACAAGGTTTCGGACGTCGTCAACGAGGGTGATACCGTGAAGGTGAAGCTCCTCGGCTTCGACAACCGCGGCAAGGTGCGCCTGTCGATGAAGCAGGTCGACCAGGTCACCGGCGAAGACATTTCCAAGAAGCAGGCCGCCGAGGGCGGCGAGGAAGCCCCGCAGGGCGAATAATCCATCCTGCCTGCATGAATAGCGAAGGGCGCGGACCGCAAGGTCCGCGCCCTTTCTTTTTCTGAAGGCAGTCCGGCGCGAACCGGAGTGCCTGTCTCATTCGTTACTTGCTCGGAATGAGCACGGTGTCGATCACGTGGATGACGCCGTTGTCGGTCATGATATCGGCCTTCACGACCTTCGCATTGTCCACGGTCACGCCGCTGGCGTTCTTGGTGATGGCGAGCGTGCGGTCCGGCTTGGCCTTCAGCGTGCGTACGTGGAAGGGGCCCGCCAGCATTTCGTTGGACGTCAGCTCGCGCGGCAGCACGTGATAGGTGAGGATGGCGACCAGCTTGTCCTTGTTCTCGGGCTTCAGCAGCATCTCGACCGTGCCGGCCGGCAGCTTGGCGAAGGCCTCGTCGGTGGGCGCGAAAACCGTAATGTTCTTGGTGGTAGCCAGTGCATCGGCAAGGCCGGCGGCCTGGGCAGCGGCGATCAGGGTCTTGAAGCTGCCGGCCGCCTGCGCGGTCTCGACGACGTTGGCGGCAGAGGCCGAAGCCGCGCCAAGGCAAAGTGCAGCCGTGGCCGCAAGAAGGATCTTGTGCATGAAATTCTCCAGTGGATGTGAAAGCAGTCAGGAACATGTGTCGGCTTGACGCTGTTCGAGCGGTGTCGCCTGCACTGCTCAGTTAAACGACCCCCACGCTCCGGTGGATTGCGGACGGGAACTCCCGTCCTCTCACATGTTCGTGACGCCCAGGTTACCTGGGGCTGTCACCGCACAGCAAAACGCCGGGCCAAGGCCCGGCGTTTCTGATGTCGGTGATGCTGAAATCAGTTGCCGACGATGGCGCTCTCGAGAATGTCGAGACCTTCCTTCAGCACCATCTCTGAGGCGGTGAGCGGTGTCAGCATGCGCACCGTGTCGGCATAGACGCCGCAGGTGAGAATGAGCAGCCCGCGCTCCAGGCACTTGGCTGCGAGTGCCTTGGCGGCGCCCGCATCCGGCTCATTGCCGCCGTGCTGGGTGACGAGCTCGAAAGCGCACATGGCGCCGAGGCCGCGCACGTCGCCGATCGGCATGCCCTTGCCCTTGGACTTGATGGACTTCATGCGCTCCATGATCAACTGGCCCTGGCGTTCAGCTTTTTCCAGCAGGCCTTCCTGTTCGAAGGCGTCGAACACGCCGAGTGCGGCGGCGCAGGCAACGGGGTTGCCGGCATAGGTGCCGCCGATGCCACCGGGCTCCGGCGCATCCATGATCTTGGCACGGCCGACCACGGCCGCGAGCGGGAAGCCGCCGGCCAGCGACTTGGCCGAGGTGATGAGGTCGGGCTCGACGCCATAATGCTCCATGGCGAAGAACTTGCCGGTGCGGCCGAAACCGGACTGGATCTCGTCGGCGATGAGCAGGATGCCGTGGTCGTCGCACAGCTTGCGCAGCTTCACCATCAGTTCCTTCGGCGCGATGTAGAAGCCGCCTTCGCCCTGTACAGGCTCGATGATGATGGCGGCCACGCGCTGCGGCTCGACGTCCGCCTTGAACAGCCACTCGATGGCATGCATCGTGTCATCGATGGTCACGCCCTTGTGCGCCACGGGGAAGGGCACGTGCCACACGCCCGGCGCCATGGGGCCGAACTTGGTCTTGTAGGGGACCACCTTGCCGGTGAGAGTCATGCCAAGCAGCGTGCGGCCATGGAAGCCGCCGTTGAAGGCGATGATGTCGGAGCGGCCAGTATAGGCGCGGGCAAACTTCACGGCATTCTCGACGGCTTCGGCGCCGGTCGTGACGAGGGCCGACTTCTTCTCGCCGGAGATCGGCGCCACGGCGTTCAGCTTCTCGCACACCTCGATGAAGGGCGCATAGGGCATGACCATGGCGCAGGTGTGGGTGAAGGCTTCGAGCTGCTCATAGACGCGCTTCATCACCAGCGGATGGCGGTGTCCGGTGTTGACCACCGCGATGCCACCGCCGAAGTCGATGTAGCGGTTGCCCTCGATATCCCAGATCTCGGAGTTCTCGGCCTTCGCGGCGATGACCGGGGCGCCTGCGCTGATGCCGCGGGACACGGCCTTGGCGCGGCGCTCCACCCACTGCTTGTTCATGCCTGGGGCTGCGACCGGTGCGTTCATGATGCTCTCCTTGGGATCAAGTTTATGAATGGCTGGGCGGCTTTTACGCCCGTTGACGGGGTGGCGGCAAACGGATTTCATCTGCCCTTGAAGAGGGGAATTTTCATGGCTGACCTGATCCGGATGACCGCCACCCAAGTCGTCGAGGGCTTGCAGCGGGGTAACATCACCCCGCCCGACTGCCTCGATGCGCTGGAACGCCGTGTTGCGGAGGTCAACGGACCGGTCAACGCCCTGCCCACCCTGTGCTTCGACCGGGCCCGCAAGCATGCCCGGGCGCTGATGGAACGGCCGGTCTCCGAGCGCGGCCCGCTCGCCGGCCTGCCGGTGCCCATCAAGGACCTGACGGATGTGGCGGGGGTGCGGAGCACACAGGGTTCGCCCATTTTCAAGGACCGTGTGGCGGAAACCTCTGATCTGGTGGTGACCCATCTCGAGGGCAAAGGCGGGGTCATCTACGCCATGTCCAATACCCCGGAATTCGGGGCGGGCGCCCACACCTTCAACGAGGTCTTCGGCGTTACCCGCAATCCCTGGAGCACGGCCCTTTCAGCCTCCGGCTCTTCCGGTGGGGCAGCCGTGGCGCTGGCCACCGGCATGGCCTGGGTCGCGCATGGCTCCGACCTCGGTGGCTCGCTGCGCAACCCGGCCAGCTTCTGCGGCGTGGTCGGCATGCGGCCGTCGCCGGGCCGGGTGGCGGCAAGCGTGTTCTCCAAGATCGACTCGACGCTGGGGGTAGAGGGCCCGATGGCCCGCAATGTCGAGGATCTTGCCCTGCTGTTCGATGCCATGGTGGGTGAGGAACCGGCGGATCCGCTGTCGCTTCCGTCCGACGGCACCTCCTTCCTCAAGGCCGCGCGCTCTGGCTGGAAGCCACGGCGCGTGGCGGTTTCCCGTGACCTCGGCCTGCCGCCCGTCGACCCGCGCGTGGCTGACCTGGTGATGGCGGCCGCCCGCAAGCTCGAGGCCGAGGGCGTCATCGTTGAGGAGGCGCACCCCGACCTGCGCGAGACGCGCGAATGCGCCCAGACGCTGCGCGCCCTGTCCTATGCCAACATGAAGCCGCTGCTGGACACGCATCGTGATCTGCTCAAGACGGAAGTGGTGTGGAACATCGAGAAGGGGTTGAAAATCACCGGCGCCGAGATCGCCCGCGCCGAGGCGCAGCGCGGTGAGATGTTCCGCCGCATGCGAAGCTTCTTCGATACCTATGACCTGCTGCTTTGCCCCACCACCATCGTCCCACCCTTCCCAATCGAACAGCGTTACGTTGCGGAATGCGACGGTGTAAAGCTCGACACCTACGTCGACTGGCTAATTATCGTCCACGCCATCACCCTCACCGCCAGCCCGGCCATCTCCATCCCCTGCGGCTTTACCGAGGATCACCTCCCTGTGGGCTTGCAGGTGGTGGCACCGGGGCGCGGCGAAGCCAAGCTGCTGGCCGGCGCCCGCTTCATCGAACAGGTGCTGGGCCTGGGCGCCATCACGCCCATCGACCCCAGAACTTGACCTGACAGCAATGGACGTCATCTGGCGGCCTCGCTCCAATCCCGGTAGATTCCGCGTCAGGAGAACATGACGCCATGCGCGGCCTGATGCAGGAGTTTCCGCTGCTCGTTCACCGCGTGCTCGACCACGCGGCGCGCTGGCATGGCACGAGGCCAATCCTCTCCCGCTCTGTCGAAGGACCGCTGCACCGCACGGACTATGCGACCGTCAGCTGCCGTGCCCGCGCGCTTGCATCGGCCTGCGAGAAGCAGCTCGGCCTCTCCATGGGTTCGGTGATAGCCACCATGGCGTGGAACACCTGGCGACATCTCGAGATCTGGTATGGCGTGATGGGCATGGGCGGCATCGTCCACACGCTCAACCCTCGGCTTTTCACCGACCAGCTTGGCTATATCGTGAACCATGCCGAGGACCAGTGGATATTCACCGACCTCACCTTCGTGCCGCTGCTCGAAAAGCTGCAGGAGCAGATCCCCAACGTGAAGGGATTCGTCATCCTCACCGATGAAGCCCACATGCCGTCCACCTCGCTGCGCAACCCCGTCTGCTACGAAACGCTGATCGCGAGTGGCGATGAGGCCTATTCCTGGCCGGAGTTCGACGAAAACACTGCTTGCGGCATGTGCTACACCAGCGGCACCACGGGCCATCCCAAGGGTGTTCTCTACTCGCATCGCTCCAACGTTCTGCACGGGCTGATGTGCGCGCTGGGCGATGCCATGGCGATCAAGAGCGCAGACGTGGCCATGCCGGTTGTTCCGATGTTCCATGCCAACGCCTGGTCACTGGCCTTCTCGGCGCCGATCGGTGGTGCTGCATTGGTGATGCCGGGCCCGAAACTTGACGGCGCCTCGATATACGAGATGCTCACCGAAGGCCGCGTCACCATCACCGCAGCGGTCCCCACCGTGTGGCTCATGCTGCTGCAGTACCTTGAGCAGAACCCGCTCCTCAGATTGCCTCATCTCGATCGCGTGGTGATCGGTGGTTCGGCTTGTCCTGAAACGATCATGAAAGCCTTCGTCGAAACCTATGGAAGTGACGTGATCCACGCCTGGGGCATGACGGAGATGAGCCCCATCGGCTCGCTTGGGGTCGCGACCGGAGAGACCAAGTCATTGCCGTCTCAGGACTGCTGGACGGTGAAGCTGAAGCAGGGCCGCCCGCCCTTTATGGTGGATATGAAGATCACCGATGATGACGGCAAGGCGCTGCCGCACGACGGCATGACCTTTGGGCGGCTCAAGGTGAAGGGCCCCGCTATCGCGCGCAGCTACTACAAGGGCGAAGGTGCAAATGCCTTTGATGCCGAGGGGTGGTTCGACACGGGGGATGTCGCCACCATCGACCAATATGGATTCATGCAAATCACCGACCGCGCCAAGGACGTGATCAAGTCCGGTGGCGAATGGATTTCCTCGATCGAGCTTGAGAATATCGCACTGGGCTGTCCGGGCGTGCATGAGGCCGCAGCCATCGGCCTGCCGCACCCACGCTGGGACGAGCGCCCGCTGCTGGTCATCGTGCGCCGTAAGGACGCGGCCCTGACGCGTGAGGATGTGCTGCGCCACCTCGATGGCAAGATCGTGAAATGGTGGATGCCGGACGACGTGGCCTTCGTCGACGAAATCCCGCACACCGCGACAGGCAAGATCTCGAAGATGGAGCTGCGCGCGCGCTTCAAGGGCTACACGTTTCGAGGCACCTAGAAGATCGCCGGTTCGTCTGTCGGCCTGCCGAAATCGCTCCGCAGGAAGTCGAAGTCGCAGCCATCGTCGGCCTGCCCGATGTGCTGGGCGAACATGAAGCCGTAGCCGCGCTCGAAGCGTGGAGCGGGGGGCTTCAGCTGTGATCTGCGCCGCTGCAGTTCTGCTTCGTTCACGTCGAGCGTAATGGAGCGGGCGGCAACGTCCACCGTGATGATGTCTCCCGTTTCCACAAGTGCCAGTGGCCCGCCAACGTAGGATTCCGGCGAGACGTGCAGGATGCAGGCGCCATAGCTGGTGCCGCTCATGCGCGCGTCGGAGATCCGCAGCATGTCGCGCGCGCCCTGCTTCACCAGCTTCTTGGGGATCGGCAGCATGCCCCATTCCGGCATGCCTGGGCCACCCTGTGGTCCGGCGTTGCGCAGGACGAGAATGTGATCGGGTGTTACGTCGAAATCGTCGCGGTCGATCACAGCCTTCATTGATGGGTAATCATCGAACACGATGGCGGGGCCCGAATGCTGGCGCAGGTGCGGCGCACAGGCCGAAGGCTTGATGACGCATCCCCTTGGCGCCAGATTTCCTTTCAGCACGGCCAGCGCACCCTCGGGGTAGATGGCCGTGTCCATCGAACGGATGACGTCTGGATTGTGAACCTTCACGCCGTCGAGTTCTTCAGACCAACGCCTGCCCGACACGGTGACCTGGTCGAGGTCGAGCAGGGGCGCGATCTCCTTCATCAGTGCCTTGAGGCCTCCGGCATAGTAGAAATCCTCCATGAGATAGGTTTCGCCACTTGGCCTCACATTAGCGATCACCGGCACGATGCGGCTGGCCGCATCGAAGTCGTCGAGCGTGATGTGGTGACCTGCGCGCCTTGCCATGGCGATCACGTGGATCACTGCATTGGTGGAGCAACCCATGGCCATGGCAACGCGGATCGCGTTGAGGAAGGACGCCCGGGTCATGATGTCGAACGGCTTCAGGTCTTCCCACACCATGTCCACGATGCGCCGCCCGGCGGAGGCGCACATGCGCATGTGGTTGGCGTCATCGGCGGGGATGGACGAGGTGCCCGGCAGCGTCATGCCGATCACGTCGGCGATGGCCGTCATGGTGGACGCCGTGCCCATGGTCATGCAGTGGCCATGGCTGCGGGCGATACCGCCCTCGATGGCCGACCATTCGGCATCCGAGATGTTGCCGGCGCGGCGCTCGTCCCAGAACTTCCAGGCATCGCTGCCGGAGCCCAGCACCTTGCCGTTCCAGTTGCCGCGCAGCATGGGTCCTGCGGGAACATATATGGCGGGAACACCCGCGCTCGTAGCTCCCATCAGCAGTCCCGGTGTGGTCTTGTCGCAACCACCCATCAGCACAACGCCATCCACGGGGTGAGAGCGGATCAGCTCCTCCACCTCCATGGCCAGCAGGTTGCGGTAGAGCATGGTGGTGGGCTTCACGAAGTTCTCGGCCAGCGACAACGCCGGCAGCTCGATCGGGAATCCGCCGGCCTGGTAAACACCGCGCTTCACGTCCTCTGCCCGCTCGCGGAAATGCGCGTGGCAGGGGTTGATACCCGACCATGTGTTGATGATCGCGATGCACGGCTTCCCGGACCAGTCTTCCCGCGCGTAGCCCATCTGCATGAGCCGGGAGCGGTGCCCGAAGCCGCGCAGGTCGTCGGGCGCGAACCAGCGGGCGCTGCGGAGCTGGTCGGGTGACTTTCGGGCCATTGTCAGGTCGCCTCGTAGATGCCGTCCACCCTTCGGAGCTTGCCCTGCTCCACGAGGTGGTCGAGATGCGCGGTGGTCGAGAGTGCCGCCGCTCCATGGAGCCTGGGGTCCACGTCGGCATAGATCGATGCCACGATCTCGCCCACGCTTCTCGCACCCTGTGCGACGCGCGCGCGGATCGCCTCCTCTCGCATGCGGCGGTGCGCGAGGTAGCCGCGCACCAGCGGCAGCGGGTCGCGCTTCGAGGGGCCGTGGCCTGGGTGATAGACGTGGTCGTCGCGGTCGAGCAGTTTTCTCAGCGAAGCGAAGTATTGCCCCATGTCGCCGTCCGGCGGTGCGATGACACTTGTTGCCCAGGCCATCACATGATCGCCCGCGAACAGTGCCTTCTCCTCCTTCAGGGCAAAGCACATGTGGTTCGACAT
>JBEARP010000283.1:0-3462 GCA_041163105.1 Pseudomonadota bacterium
TTGATCACTTTCTTTACAAACACCGAAATCGAAACACACAATGACAAACGAATCTGAAGACATCCAGGCCGTGCAGAGACTCGGCGAAGCGAGAGACAAGATCGTCACCGAGCTGCGCAAGACCATCGTCGGCATGGACGATGTCATCGACGAAATGATGATTGCCATCTTCGCCCGCGGTCACTGCCTGCTGGTGGGCGTGCCCGGGCTCGCCAAGACCCTGCTGGTCAGTTCGCTGGCCGAGACCATGTCGCTGGGTTTCAAGCGGATCCAGTTCACGCCGGACCTGATGCCCTCGGACATCACGGGCACCGAGCTGCTGCAGGAGGACCCCGAGACGCACCAGCGCAGCTTCAAATTCCAGAAGGGGCCGGTTTTCACCAACCTGTTGCTGGCCGACGAGATCAACCGGACGCCGCCGAAGACGCAGGCCGCGCTGCTCGAGGCGATGCAGGAAAAACGGGTGTCGTCTGGCGGCGAGGAATACAAGCTCGACGCTCCATTCTTCGTGTTGGCGACCCAGAATCCGATCGAGCAGGAGGGCACCTACCCGCTGCCCGAGGCGCAGCTCGACCGCTTTCTTTTCAACATTATGGTGAAATACCCGAGCCATCAGGAGGAACTCGACATCATGAGAAGCGTGACCAGCGACGTGACGCCGATCGTGAACAAGGTTGTCGATGGTCCGGCAATCCTCGAGTTCCAGCATGTCGTGCGCCGGATTCCGGTGGCGGATCATATTTTCGAATATGCCGCGCGGTTGGTGCGGGCGACACGCCCGGATGAGCCGGACGCTCCCGAGTTCGTCAAGAAGCTCATGTCGTGGGGCGCGGGTCCACGCGCCTCGCTCAACCTGATCCTCGCCGGCAAGGCTCGGGCGGCCCTGCGCGGTCGCTGCCATGTCGCCGTGGAAGACATCCAGGCCCTCGCCCTGCCGATCCTGCGCCATCGCATCATCCCGAACTTCGCGGCGCGCTCCGAAGGCATGACTTCCGACACCCTGATCGCGAAGCTGCTCGAAACGATCCCCTCGGACGAGAAGCTGCTGCGGAAGAAGGCCGGATGAGACGGTGTTTCAGTGTTTCGGGGAACGTCGTTCTCCCGACTCCTGATCCCGCCATGATTGACGATTGATGATTCTCGATTGCTGATTTTTGAACTGCCGAAGCGCCTCTTCTTCCCGATCCAAAATCCAAAATCCAAAATCAACAATCGTCATTCGAAAATCTCTTCTTATTCGACTCCTGACTCCTGACTCCCGACCTCTACCATGGATCACTTGCCACAAATCTCCTACCTCGACCCCGAGACTCTCCAAAAGATCGGGGATCTCGAGTTGATCGCGCGCGAAGTCGTCGAGGGCTTGCGGGTGGGCAGCCACCGCAGTCCGCTCAAGGGCTTCAGCACGGAATTCGCCCATCACCGGCAATATGTTCCGGGCGACTCCATCCGCAACATCGACTGGCGTGTTTTCGGCCGCACCGAGCGCTATTACACCAAGCTCTACGAGGCGGAGACCAACTACGACTGTCATCTGCTCGTCGACGCCAGCGCGTCGATGAACTACGCCTCGGGCAAGGTCAGCAAGCTGGAGTATGCCAAGTTTCTCGCGGCCAGCCTGGCCTACATCGTGCTCAAGCAGCGCGATTCGGTTGGGCTGTCGATCTTCGACAGCGAGGTGCGCGCCTACCTGCCGCCGCGCTCGACGATGGGGATCATCCTGCAGCTCGACCGACTGCTGCGCGAAACGAAGTCGGTGCCCCGCACGACCCTCGCGAAGCAGTTGCACGACATCGCGTTCATGATGAAGCGCCGCTCCTTCGTGGTGGTGATCTCGGACTTCCTCGTGGATGTGGACGACATCCTGGCCGGTCTCGACCACCTGCGCTACGACGGGCACAACGTGGTCGTCCTGCACACGCTCGATCATCATGAGATCGAGTTCCCCTTCAAGGGCACCTGGCAATTCGACGGCCTCGAGCAGGAGGAACCGCTGATCACCCAGCCGGAGCGGATCCGCGAGGATTACCTGGCGCGCTTCCGCGAACACCAGGAGGCGCTGCGCGCAGGCTGCATCGCCAACCAAAGCGACTACGCGCTGGTTGACACCTCCCGCCCGCTCGACGCCGTCCTGAACGAGTTCTTCTTCCAACGCCAGACCACTCTCAACGGGGCATCGGCCTCCGCACGCTCATGAGTTTCCTCCATCCATTGATTCTGGTCGCCGGCCTTGGCATCGGGCTTCCGATCCTGGCCCACTTGCTCAGCCGCTATCAGGTCCAGCGCACCGATTGGGCGGCGATGCGCTTCCTCAACAGCAGCGTGCGGGTCCGTACGCGGCAACTGCGCCTGCGGGACATCCTGCTGTTGTGTCTCCGCTGCCTCGCGGTCATACTCCTGGTCCTGGCATTCGCCAAGCCGTTCATGAAGGACGCGGCGAACCTTCCGTCCGGCTTGGGCGAACGCCGCGCGGGGGTGGTCATCGCGCTTGATGCCTCATTCAGCATGGGGCACAGCGACGGCAGCTCATCGCGCTTCGAGCAGGCGCTTGAGAAGGTCCGCACGATCATGGAGGACATTCGCCCCGGAGACCCGGTCAGCCTGGTTCTCCTCGCCTCCGAACACCGCGTGGTGGCGCGCAACATCGCCTTCGATGCCGCGCGTTTCGCTGAAATGCTGCAAAACCTGGAACCGTCGCCGGAACCGCTCAATCTTGCCAGCGTGCCGCAGTTGTTGAATTCGCTGGCGGACGGGATGGATGCCCCGCAGAAGGAGATCCACATCGTGACCGACATGCAGGCACGGGATTGGAAAGAAAAACCGGCGTGGCTGACCGACGCCTTCAACGATCTCACCCGGGCGGCCGTCACGACCATCGTGCCGGTGCGCGGCGGCAGCGACAACCTGGCGATCACGGATCTGGAACTTGTTTCCGGCGTGCTGCGCAAGGATACCATCGCGCGTTATCGCGCCACCGTGCGCAACTACGGGCCGAATCCGGTGTCAAACGTGCGGGTCAAGGGCATGGCGGACAACGTCACCGTCGACACCAAGACGATTCCCGCCATTGCCCCGGGGGCATCCGAGACGGTCTCGCTGTTCGTGCAATTTCATAACTCCGGCCCGATCCGGATCAGCGCCGAACTGGATCCGGATCCGCTGTTGGCCGACAACGTCCGCCGGACGGTCGCCTACATCCGGGATGAGGTGGCGGTGCTGAATGTCCATGGCTCGTCGGGCGGATCCGGCGCGCTCATTGCGGCGGCGCTCCAGGCGCGCGGCGATGGTGCGGCTGAGAAGAACTTTGACGTGCAATCGGTGCCGTGGACCGAGCTGCCGACCCGGGATTTGTCGAAATTCGACGTCGTCATCCTCGATAATGTCCCCGACATCACCCCCGAGCAGGCCCGGGTCTTCGAGGACTATGTTCGCGCGGGTCATGGCTTGGTCTGGTTTGCCGGC
>JBEARP010000284.1:0-7208 GCA_041163105.1 Pseudomonadota bacterium
AGCTCGATGGGTCCGAGCCCGTGTGGCTCTATGGTTATGGTTCCTACGGCATCTCGATCCCCGCCGGCTTCAACACCAACATCCTGTCGCTGGTGAACCGCGGCTTCATCTATGCCACCGCCCACATTCGCGGTGGCCAGGAGAAGGGCCGCCGCTGGTACAAGGACGGCAAGATGGAGAAGAAGCAGAACAGCTTCCGCGATTTCATTTCCACTGCGCAGTTCCTGATCGACAAGGGCTATACGCGCAAGGGCGACATCGTGGCCCAGGGCGGCTCTGCCGGGGGCATGCTGATGGGGGCGGTCACCAACATGGCCCCCGACCTGTTCCGCGGCATCGTGGCGGAAGTGCCTTTCGTCGACGTGCTCACCACCATGCTCGACGACACACTGCCGCTGACGCCTCCCGAATGGCCCGAGTGGGGCAACCCGATCGAGTCGAAAGAAGCCTATGAGAACATCATGGCCTATTCGCCCTATGACCGCGTGGAGGCCAAGGCTTACCCGAACATCCTTGCCGTCGGTGGCCTCACTGATCCGCGCGTCACCTATTGGGAGCCCGCCAAGTGGGTGGCGAAGCTGCGCGACATGAAGACCGACGACAACCTGCTGCTGTTCAAGACCAACATGGGTGCCGGCCACGGCGGCGCGTCCGGCCGGTTCGACAGGCTGAAGGAAGTGGCCTTCGTCTATGCCTTCGGGCTCAAGGTGGCGGGTCTGGCCGATGCTGGTTGACGCCAGGAAGGCCACCCTGCTGCTGGTGGACATGCAGGAACGCCTGCTGCCCGCCATGACGGGGGGTGCCGAGGCGGAAGCCCGCTGCGCCATCCTGCTCAAGGCAGCCAGGGCGCTGGAGGTTCCCGTCACCGTTTCGGAACAATACCCCAAGGGGCTGGGCCGCACCGTGCCCGGCCTCGCCGCCGAGATCGGCAATGCACCGGTCTTCGAGAAGACGGCCTTCTCCTGCTGGAAGGACGAGGGGCTGAAGGAGCACATGATCGTCCACCACGAGGCGGGCCGTCCGCTGGTGATCCTCGCCGGGATCGAATCCCACGTCTGCGTCATGCAGACGGCGGCGGACCTTTCCGCCGCGGGCTTCGGCGTCTTCGCGGTGGCCGATGCCATGGCGTCGCGCGCGCCCTCCTCCCATGCGCTCGCGGTGGAACGGATGCGCCAGCACGGGGTGGCGGTGGTCAATACCGAAATGGTCGTATTCGAGCTGCTGGGAAGGGCCGGGACGGCGGAATTCAAGGCGCTGTCGTCACTTGTGCGCTGAGCGCAGGCCGGTACGTCATTTCGCCGAATTGACAATTCCGCCCGGCATTGCTCATTAGGCCTCAATCCAAGGGAGTTTTTCATGGCCGCCGCCGAATTCAACTGGGAAGACCCGCTCGACCTCGAATCCCAGCTCACCGACGAAGAACGCATGATCCGCGACGCCGCCCGCGCCTTCGCGCAGGACAAGCTGCAGCCGCGCGTCAAGTCCGCCTTCCGCGACGAGCGCTTCGACCGCGAGATCATGAACGAGATGGGCGAGATGGGCTTCCTCGGCGTCATGACCTCCACTGAATTCGGCGGCTCCGGCCTCGGCTACGTGGCCTATGGTCTCGTCGCGCGTGAAGTGGAGCGCGTCGACTCTGGCTATCGCTCCGCGATGAGCGTCCAGAACTCGCTCGTCATGCACCCGATCGAGGCCTATGGCACGAACGCGCAGAAGAAGAAGTACCTGCCCAAGCTCGCCACCGGCGAATGGGTCGGCTGCTTCGGCCTGACCGAGCCCGACGCCGGCTCCGACCCCGGCGGCATGAAGACCCGCGCCAGGAAGGTGGACGGCGGCTATGTGCTGAACGGCGCCAAGATGTGGATTTCCAACTCGCCCATCGCCGACGTGGCGGTGGTGTGGGGCAAGACGGAAGACGGCGTGATCCGCGGATTCATCGTCGAGCGCGGCATGAAGGGCTTTTCGACGCCTGTCATCGAAGGCAAGATTTCACTGCGCGCCTCGGTGACCGGCGAGATCGTGCTCGACAACGTGGAAGTGACCGACGACCACCTGCTGCCCAACGCCAAGGGCCTCGGCGGCCCCTTCGGCTGCCTCAACAAGGCGCGCTACGGCATCGCCTGGGGTGTCATGGGTGCGGCGGAAGACTGCTGGCACCGCGCGCGGCAATACACGCTCGACCGCAAGCAGTTCGGCAAGCCGCTGGCGGCCACCCAGCTCGTGCAGAAGAAGCTCGCCGACATGCAGACGGAAATCGCGCTCGGCCTTCAGGGCTGCATGGCGCTGGGCCGTGGCCTCGAGCGCGGCACCGTGGCACCGCCCGCCATCTCGCTGATGAAGCGCAACAACTGCGGCAAGTCTCTCGACATCGCCCGCATGGCGCGTGACATGCACGGCGGCAACGGCATTTCGGAAGAATATCACGTCATCCGCCACATGGTGAACCTCGAGACGGTGAACACCTATGAGGGCACGCATGACGTTCACGCCTTGATCCTCGGCCGCGCCCAGACCGGCCTCCAGGCCTTCCAGTGACCACGGTGGTCATCACCATCGCCGACCCGGCACACCCGCCGGTTCGGGCGATGGTGGAGGAACTCGACGCCTATCTTGTGCCGCTCTACCCGGCCGAGAGCAATCACTTGCTCGACATCGAAACGCTGCGCCAGCCCGAGATGCGTTTCTTCGCGGCGCATCGCGGCGACGAGGTCGTCGCCATCGGCGGCTGCTGGCTGCATGGCGACTATGCCGAGGTGAAGCGCATCTACGTTGCGCCCGCCGCGCGCGGGCTGGGCCTTGCCAAGCTGATGATGCAGCGGATTGAAGCAGAAGCCATGGCCTGCGGCCACCTGCTGGCGCGTCTCGAGACGGGCATCCACCAGCCGGAGTCGCTGGGGCTCTATCGCCGGCTTGGCTATGTGGACCGCGGCGCCTTCGGCGATTATCCGACGGATGATCCGAACAGCGTGTTCATGGAGAAGATGCTGGGATAGGCCTGTCGCCCGCCCCGCTCACCCCCCTCAACTTGCGCGGGCTTGACCCGCGCATCCTTTTCCGCGGCCACCAAAGAAGATGGCCGGGTCAAGCCCGGCCAAGATGAATTGAAGTCGTCTTTCCTGCCCGCCCCCCTACGCGGAAGGCTGGAAGATGACGAAGATCTTCCTGAGATACCCTTCCGACTTCCAGCTGTTCGGCGTGCCCATCGGCACGAAGAATGTATCGCCCGCAGAGAAGCGCTGCTTCTGCCCCTTGTCATCCTCGAACTCGACGCTCCCCTCGAGCAGGCACATCAGCTCATGGCGCGGGAAGTCGATGAGCTTGCGGTGATAGCCCGTCGTGTCCCAGACGCCGATGTTGAGCTGGCCCGTGGCGTCCGAGAAATAGTCATGCGCATGCTGCACGGGCACAGGTGACAGCAGCATGGCGGCGGCCGGCGGCGTCGAGGGATCGAGCTTCACCTTGGGGTCGATCTTGATGGTGTGCAGCGGGCCCTCGTTCTTCAGCCCCGAGGCATCCTCGAAGATCACGAAGAACTTCTTCACGTGGCCGGGTTGCGTCCAGCGGCAGCGCAGGCCCTTGGGGATGATGAAGCTCTCGCCCGCCTTGATGGAGACCGTGCGGTCTTCCTCGACGATCACCACCTCGCCTTCCAGCACCGTCATGAACTCGTTCACCGGATAGTCGATCCAGCGGCTTTCGTTCGCGCCCTGTTCCCATACGCCGGCGGTGAGCCCGCGCGCCTTGTCCTCGAAAAGGGTGACGCCATTGTGCTTGCGGGTGCCGGAAATGATCTCACCCTCGGGGAAATCCTCCCAGGGCGCCATCGCGGCATTGCGGTCGAAGGGGATGATCTGCGGTTTTGACATGAATTCACCTCACCCCCTGATCCTAGCGGGGTTCCTTGCACGTTCAAGCGGCACGGACTAGATAGACCCGACAGCTTTCAAGGAGGAACCACCATGGCTCTCGAACTGCCCGCCCTGCCCTATGCCTATGACGCGCTCGGACCCTACATGTCCAAGGAGACGCTCGAGTATCACCACGATAAGCATCACATGGCTTACGTGACCAACGGCAACGCCGCGCTGAAGGACAGCCCGCTGGCCGACAAGTCCATCGAGGAGATCTGCAAGGTCGCCTTTGCCGACAAGATCGCGCCCCTCGTCAACAACGTGGGCCAGCACTACAACCACCTGCACTTCTGGAACTGGATGAAGCCCAACGGCGGCGGCAAGAAGATCCCCGCCAAGCTGCAGGCCGCCATCGACGCCGACCTCGGCGGCTATGACAAGATGCGCACCGACTTCATCCAGGCCGGCGTCACGCAGTTCGGCTCCGGCTGGGCGTGGATCGCCAAGAAGGACGGCAAGCTCGTCATCATGAAGACGCCGAACGGCGAGAACCCGCTGATGCATGGCGCCTCGCCCATCCTCGGCTGCGACGTGTGGGAGCACAGCTACTACATCGACTACCGCAACCTGCGCCCCAAGTACCTGGAAGCCTTCGTCGACAACCTCGTCAACTGGGACTACGTCGACGAGATGTTTTCCAAGGCGTGATCGCCTGCTAAAGAGCAAGACAACAACGGCCGGGTCATGCCCGGCCGTTTCCACATGAAGGATGCCTGACCTTGGTTCCAGTCTTCGACGGCCACAACGACGTGCTGCTCCGCCTGTGGATGAAGAAACAGGGTGATCCCGTTGCCGACTTCCTGAACGGCGAGACGGGTGGCCACCTTGACCTGCCGCGCATGATCAAGGGCGGCTTCCAGGGCGGCTTCTTCGCCATCTTTGCGCCCAGCCCCGAAGATGCCGACCTCGATGACGACGAGGACATGAACCCGCCGCCCGCCAACCAGGTGGGGCAGTTCGGCGCGCTCAATGCCACCATCGGCATGGCCTCCATCCTGTTCCGCATCGAGGAGCGCTCCGAGGGTCGCTTCAAGGTGTGCAGAACCGCCGCCGAAATCCGCGACGCTGTGGCGCAAGGCAAGATCGCCGCGATCTTCCACATCGAGGGCGCCGAGGCGATCGACCCGGAACTGAAGTCGCTGGACGTTCTGCACAAGGCAGGTCTGCGCTCCATCGGCCTCGTGTGGAGTCGTGACAATGCATTCGGCCACGGCGTGCCGTTCAAGTTCCCGTCCTCGCCCGATACGGGCCCCGGCCTCACCGAGGCGGGCAAGGCACTGGTCCGCCGCTGCAACGAACTCAAGATCATGGTCGACGTCTCGCACCTCAATGAAAGGGGCTTCTGGGACGTGGCGCGGCATTCGAACGCGCCCATCGTCGCCACCCACTCCAATGCCCATCTACTGTCCGCCTCGTCGCGCAACCTCACCGACGAGCAGTTGAAGATCATCGGCAAGTCGGGTGGCATGGTGGGACTGAACTTCGCCAACGGCTTCCTCCGCGCCGACGGCCGCTGGCAAAGCGAGAACGGGCTGGACACCATGCTCCGGCACCTCGACCACCTGATGAAGGTGGCGGGCGAGGACCACGTGGGGCTGGGCTCCGACTTCGATGGCGCCAGGATTCCCTCCCAGATCGGTGATGTGACCGGCCTTCCCCGGCTGGTCGAGGCCATGGCCGCCCATGGCTATGGCGAAGACCTCAACCGGAAGCTGTGTTCCGAAAACTGGATGAAGGTTCTGGAACGAACCTGGGGTGAATAACCCCGCAAATGGGTTTGCACCCAACTATTAGCCCTGCTAATAAATCTTCATGAAGCTTTCCGAGTGGCTCGCTAATAGCGGTACATCGCAATCCGAACTGGCACGCCGGCTGGGGGTTACCCAGGGGCGCGTCTCGCAGCTCGTTGCAGGGGCTCTTCCCTCGCTCGACCTGGCCAACAAGATTGCCGCCGCCACGGGCAACAAGGTGCGCCCCGCCGATTTTGGAGATCAGACCATGGCGAATGAACACAAGCTCGACACCGTCGAGGATGCGATCAAGGCAGTTGCCGCCGGCGAAATGGTGGTGGTGGTCGACGACGACGACCGCGAGAACGAGGGCGATCTCATCGGTGCCGCAGCCAAGATCACGCCGGAGCAGATGGCCTTCATGGTACGCCACACCTCCGGCATCGTCTGCACCCCGATCACCGCGGAGGACGCAAAGCGCCTGAAGCTCGACCCCATGGTGGCCCTGAACGACGCGCCGATGGGCACCGCCTTCACCGTGACGATCGACTACAAGGAGGGCCTCACCACCGGCATCTCCGCCAGGGAGCGGGCCGCCACCTGCCATGCGCTCGCGAACCGGAACGTGGTGGCCGATGACTTCGTGCGCCCCGGCCACATCTTCCCGCTGGTTGCCAAGTCCGGCGGCGTTCTCATGCGCTCTGGCCACACGGAAGCCGCCGTCGACCTCGTGAAGCTCGCGGGGCTTCACCCGGCAGGCGTGATCTGCGAACTCGTCAATGACGATGGCTCGGTGAAGCGCGGACCCCAGGTCATGGCCTTTGCCCGCGAGCACGGCTTCAAGATCATCTCGGTTGCCGACCTCATCGCCTATCGCCAGCGGCGCGAGCGCCTGGTGGAGCAGACCGCCCAGTTCGACGTCGAGACGGTGATCGGCAAGGCCAAGGGCTATTCCTTCGTCACCCCCTTCGACCAGGTGGAGCAGCTCGCCCTGGTGTTCGGCGACGTTTCCAAGGCCAAGGCCGTTCCCGTGCGCCTGCACCGCGAGAACGTGATCGAGGACGTATTCGGCACGCGCCCCACCCTCAACAAGGTGTTCGAGGTGTTCAAGCGCGAAGGCTGCGGCATCCTCGTCTACCTGCAGGAAGGTGCCGCCGGCGTTCCGGCCGGCCAGCTCGCGGGCGCTGAAAAGACCGGCAGCGCGGCCCAGCGCCAGAAGTCCTGGCGCGACGTGGGGCTGGGCGCGCAGATCCTTCGCGATCTCAACGTCAGCTCGATCCGGCTCGTGTCATCCTCCAACCGCCACTACGTCGGCCTTTCGGGCTTCGGCATCGAGATCGCGGAAACGATCAAGCTGGACTGATCTTCAACTCTTTCCCTTCCCCTCAGGGGAATGGGTCAGATTGAAAACGCACGCGCATGGCAAGAATGCTTCCCTTGCGGCCCCGCTCACCTTTCGCGGAAGGCGCGTTCCATCTGGTCCTCGATTGGCTTCATGAGGTAGGAAAGAACTGTTCTGTTCTGGGTGCGCATGAAGACCTCTGCCGGCATGCCCGGCACCAGGTGG
>JBEARP010000285.1:0-4018 GCA_041163105.1 Pseudomonadota bacterium
CATGTGCGCCGCCCCGCCACCACCGACCCGGCCCATGTGACGGACGAGGAGCAGAGCAACTACCTGTTCATCCGCATCAACCCCAAGGGCCTGCACTTCGAGCGCTGGCGCTGCGACCGCGGCTGCGGCAAGTGGTTCCACGCGGCGCGCGACACGGTGACCATGGAGTTCAAGGCCTTCTACGGCATCACCGAACTGCCGCCCGCCGACGTGATCGCCCAGGCCAAGGGCCAGTGGGCCGAATACTTCGCCAATCGCCTCAAGTCGGAGAGCAAGGCATGAGCAAGCCATATCGTCTCTCGACCGGCGGCCGCTTCGTCGACCGTGCGAAGAAGGTTTCCTTCACTTTCGACGGCAAGACCGTCACCGGTTTCCAGGGCGACACCGTCGCCTCCGCCGTGCTGGCCTCGGGCCAGCGCGTGTTCGGCCGCAGCTTCAAGTATCACCGTCCGCGTGGGCTTGTGGGCCTGGGCTCGGAAGAAATGAACGCGCTCATCGGCGTGGGCCAGGGTGCGCGCCACGAGCCGAACCTGCGTGCAACCCAGATCGAGATCTTCAACGGCATGGCAGCCGTTTCGCAGAACCGCTGGCCGTCGCTGAACTGGGACATCGGCGCCATCAACAACGAGGTCTCGCGCTTCCTGCCCGGCGGCTTCTACTACAAGACCTTCATGTGGCCGCAGTCGTTCTGGAAGCACGTCTACGAGCCCTTCATCCGCCGCGCGGCGGGCCTCGGCAAGGCGCCGGAAGGCCGCGACCCCGACACCTACGAGCAGATCCACGTCCACTGCGACGTGCTGGTGATCGGCGGCGGCGTTGCCGGCCTCGCCGCGGCTGAGGCTGCAGCCGCCAATGGCGCCAAGGTCATCATCGCCGACGAGAACCCCCATCTGGGCGGCCTTTCCGACATCTCCGGCGGCACCATCGACGGCCAGTCGCTCACCGATTGGTCGGCTGCCACCGGCGCGAAGCTCCACGCTGCCGAGAACGTGCATGTGCTGAACCGCACGACCGTGGTCGGCCACTGGCACCACAACTTCGTCATGCTGTTCGAGCGCGTCGCCGATCATGATCCGGCGCTCCTTTCGCAGGGCGTGCCGCGCCATCGCTTGTGGAAAGTGCGCGCGCATCAGGTGATCCTCGCCACGGGCTCCATCGAGCGCCCCATCGCATTCGCCAACAACGACCGTCCGGGCGTGATGCTCGCGTCCGCCGCACGCGGCATGGTGGAGCGCTATGGCGTGGCGCCGGGCTCCAACGGCGTGGTCTTCACCAACAATGACGACGCCTACCAGACGGCCATCGTGCTGAAGGATGCAGGGATCGGCGTTCGCGTCGTCGACTCGCGCGGCCGTGCCGAGGGGGCTCTGCCCAACAAGGCGCGCGAGATGGGCATCCAGATCGACACGGGGTCCGTCATCTCCGCCGTCAACACCAGCTGGGGCGGCCTCAACATCACCGGCGTCAAGATCGCCTCCTACCGCAAGGGCCAGGGCCGGGTGATCAAGGAAGCGAAGGCCGAGGCCGATTTCGTCGCCATGTCCGGCGGCTGGAACCCTGCCCTTCACCTGTGGTGCCACAACGGCGGCAAGATCCACTTCGACGACAAGCTGCAGGCCTTCCGCCCCAAGGAGCACCACGACAGGATCGTGGCCATCGGTGCGGCCAACGGCACCTTCGGCCTGTCGCAGATCTTGGCCGAGGCCGTTCACGCGGGCTCGAAGCTCGCCGGCTCCGGCAACGTGCACCCCGTCCCCAATGCCGTGCAGGCCGACGAGCGCCCGCTGGAGCCGATCTGGTTCGCGCCCGCCACCGGCAAGTACAATGAAGGCAACAAGCACTTCATCGACTTCCAGAACGACGTGACGGCGGCCGACCTCGAACTCGCCCAGCGCGAGGGCTACGAGTCGGTGGAGCACACCAAGCGCTACACCACCTTCGGCATGGCCACCGACCAGGGCAAGACCTCGAACATCAACGGCCTCGGCGTCATCGCCGAAGCCAGCGGCAAGACGATCCCGGAAGTGGGCATCACCACCTTCCGCCCGCCCTATACGCCGTTCACCTTCGGCTCCATCGCCGGCGTGCTGACGAAGGACCTGTTCCTGCCCATCCGCCGCACCGCCATCTACCAGTGGCATGTGGACCATGGCGCCGTGTTCGAGCCCGTGGGCCAGTGGCGCCGCGCCTACACCTATCCGAAGGCCGGCGAGACCAACCACCAGTCGATCGACCGCGAGATTCTTGCGGTGCGCAACAAGGTGGGCCTGCTGGACGCCTCGACGCTGGGCAAGATCGAGATCAAGGGCCCTGATGCGGCCGAGTTCCTCGACCGCATGTACACCAACATGTTCTCGACGCTCAAAATCGGAAAGTGCCGCTACGGCCTGATGATGAACGAGCTGGGCTTCCTCACGGATGACGGCGTGACCGTTCGTTTGAGCGACGACCACTTCCTCATGCACACCACCTCGGGCGGCGCCGATCGCATTTCCGCCTGGCTCGAGGAATGGCTGCAGACGGAGTGGACGCACTACAAGGTGTTCGTCACCAACGTCACCGAGAACTGGTCGCAATTCGCCATCGCGGGCCCCAGGGCGCGCGAGGTTCTGCAGAAGCTCGATCCGAGCTTCGATCTTTCGAACGCCGCACTGCCGCACATGTCCTTCGTCGAAGGCAAGCTTGGGCCCTATCCGGTGCGCGTCTATCGCATCTCCTTCTCGGGCGAGCTTTCCTACGAAGTGGCGACACCCTCCAACTATGGCCTCGGGCTTTGGAAGGACATCGTGGCGGCGGGTGCCGAGTTCGGCCTCGAGCCCTACGGCACCGAAGCACTGCACGTGCTGCGCGCCGAGAAAGGCTACATCGTGGTGGGCGACGAAACCGACGGCACCACGACGCCGATCGACGTGGGCCTCGACGGCCTCGTCTCCAAGAAGAAGGCGGACTTCCTCGGCAAGCGCTCGCTGGAACAGGCCTACCTCAAGGCCCCGAACCGCAAGCAGCTCGTCGGCCTCCTCACCGAGGACCCGAACGACGTTCTGCCCGACGGTGCCTATGCCGTGCGCCACGTGAAGGACAAGCCGCCGATGGAGATGATTGGCCAGGTGACGTCTTCGTACAAGTCGCCCACGCTCGGGCGCTCCATCGCCATGGCGCTCATCGAGAACGGCCGCGCCCGCATGGGCGAGACGATCTCCTTCCCGCTTCCGGGCGGCAAGGTGGTGCGTGCCAAGATCACCGACACAGTCTTCTATGACAAGGAAGGGGCCAAGCTGAATGTCTGAGCTCTCATATCAATCGCCGCTCGCCGGCGTTGCCGAGCCGCAGGGCCTCTCGATCTCCATCCGCGAGATCGCCGAGCGCGGCATGATCGACCTGCGCGGCCTCACCACGGACGCCGGTTTCATGGCCGCCGTGAAGGGCGCGCTGGGTGTCGATCTTCCGGTGAAGCCCCGCACCTCCGCCTCATGGGGCGACGTCAGGGTGCTGTGGCTCTCCACCGACCAGTGGCTGATCCTCAGCTCGCGTGGCCGTGCGCATGAGCTGCTGACCAGCCTGCAAGCAGCACTTCAGGGCATCCACTCGCTGGTGGTCGACGTGTCCGACATGCGCGCCATCATCCGCCTCGAGGGCGATGGCTGCCGCGAAGTGATCATGAAGGGCACCTCGCTCGATCTGCTCGATCCGGAATACGTGCAGGGCTGCTGCCGTCGCATGCGCTACGCCGAAATCGCGGCTCTGCTCGACGTGGTGGAAGACAACGTCTTCGACATCTATGTCTTCCGCAGCTACGCGCACTACACCTGGAACTTCCTCTGCGCCACGGCCAAGGCGCCCGCGAAGCTGAAGCTGTTCGGTAAGCAGGACGTGCCGGCGTAAGAGGCCAGCATTCCACGCAACCTCATCATGGCCGGGCTCGTCCCGGCCATCTTTGTTTTGCTGATTACCGCAATCGATGTCTAGTTGCCGTCATCCCGGCGAAGGCCGGGATCCAGCTTTCCTTCCGCGAGTCAGT
>JBEARP010000286.1:0-5845 GCA_041163105.1 Pseudomonadota bacterium
GGCCGCTGCAGCAAGTAACTCGCGGGCCCTGGTGCGGGCTTCGTCGAGCGTCAATACGCCATAGCGGGCTATCTTCATGCGGCGTGTCACGCCGTGCTTGTTGCGGTATTGGACGACGAAAGTCTTTGTACCGCTCGGCTTCACCCTGAGACCAAACCCCGGCAGGTCGTCATCCCACAAGAATGCCTCTTTCCCTTCTGGGAGGATCAGGGCGTCAATTTCTCTCTTCGACAGTTTAGGCATCGGAGACCCGGGGAAGCAACTGGGGAAGCACAGGAAGTCAATCTTGGGTAATTCGCCAAGATATATCTTACTTACTCATGTGATGCGATTATCGCTTTTTTGCAAGGTGTTAACTAGAGCTGTCCACATCCGGTAATCTCCGGACAAATCGGGAAAGAGGTCGTCCCTTACCTTGACATGGTAGGGGTCACAGGTTCGATCCCTCTACCACCCACCACTTTCCTCAGCCCAGATTATGCCCATTTGCCCTTCGACTGGCGCCCGGTGGACGGCTGAGGCTTCCGTCTCGAAGCCGATTGTCCTCCTGCGGGGTCCGGGACGTCGGCCCGCCTTGGGCAGTGGCGAGCTGTTTTGAGGCTTGTGAAAGGGTGATCCGCGAGCGCATAAGGACCTCCGTGAGTAGACTGCGCCGGACGACGCCTTGGCATGGCGAGCGTCCTGTTTCGCGAGTGTTGCGCCTGATCGATTTCCCATCAGCCTGTGACGCCGACCGAGACACGCCATCTGATGCGTTGAACTCGCGCACCGTGAAACCCAGTTGATCCCGAAAGTTACCGTTCCATGACCACCACCGAAGACCTCCAACCCGCAGCGCTGCCCATCAATGTGCATCCGGCGCTGGCGCCAGCACTTGCGCGCCAGGGGTTCACGGCGCTCACCCCGGTCCAGATGGCGGTTCTGGAAGGCAAGGCGGAAGGTAACGACCTGCTCGTCTCGGCTCAGACAGGATCTGGCAAGACCGTGGCCTTCGGACTGGCCATCGCGCCCACCCTGCTGGGCGACACGAGCATCGCTGGCCCGGCTGAACGGCCGCTGGCGCTCATCATCGCACCCACCCGTGAACTGGCCCTTCAGGTGGAGCGTGAGTTGCGCTGGCTCTATGGCGATGCAGGCGCCGTGACGGCAAGCTGCGTCGGCGGCATGGACATGCGCAAGGAAGTCCGCCAACTGGGCCGCGGCGCCCATATCGTTGTCGGCACCCCCGGGCGCCTGCGTGACCACATCACCAAGGGATCGCTCGATCTTTCGGCGCTCCGCGCCGTGGTGCTCGACGAGGCGGACGAAATGCTCGACATGGGCTTCCGCGAGGACCTTGAATTCATTCTCGCCGCGGCACCCGATGACCGCCGCACGCTGATGTTTTCAGCGACGGTGCCGAAGCAGATTGCCCAGCTGGCCCAGACCTACCAGCGAGATGCGGTGCGCATCGTGGCCTCGGGCTCGCGGGAGCGTCACGCCGACATCGACTATCAGCTCGTGCTTGTGCAGTCCCATGAGCGCGAGAACGCCATCATCAATACGCTGCTGTTTTATGATAGCGGCAGCGCCATCGTGTTCTGCCACACGCGCGAGGCGGTGAAGCATCTGGCGGCCCAGCTCGGCGACCGCGGGTTCCATGTGGTTTCGCTCTCTGGCGAATTGTCCCAGTCCGAGCGAACAAATGCCCTTCAGTCGATGCGTGACGGCCGTTCGCGCGTGTGTGTTGCAACCGACGTGGCGGCGCGCGGCATCGACCTCCCGAACCTCGACCTCGTGATCCATGCCGACATGCCGACGAACCCTGATACGCTTCTGCACAGGTCGGGCCGCACCGGTCGTGCCGGGCGCAAGGGCGTGTGTGTTCTGATCGTTCCCGTACGACGCTATCCGGCAGCGATGCGCGTGCTGGGCTTTGCCAATGCCCAGGGCACGGCCCGCAGCGCGCCCACGGCCGCCGACATTGAAGCGCGCTACCGCGAGCAGATCCTCGCGGGGGCAACTTCTGCGCCTTTGCCCGATGAGACCGAGGCGCCCTTCGTGGCCGAGCTTCTGACCCGGGTGACACCGGAGCAGCTGGCTGCCGCCTATCTCCGCCAGCAGCTTGCCACGAGGCCGGCACCCGAGGACATTTCGCCAACCCCGCTGCCGTCCGAAGGCAAAATGCCGAAGATGCATGAAGCTGCCGGCAAGCCCAGGCCCGAGCGCCGTGACATGACGGGCGCCGCGTGGTTCTCGCTTTCGGTCGGCCGCAGCAAGCGGGCCGAACCGCGGT
This sequence comes from Pseudomonadota bacterium, assembly GCA_041163105.1. GTDB lineage: Bacteria > Pseudomonadota > Alphaproteobacteria > Rhizobiales > Aestuariivirgaceae > Aestuariivirga. The sequence continues at coordinate 2,276 of JBEARP010000286.1, forward strand.
GGATCCTGCCGCTCATCTGCAAGGCGGGCGACATCACGCGCGATGACGTCGGTTCGATCAAGATCTTCGACGACGAAACGCGCTTTCAGATCACTGCCGACAAGGCCGCGGAATTCGCAGCACGCATCGCCAAGACGGGCAGCTTCGAGCGCGGCATCACCATATCCCCTGCTGGCAGCACGGCATCCGAGCCTGCGAAGAGCACCGGCGAAGTGCGGACGCCGCCCCGTCGCCCGCGTGCGCCGGACGCGCCCGCCAGCGCGGCTGCTGACGGCGAACGGCCGACGAAGCCCGCCAAGCGAGCATGGTCCAAGCCGGATTTCGCCAAGAAGGGTGCCAAGGGCAAGCCCGACTTCAAGGGGAAGAAGAGCTTCGGAACCAAGGGGCCGGCCAAGTACAAGAGCAAGGCGCCGAAGTAAACGATGCCGTCAGGCGGTGGCGTCGGCTGCAATCGGATAATGGCAAGCCACCTTCCGGCCTGGTGACTGCTCGATGAGTGGCGGGCGCTCGGACCGGCATCGATCCTGCGCGATGGGGCAGCGCGTGTGGAAGCGGCAACCGGACGGCGGATTGACCGGGCTCGGCACGTCACCCGTCAGCACGATTCGCTTGCTGGAGCGCTGAGCGTCGAGGTCTGGCACCGGCACGGCGGAGATCAGTGCCTGGGTGTAGGGGTGGGCAGGACGCGCGAAGATGTCGTCGGCCGAACCCATTTCGACGATGGAGCCCAGATACATCACGGCGATGCGCGTCGAGACCTGACGCACCACGCTCAGGTCATGCGCAATGAAGATGTAAGTGAGGTTGAAGCGCTCCTGCAGGTCGGCGAGCAGGTTGACGATCTGTGCCTGCACCGAGACGTCGAGTGCTGAAACCGGCTCGTCGAGGACGATCAGTTCCGGGTTCATGGCGATGGCGCGGGCGATGCCGATGCGCTGGCGCTGGCCGCCCGAAAACTCATGCGGGAAGCGCAGCGCGTGCTCTGACTTGAGACCGACAATGTCGAGCAGCTCTGCGACCCGCCTCGCGATCTCCGTTTCCGACATCGATGTGTGGACGCGCAGTGGCTCGGCGATCAGGTCGCGCACCCGGCGGCGTGGATTGAGTGAGGCATAGGGGTCCTGGAACACCATCTGGATGCGTCGCCGCATCGGCCGCATCTGGCGCCGTGAAAGCGATGTGATGTCAGTGCCTGCGAAGCGCAGCCTGCCCGAGGTCAGGTCATAGAGCCGGGTGATGCAGCGACCCAGCGTTGACTTGCCGCAACCGGATTCGCCAACCAGCCCCAGTGTCTCGCCCGGCATGACCGTGAAGGAGACGCCGTCCAGCGCGTGAACGGTCCTTACACCCTGGCGCGAAAAGCGCGTTCCCACATTGAAGCGCTTGGCAACGTCAACGACCTCGAGAAGCGGCGCGCTCATGCGGTGACCCTGAAGCATGCGGCGGCGCGTTCGCCGCTGCCAAGTTGGGGTTCAGCCGTGCATTTCTCGAAGCGCTGCGCGCAGCGTGGCGCGAAGGCGCAGCCGGGCGGCCGATTGAGGAGGATGGGAGGCGTGCCGGGGATGGCCCTCAGCCGTCGCGGCTTCTCACCCGTGAGGGGAGGAATGGAGTCGAGCAAGGCCTGCGTGTAGGGGTGCATGGGGGCACGGAACAGCTCCTCCTTGGTGCCCCTTTCCACCACGCGCCCGGCATACATCACCAGCATGCGGTCGGCGATCTCCGCCATCACGCCCATGTCGTGGGTGATGAAGACGATGGCGCTGCCATGGTTTCTCCGCAGCTTGTGCAGCAGGTCGAGGATTTGCGCCTGCACTGTCACGTCCAGTGCCGTGGTCGGCTCGTCGGCCACGAGCAGGGCAGGATTGCACGACAGCGCCATGGCGATCACCACGCGCTGCCGCATGCCGCCGGACAGCTGGTGGGGATAGCGGTGCGCGGCTTCCTCGGGCTTCGGAATGTTCACCTCGGCCAGAAGGTCGATCGCCCGCTGCCAGGCGGCGGCCTTTGAGATGCGCTGATGTGCAAGAACCTGCTCGGCAATCTGCCATCCCACCGTATAGACCGGGGTGAGGGCCGTCATCGGGTCCTGGAAGATCATGGCGATCTCCTTCCCCCTCAACTCCCGCATCGCCCGCGACTTGAGCCCCACCAGCTCCCGCCCGCGATACTGGATCGAGCCGGAGATGATGGCATTGGGATCGGTGATGAGGCCCATCACGGCAAGAAGTGAGACGGTCTTGCCTGAGCCCGACTCGCCTACCACGCCGAGGAGTTCACCCTCGCCCACGTCGAGAGAGACACCGTCCACCGCCCGCACGATGCCCTGCTCGGTGCGGAAGCTGACGGTGAGATCGCGGACCTTCAGCATCAGGCCGTTCTCACGCGCGGGTCGATCAGCATGTAGAGTATGTCCACCACGGCATTGGCCATCACCACAAAGAAGGAGGCATAGAGCACGGTGGTCATGATGATGGGCAGATCCAGATTCAGGAGGGCATCATAGGTGAGCTTGCCCACGCCCTGCAGGCCGAACACCACCTCTGTCAGCAATGCGGAGCCGCCCACGAGCGCGCCAAAATCGAGGCCGAACAGGGTGACGAAGGCAACGAGGGACGTGCGCAATGCGTGACGCAGCAGGATGCGCGTCTCCGACAGTCCCTTTGCACGTGCCGTGCGGATGTAGTCTTCCTGCAGTGATTCCACGATCGCAGCACGCAGCACACGTCCGTAAAGGCCGATGTAGAGAATCGAGAGGGTGATCCACGGGATCACGAGGGTCAGGAACCAGCCCTTCGGGTCATCCGAGAAGTTCTTATAGCCGAGCGGTGGTACCCAGGAGAACATCCATGTGTCGTGGTAGCGGCTCTGGGTGATCAGGTTCAGCATTTCACCCAGCCAGTAGACGGGCATGGAAATGCCGATCAGGCCGAGCACCATGAGTGTCTTGTCGATCCATGTACCGCGCGTCGCGGCGGCGACGATGCCGATGATGAGCGCGAAGACCACCCACAGCACTGCCGCGCCCATGACCAGCGACAAGGTGACGGGAACCGTGTCCATCACGGCGGGAACCACCTTCCAGCCGCGGTTGACGAAGGAGGTGAGGTCGCCCGTGATGAAGATCTTCTTCATCATGGTCAGGTATTGCACGTAGAAGGGCTGGTCGAAGCCGAAGCTCTTGCGCACCGCCTCAAGCACCTCGGGGGTCGCGTTGCGGCCGGCGATGCGCGCCGCGGGGTCAGCACCCGGTGTGGCGAAGAAGATCAGGAACACCAGCACGCTGATGCCGAACATCACGAACACCATCTGGCCGAGGCGCTGCAGCAGGGCAAGGAACATCAGCTGCGCCCGATCCTGATCTTGGAGCGCGGGTCCAGCGCATCGCGCAGGCCGTCGCCAAGAACGTTCAGAGCCAGCACTGTGATGACGATGGCGATCCCGGGGGCGAGGGCCACCACGGGGCGCGTATAGAGCAAGGTCTGCCCATCCTGGATGATGGTGCCCCAGCTGGCATCCGGCGGCTGCACGCCGATCGAGAGGAAGGACAGGGCACTTTCGGTGATCATGTTG
>JBEARP010000287.1:0-9038 GCA_041163105.1 Pseudomonadota bacterium
TCGGTGTAGCGAATGCCGTGCTTGAGCGTCGTGTAGATGGCGTCAGGCGTGCCGCCCCACAGCCAATCATCGTCGTTCAGGTTCGGGTAGCCCTTGCCGCCCGCCGCGCCCGCGCCGTGGCACTGCACGCAGTTGACCTTGAAGGCCGCCGCACCACCTGCCTGAGCATAGGCCAGGAGCTTGGGATCCTTCATGATGTCGGGAAGGCTCATGGCGGCGATCTTGTCCACCGTGTCCTTCTGGCTGGCGGCGACGGCCGCCATCTGCTGCTCGAGCTGGCCGCGGGAGCTCCAGCCGAGCACGCCCTGGGTGGCGCCGCCGGGCAGGGGCCAGGCCGGATACAGGATGGTGTAGCCGATGGCCCAGATCACGCAGGCATAGAAGGTGTAGAGCCACCACTTGGGAAGCGGCGTGTTGAGTTCCTTGATGCCGTCCCAGGTGTGTCCGGTGGTTGCGGTTCCCGAGACGTCGTCCTTTTCAATGTGTGTTGCCATTTCTCAGTCCTCGGAACCGTTCTGGAGGGGGATCTTCGCCACTTCGTCGTATTCGGCCTTCGAACCAGGCCGGAAGACGAAGATGATGACGCCGACGAAGAACAGGAACATCGCGACGAGGCCCCAGCTATCCGCCACTTGGCGCAGGAAGGTGTAGTGTTCCATGGCCATTACCTCGACATGTCAGCCTTGAAGGTGGAGAAGTCGACCAGCGTGCCAAGCACCTGGAGATAGGCGATCACCGCGTCCATCTCCGTCACCTGGCCGTCACCGTCGAAGTTGCGGGCCACCGCCTTGGGGTAGCGCTGCATCAGGCCTTCGGTGTTCTCGCCGGTTGCCTGGGCCACGAGATCGGCCTCGGCATTGTCGATGGCCTCCTGGCTGTACATGGCCCCGTTGCCGTTGTTCACGGTCAGGTTCATGGCCGAGAGGTTGGCACCGAAGCCCTTGGGCTCGATGACCTTGCCGGAGAGATAGGCATAGCCCGGCATGATCGACTCCGGCACGACGTTGCGCGGATTCGCCAGGTGCTGGCGGTGCCATTCGTCGGAGTACTTGCCGCCGACGCGCGCGAGGTCCGGCCCCGTGCGCTTCGAGCCCCACTGGAAGGGGTGGTCATACTGCGACTCGGCGGCCAGCGAGTAGTGGCCGTAGCGTTCGACCTCGTCCCGGAAGGGGCGGATCATCTGGCTGTGGCACACGTAGCAGCCTTCGCGGATGTAGACGTTCCGTCCTGCCATCTCGAGGGGCGAGTAGGGGCGCATCCCCTCCACCTTCTCGATGGTGTTCTGCAGGAAGAACAGCGGAACGATCTGGACGAGGCCGCCGATGGTCACCACGAGCAAGCTGAAGATCAGCAGCAGCGTGGCGTTCTTTTCGAGTGTTTCGTGCTTCATGGCACCAGTGTCCTTCTTGTTATGCCGCAGCCGAGACCATGCCGACAGGCTGGGTCACGGGCTGGGCACCCTTGATGGTGCGATAGAGGTTGTAGACCATGATCAGCCCGCCCACGAGGAACAGGGCGCCGCCGAAGGCGCGGATCACGTAGTAGGGGTGCATGGCCTCCACCGTCTCCACGAAGGAGTAGGCGAGGAAGCCGTTGGCATCGTACTCGCGCCACATCAGGCCCTGCATGATGCCCGAGACCCACATGGCCGAGGCGTAGACCACGATGCCGAGGGTGGCGAGCCAGACGTGCCAGCTGACGAGGCGCAGCGAGTACACTTCCTTCTTGCCCCACAGGCGCGGGATCAGGTGATACATGCAGCCCATCGAGATCATGCCCACCCAGCCGAGAGCGCCGGAGTGAACGTGGCCGATGGTCCAGTCGGTGTAGTGCGACAGCGAGTTGACGGCCTTGATGGACATCATCGGGCCTTCGAAGGTGGACATGCCGTAGAAGGCGACCGAGATCACCATCATGCGCAGCACGGGGTCGGTGCGCAGCTTGTCCCAGGCGCCCGAGAGCGTCATCAGGCCGTTGATCATGCCGCCCCAGGAGGGCATCCACAGCATGATCGAGAACACCATGCCAAGGGTCTGCGCCCAGTCGGGGAGAGCCGTGTAGTGGAGGTGGTGGGGACCGGCCCAGATGTAGAGGAAGATCAGCGACCAGAAGTGCACGATCGACAGGCGGTAGGAGTAGACCGGCCGGTTGGCGCGCTTCGGGATGAAGAAGTACATCATGCCGAGGAAGCCGGCGGTGAGGAAGAAGCCCACCGCGTTGTGGCCGTACCACCACTGGGTCAGCGCGTCCTGGACGCCCGAGAACAGCGAGTAGCTCTTCGAGCCGAAGAACGACACAGGGATCGACAGGTTGTTGACGATGTGCAGCATGGCGATCGTCACGATGAAGGAGAGGTAGAACCAGTTGGCCACGTAGATGTGGCTTTCCTTGCGCTGCAGCAGGGTGCCGAAGAACACCAGGAAATAGGCTACCCAGACCACGGTGAGCCAGAGGTCGACGTACCATTCGGGTTCGGCATACTCACGGCCCTCGGTGACGCCGAGGAGATAGCCCGTGGCGGCCAGCACGATGAACAGCTGGTAGCCCCAGAACACGAACCAGGCGAGGTTGCCGAGGGCGAGGCGGGTGCGATTCGTGCGCTGCACCACATAGAAGGAGGTGCAGAGCAGCGCGTTGCCGCCGAAGGCGAAGACGACTGCCGAGGTATGCAGCGGGCGCAGGCGCCCGAAGTTGAGCCATTCGAGGTCGGGGTTCCAGGCGGGGTAGGCGAGCTGGAGCGCGATGACCAGGCCCACGAGGAAGCCGACGACACCCCAGAACACCGTGGCGATGGCGCCGTAGCGCACCACGTTGTCCATGTAGCCGGAGGTGTCCTCCGCTGGCTTGCCGAAGCTGCGGGCCTTGAAGATCAGGGCCAGGATGGCGGCCAGAGCGAAGATGAACATGTGGATCGCGAAGGGCGTATCCACCGCCTTGGCGCCCATGGTGATGGCCAGAATGGCGAGAAGGCCCCACAGGGCCATCATCACCATGGCACCACCCCCGGAGGGCTGCCCCTTGTGTGTCATTGTATCAGCCCCCATCGGAGACCCCCTTTCTGAAAATAACTCACCTGCACGAATGCGTTTTGGGGGCGGCGGAGGCATTGACTTGGATCAATCAGACCCGGGCGCTTCCACATCTGCGTGCAGAATTGCGCCCAAAGCCCGAGCCGGCGAAGCCAATTCTGAGCGCCCTTGATTCGACAGGCCGCCGCGCCGATCATGACGCCCAATGATTGGGCAATTGGGCATATTGGGCGCGGGGCTTGCCTATCTGGGCGCGCTGTTCGCGGTGGCGACCTGGGGCGACAGGCGGTCGCGGACGTGGACCACCCGGGCCGGGCGGCCGCTGATCTACGCCCTGTCGCTGGGCGTCTATTGCACATCCTGGACCTATTTCGGCTCCGTCGGCATCGCCTCGCGCTCCGGACTGGACTTCCTGCCCATCTACCTGGGGCCGATTCTGGTGTTCGCGCTGGGCTGGAAGCTCATCCAGTCGATCGCCACGCTGACCAAGCGGCACAACATTGCCTCGATCGCCGACTTCCTGTCGGCCCGCTACGGCAAGAGCGAGGCACTTGGCGCGCTGGTCACCGTGATCGCGGTGATCGGCATCGTTCCCTACATCTCGATCCAGCTCAAGGCCGTGGCGGTGGCGCTGGGGGCGCTGGTGTCGGAACCGCAGTGGACGCGCGACATCCTGACGCCCTCCACCGGGCTCGACGGGTTGTCGCTGTTCGTGGTGCTCACCATGGGCATCTTCGCCATCCTGTTCGGCACCCGCCACATCGACACCACCGAGCACCAGGACGGCATGATCCTGGCGATCGCCGTCGAATCGATGGTGAAGCTCATCGCCTTCCTGGCGGTGGGCGCCTTCGTGGTGTTCGGCATGATGGGTGGCATTGGCCCCTTCCTCGAACGCGCCACGGCGGACCCCCAGGTGAGGGGCCTGTTCTCCGGCGGGCTGGACGGCGGGCAGTGGCTCACCCTCACGCTGCTCGCCGCATTCGCGGTGGTCCTCCTGCCGCGCCAGTTCCATGTGGCGGCGGTCGAGAACGTCGACGCGCGCGAGGTGAAGCGCGCTGCCTGGCTGTTCCCGCTCTATCTGGTTGCGATCAACATTTTCGTCATCCCCATCGCCATCGCGGGCCTGCTGCTGCTGCCGCCGGGGTCCGACGGCGATGCCTTCGTGCTGGCGCTGCCCGTGCATGCCGGAAGCGCAACCTTTGCGCTCATCGCCTTCCTCGGCGGGCTTTCGGCCTCCACCGCCATGGTGATCGTCGAATGCATCGCGCTCTCGATCATGGTGTGCAACAACCTCGTCGTGCCGCTTCTGCTGCGCCGCCAGGTGGAGCGCGCGACTGTCCACCAGGACATGGGCGAGACGCTGATCCTGATCCGCAGGCTTGCCATCATCTTCGTGCTCGCACTGGCCTATGCCTATTACCGGATGATCGGCACCTCGGTGGCGCTGGCCCAGGTGGGCCTCATTTCCTTCGCGGCGGTCGCGCAGTTTGCCCCGGCCTTCTTCGGTGGACTGATGTGGAAGCGGGCAACGGCGCGCGGAGCGATGTGGGGCATCACCGCGGGCTTCATCGTGTGGGTCTACACGCTGCTGCTTCCGGCTTTTGCCGATGCCGGCTGGATCGGGCGCGGCTTCATCGATGAAGGGCCGTGGGGGATCAGCCTGCTGAAGGCGCGGGCGCTCTTCACCATGGAGTTCAACACGCTGACCCATGGCGTGGTGTGGAGCCTGCTCGCCAACGTGACAGCCTATGTGGCGGGCTCGCTGACCCGCCAGCCGACGCCCATCGAACGGGTGCAGGCCACGAGCTTCGTGACGCGTGACATCCAGGCGGGCTCCGGCACCGGCTTCAAGCTGTGGCGCACCGCGGTGACCGCCGACCGGCTGGAAGATACGGTGGCGCGCTACATCGGCGCCGAGCGGGCACATGCCGCCTTCGAAGGCTTCCGCGCGCAGCAGGGCCAGGTTGGGGTGAAGGGCGGCGAGGCCGACGTGCGGCTGATCCGCTTTGCCGAGCATCTGCTCGCCAGCGCCGTGGGCGTGGCCTCTGCCCGCCTCGTCATCGCGCTGATGCTGGAGCGGCACTCGACGCACGCACGCGGCGCCATGAAGCTGCTGGACGATGCCTCGGCGGCGATCCAGCACAACCGTGACCTTCTCCAGTCCGCCATCGACAACGTGGACCAGGGGCTCGCCGTGTTCGAACCGGGCATGACGCTGATCTGCTGGAATTCCACCCTGCAGGAGTTCCTGGGCCTCGGCAGCGACCTGAACCGGGTGGGAACGCCGATCACCGAGGTGCTGAACGCCTTCCTCTCACGCACCGCGACGGGAAAGGCTGCGGTGGATGACCGGGTGCGCAAGATCGCCCTGTCGCATGAGGTGTTCCGCGAGCGGCGCACGGACACGGGGCAGGTCTTCGAGTTCCGCTCCAGCCCGATGCCGGATGGCGGAGTGGTCGTGACCGTGATCGACGCCACCGAGAGCGTAATGGCGGCGGAGGAGCTGCAGCGGGTGAACGAGTCACTCGAGCGCCGCGTGACGGAGCGCACCGCCGAGCTCACCCGCCTCAATGATGCGCTGGCCACCGCCAAGGCCGAGGCCGAAGCCGCGAACCTGTCGAAGACGCGCTTCATCGCGGCGGCGAGCCATGACATTCTGCAGCCGTTGAACGCGGCGCGGCTGTTCACTTCCACCCTTGTCGAGCGCATGAAGCGCTCGAAGGATGGCGAGCTGGTGCGCAACGTCGACTCTTCGCTGGAGGCGGTGGAGGAAATCCTTTCGGCTCTGCTCGATATCTCCCGGCTCGATGCGGGCGCGATGAAGGCCGAGGCACAGCCCTTCCACATCGACGACATCCTGCAGGCACTGGCCGTTGAATTTGGTCCGGCGGCGCGCAAGAAGGGGCTGAAGTTCACGGTGGTTCCCTGCGGGCTGACGCTGAACTCCGACCGCAAGCTGCTGCGCCGCGTGTTGCAGAACTTCGTCTCCAACGCCATCAAGTACACCAGGGAGGGCCGCGTGCTGATGGGCTGCCGGCGCCACGGCGACCTTCTGCGCATCGAGGTGCATGACACGGGGCCGGGCATTCCGGCGGCGAAGCTCGACATCATCTTCCAGGAGTTCCAGCGGCTGCAGACCGATGGCGACGGGACCTCGGGGCTGGGCCTTGGCCTCTCCATCGTCGAGCGCATGGCGAAGGTGCTGGAGACACCCGTGCATGTGCAGTCTACACCCGGCAAGGGCTCCATCTTCGCGGTGGACGTGCCGATCGCGGCCGAGGCCCTGCGCCAGCCCGTTTTGGCGCGCGTGCGCAAGGTGCAGCCGCCATCACTGGCGGCCGCAGTGCGCGTGCTGGTGATCGACAACGAGCAGCCGATCCTCGAAGGCATGGAACTGCTGCTCACCGGCTGGGGCAACATCGTGCACACCGCGACGGGACTGGACGAAGCCTTGGCCGAGCTCGCCAGGGCGGAGGGCAAGGTGGACATGATCCTTGCCGACTATCATCTCAACAACGAGGACGGGATCTCGGTGATCCGGGCGCTGCGCACAAGGGCAAGAAGGCTGATCCCCGCGGTGCTGATCACCGCCGACCGCACGCCGGCGGTGGCGGACCTCGCGGTGGCGCATGACGTGCATTTGCTCAGGAAGCCCGTAAAGCCCGCGGCACTCAGGGCGGCGATGAGCCATGTGGCGATCCGGGCGGAGGCGGGAGTTTAGGCAATCTTAGGAGTTCACTTTGCGCGGGCTTGACCCGCGCACCCTCTTTGCCAGCTGCAAAGGATCGCCGGGTCAAGCCCGGCGAAGGTGAAGGTGGGACAAGGGTGATGCCCGAAGCTGGGCCCCGGCTTTCGCCGGGGTGACGGCATTGAGGGATGCGGTGCGGCGCTGAAATCGTATGCGGAATAAAATCCTTGACAGCGCGCGCTCGCTGTGCTAGAAAAGGGCATGCTCCTGACATGGGTGACGAATTGGGCGGCGGTTCTGCCGGCGCTGGGTGTTTGCGCGTTCATCTCCACTTTCATCATCGCCGGGCTTGACCCGGCGATCCTCTTTGGTGTGGCGGAAAAGGATGCCCGGGTCGAGCCCGGGCATGATGAATCATGGGGGTACGGGCATGATGAAAGCAGGAGAGAACGGTGCCTAGTGCTCCGTCGCCACGCCGTCGATCCTTGCGGCGGCGATCACCGCCTGGGTGCGGCTGGAGACGTTGAGCTTCTGCAGGATGGCCGAGACATGGGCCTTGATGGTGGCCTCGGAGACGTTGAGTTCATAGGCGATCTGCTTGTTGAGCAGGCCTTCCTTCAGCATCATCAGGACGCGGATCTGCTGCGCGGTGAGCGTGGCCACGCGCCTGGCAATCTCCTCGCCCTCCTTGTCGGCGGCAGAGGATTGGGCGGCACCCTCGGGCACCCAGATGTCGCCCTTGAGGATGGCATTCACCGCGCCGACGATGGTGTCGATGCCGGCGGTCTTGGGGATGAAACCGGAGGCGTTGAGATTCAAGGCCTTCTGGACGAGGCCATGGTCATCCGCCGCGGTGATGAGAGCGACGGGCACGTTGGGATATTGCGCGCGAAGGTAGATCAGGCCCGAGAGGCCCTGGACGCCCGGCATGCGCAGGTCGAGCAGGATCAAGTCGAGGTCGTCGTCCTTGTCGAGCAACGCTGTGGCCTGGTCGAGGGAGCCGGCGAGCGATACCTGTGCGTTCGACACACCACCGGAGACGGCCTGTTTCAGCGCCTCGCGGAACAGCGGGTGGTCGTCGACGATCAGGATGCGGGTTGCCGCCATGGTCTCAAGGTTCTCCCCTACCTCTGGTGTCGATCATCACCCAAGGTGGTGGGCTTGGCAAGCTTCCGACTATTCGATGGTCCTGCGGGGGGCAGCTTCCAGCTTGCGCTTGGCGTCCATGAAGGTGCGGCGCATCCACGGCACGTCCGGCGCCTGCCAGTTGGGGGAGAGGCCCACCACCATGTCGAAGAAGGCGATGGCGTTGGCCGGGGTCTCCGCCACGTTCTCGCGGAAGCTATCCCAGAAATGGGGGTCGTCGGTGATGCCGGACTCGGTGGGCTCGGGCCCACCCATCTCGCTCAGCACGGCGGCGGCCACCGAGAGGCAGAAGCTGGTGTAGGCATAGCCCTCCGGCCAGCGCTTGAGGCGGTGGTCGATGGTGGCGGGGAGCGTGGGCAGGCCCAGCTCATCCGGCACGATCGCCGTGATGGGGCGCGACGCCAGCAGTTCCTTCAGCATCATGCCGGCGGCGAAGATGGTGAAGTCCTTGCGGTCAAGATCAGCCAGGTGCTTGGTCTGGTCGAAGTTCTGGCGCCAGCGGGAAAAGGCCTCGGCCAGGGCGGCATGGTCCACCTCGGCTGCAAGGCCCGTGCCCTTGAACAGCAGCTCGATGTTCTTCTCGAAGCTCCACAGGATGGTGCGGAAGCGGCGCGCCTCATGGGCGAGGTCGCCGACTTTCTCAACTTCGGTCTTGAGGGGCGTGAGCATTGCGGCAGTCTAGCCCCAAGGGGGCAAGTCTTGCAAATCAGGCGCGAACGGGGCCACAAAGGCCGTGAAGAGGGGAATTGCGATGTCGTCACCCATGTCGAGCGACCTGAAGTCGGGCGCGCTGTTCTATCACGCCGAGCCCAAGCCGGGGAAACTGGAGATCCGGGCGACCAAGCCCCTGGGCAACCAGCGCGACATGGCGCTGGCCTATTCGCCCGGCGTGGCCGCCGTTTCCGAGGCGATTGCGGCCGACCCGTCGCTCGTCTCGAAATACACCAGCCGGGCCAACCTCGTGGGCGTCGTCACCAACGGCACGGCGGTGCTGGGCCTGGGGGACATCGGCCCGCTGGCGGCCAAGCCGGTGATGGAGGGCAAGGCGGTGCTGTTCAAGAAGTTCGCCGGCATCGATGTCTTCGACATCGAACTCGACGAGCACGATCCGGACAAGCTGGTGGACATCATCGCCGCGCTCGAGCCGACCTTTGGCGGCATCAATCTCGAGG
>JBEARP010000288.1:0-2964 GCA_041163105.1 Pseudomonadota bacterium
ACGGTGGGTGAGGTGAGCAAGCAGCGCGCCCTCATTCGTGCCGAGGCAAAGGGCTGGATCGTTGATGACCAGTCGGAAGTGGAGGTGAAGTGATGAACGTCTACCGCATCGAGGTGAAGGTGGCAGCGACGATGTACGTCAAGGCCAGTAGTGAGGCGGAGGCGAGGCGGTTCGCCAGAAACTTCGACAAGACTGGAGTGCAGATTGATGGGAACGAAACCTATGTGCCTGTGTCTGGCAAGGTGTTCGACGATCCTGATCTGCCGGTCGTGAGCCTTGCTCCGTGGGGCGAGCTGTACCTGGGCAAGATGAAGACGGTGGAGATTGCAGAGGAGGACGTGTGATGGACGACATCGCTGAACTGAAGCGGCGCGAGGCGCTGATGCGACGGGTGCTGGAGTTCTATGCGCAGGACAATCTGAAAGATGGGTGCTGCGGTTACGACCAGACCATTGACTGCCGTACTTGCGAGATCACGCACAGCGGCAGCGTGATCGAGGATGCAGGACGGAAGGCCAGCCTGCTGCTGCTCGATCTGTATGGGGACATGGGGCTCTGGAAGGACGAGGCCACGGCGAGGGAGCATCTGTACGGCGTGAGCTACACCGAGTTCGACGAGACAACTTACGAGGAGGGAGAGTGATGGCCAAGGGTGAAAGCAAGATGGCCAAGCTGCGCACCTATCAGGTGCAGATGGTGGCTCTGCTTGAGGAGAAGAGCATCGGCTTGCTGACCGACGACGAGTTCAGCAAGCGGCATAAGGAACTGTGGGATCTGGCAATGGGAGACAAGGCATGAAGACCGATCTGTTCGCACATGAAGTTACGCAGACGAGCGCTGTGTTCGGGCGCAAGTCAGAGGTGAAGGTTGTGTTCGAGGGCGAGGGCGCGAGGACTGATCACCAGACAATCGTGCTGCCGAGCCTGCCGCTGGGCGTGGAGATCGATGAGAAGAGCCAGAAGATTATCAGGGGGTACTCGGATCATGAGGCTGGGCATCTCAGGCACACGGACAGGAAGGTGATCGAGGATAACGAGCCGCTGCTGCGGGCGAACCCGAAGCTGCACCAGATCTGGAATGCGCTGGAGGATGTGTGGCTGGAGCGCCGGGTGATTGAGGAATATCCGGGCTCGATGGAGAACATCAGGGAGACTGCGACGGCGGTCGATGAGGCTGCGCTGCGTGCCTACAAGGCGGGCGACGAGGTGTGGACTGATGACAAGTTCGTTGGTCCGGTGGCCATTACCTGGGAGGGCCGCAAGGGATACGGCCACGACAGCGGGAAGAAGTGTCTGGAGCGTGTGACCCCTGAGATGAGGGCCAATGCCGAGGTGTGGGTCGGTGCGCTTGATGCCTGCAACTCTACGAAGGACGTGATGGAGCTGGCCAAGTGGATACATGGCGAGTTGCAGAAGCCGCTTGAGAAGGACCCGCCCAAGCCAGAGCCAGGCAAGGGCAAGCCGGAGAAGGGCGAGGGCGAGGGTGACAAGGGCAAGGGCGATGAGCCCGATGGGGATGAGGCCAGTGAGGAGAGCGGAGAGGGCAAGCCGACGGGCGAGCCTGGCGATGAGGCCAAGGAAGGGAAGCCGATCACGTCGCGCCCTGACCATGAGCACATGAGCTTCGAGATGAAGGATGCGGTCGAGAGGGAGACGAAGAAGCTGGTCAAGGCGGGCGGGACTGAGGCGTACCGGCCTTACTCACTGGCCAATGACAAGTTCCATACGCGGTTCGATGACGAGAACAAATACTCACCGAGCGACAGCTTCGGTTCGACGATGCGGTACTATGCCAGCCGGGAGCCGGGTGCCTACAACGAGCGGCTGTCTGAGGTGAGCGGCAACTTGAATGTGGTGCGCCGCAAGCTGGAGCGCTCGCTGATGGCCAAGATGAACAGGGCGTGGACGGGTGGCCATGTGCATGGTCGGCTGGATGCCAAGCGTCTGGTGTCTGCGTACCGGGGTGGCGAGACGGTTTACAAGCTGCGTGATCCTGCGCCTGAGCTGGATACGGCGGTCGAGATCCTGGTCGATTTGTCTGGGAGCATGGGCGGTAGCAAGGCCAGTCTGGCAAGGGATGTGTGCGTTGTGCTGGCCGAGGTGCTGAGCAAGAGCGGGATACCCTTCGAGATCACCGGCTTCAACAATCGCAGTTCGCCGATCGTGGTGGACAAGAAGGGTAGGAGGGTGACCAGCAGTGCGCGCGTCTTGCAAGAGACGCACCGTGGGTTCCACAGGTACGAGCCGCTGGACATCTATGTGTTCAAGGCATTCGACGAGCGGTTCTCCGAGGCCAAGCCGTACATTGCGCAGATTGATGAGTGGGCTGGCGCGAATAACTCAGACAGCGAGGCGCTGCTCATGGTGGTGCCGAGGCTTGAGGCCAGGCTGGAGCGGCGCAAGGTGTTCATGGTGCTGAGCGATGGGCTGCCTGAGTTCTATGGCAACTCGGGCAGGGGCCGCATGCACCTGAACATTGTGGTCAATGGCATGGTGGCCAGAGGGATCGAGTGCATTGGCATTGGCATACAGAGCAATGCGGTCAGTCAGTTCTATCCGAGGTACGTGGTGGTGCACAGGCTGGAGGATCTTGGCAAGCAGGCCATTGATCAGCTGGCCAAGGTGCTGCTCGGCGAGCGGTACGTGGTGGACAACGCCAGCCTGATGGAGGCTGTGTGATGGGTATCGTGGAGAGACTGCGGAGCGATGGCGAAGACGAGCGTCAGCGATTTCGTGAAGCGCGTGCGACGCTAGGGCCACTGCTTGCGGACGCCGCCGCCGAGATCGAGCGGCTGCTCGATGATAACAGCACGCTGCGCACGCAGTTGAAGTTGGCTGTATGGGAAGACACGAACTATTGCGCCTCGCTTGAGGAACAGAACGAAACCTTCCGTAAGGCGCTGATGGAAATACGCACGGCCAACGATGCGTATGCACCGGGTGCTGCGACCCGAACGATCAGCGC
>JBEARP010000289.1:0-2778 GCA_041163105.1 Pseudomonadota bacterium
AAATCCGAGACGCGGGCGACGCCCGAATAGATCGTGAAGAACATCCGCCGGGCGACCCGGAAGCACCATTCGGCCGACGAGAAGATCCTGGTCGTTCTGGAGGGGCTCCGCGGCGAGTACAACATCGCCGAACTGTGCCGGCGGGAGGGCATTGCCGAGAGCCTGTATTAGAGCTGGTCGAAGGAGTTCCTGGAGGCCGGGAAGAAGCGCCTCGCGGGGGATACAGCCCGGGCCGCGACCAGCGGCGAGGCCAAGGATCTTCCCCGTGAGGTACGGGACATGAAGATCCTGCTGGCGCATCTCACGCTGGAAAGCCGCCGCTCAAAAATAGCATGGTCGCGGACAGTTGGCTGACATGTTGTTTACAACTCGCGCGGCTGATTGACGTCCCCTCAGCAAGATCGGAAGCTAAATACAGCCAATCGAGGTTGTTCAACGATGATCGCCGCGCTCGCGTTTGGTACTGTCTGGCTGTTTGTGGGAATTGTTCTGTTGGTCGCCATTGTGTCGCACGCAAGCGAACGACGTCGTGACGAGCATTTTGTTTTTGAATTACGTCGCAGGCGCCGAGTGCTTGCGGAGCGTTATCATTTGCGTGGGCGCTGATGTGTGACGGCCTCTGGCCTTTTGGGGTTGGGGGCAGTGTCGGGTACGCCTCTTTGGTTGCCTCCTCCCCACAGAGCTCAGTTGGGGCTGGGCTGCGTCAACTCCAGCAGCAGGTATTAGAAAGTAGAAACTACAATCACCTACGCGAGTTGTTCCGCCGCCGCACGCAAGAGTGCACCCGGTGAGACATGCAGCCTCAAGGTATGCTCGCTTCAGTGGAGGGTTCCAGGCCGCGCCCACTCACATCGATTTCGGGCGCTGTCCTAGCCGACCTCGGCGCGTGTGAGGCCCGCCGCGTGGCCGGAGGAGGGGAGAGTTTCTGTCTCGCCGTCGCTCCCCGGAGCAGTTGAGGTGAGGCAGGAAACAGGGTTTTCAGCGGAGCGAAAGCCATGACGTTGCCTGCACCTCCCGGGCATCGGGCTCGGGCTCAAGAAATCAGCTGCAGTATCGCGAAAGGGTGCGTCCCTCAGTCGTAAGCAGGCTCTAGGATGCCGCCCGACGTGCAAAGGCTGGCTGTACTGCGCCCTCCATCATTGCGCGAGTGAAAGACTCAGACTGCATGGCGCGTGCCCGTACCTCTTCCTCAGAGCTCTGCCCGATGGCGTCTGAGAAGAGGCGATCAAAGGACACGTCGGGCGTCATCGTCAGCCGCTGAAGGTGCCTGATGTAGACGAAGACACAGGCCCAAGCGACGAGAGACGGGAAGAGAGCCAGCGAAAGGAAGGCCGTCATGTTGCCTCGCCCAAGCGGCGAAACAATCAAGACGATAGCGGAGAGCGTGAGCACGCCAAACATTGTAATTGCCATTGTCTTTGCCGCTTCTATCCTCCCGAATAGAGCAGCAAATGCGACAAAGCCCCAGGAGAAGGCCGTGACGAAGAATACGCTCGGCAACTCGTACCCAACAACGAGGGTATATATGCCAAGTGCTGCGGCCACTGCGATCAGACCAAAATTTCGTTCCAAAACCACCCACCCCTTCAGTGGCTTTAGTTGAGCAGAACACGAAGCCGATTCGCACTCACAATGACCTACGTAAACCCCGCATCGCACTTCGCGGATATGCTGTACTCGCCCCCTCAACCCCTCCAGAACAGCCCTGATCCTCTCCTCGGCCTATTGGTGTTTCCGGTTTGCCCGGTGGGTATTCTTCACAATCTGCTCTGACGTCGCCGAGCCTCCGATTTCGTTGTCGCGGACCGTCGCCTCTGTCTCAACTCGTCCTCTCCAACGAGCCGCGCTGCGCCAGAAATCCTCCCGCGGGACACAAGAACGCCGCAGGGCCGCATAGGATTAAATCCAGATGCGTCGGATCGCCTGCTCAATCACGCGGCCAAGCGTCCAAGTGATCTGTTGAAGGGCACTCTTGACGGTCAAATCAAGCGTGTGTCACCGCCTCCAGCCTTCGGTCAGCATAATCCTTTGCGCCTCTTCACCGACAAGGAATGTCAGGAACTCGCGGGCCTCTGGGTCCGCATCTGGAGACAGCACCACGTTAATGTCCCGCCAGATTGTCCGGTCTGGGGAGATGTCAACCTGATCCAGCACGTCATCGTGGGTAATTGGCCAGTCCGGCCATGTGATCCAGGCATCGGCGTCCATTTCTTGAAACGCCTTCAAGGCGGCGCCCGAACCTTTGGCATAAGCTACGATATTGCGGCGGAAGGCGACAACATCCGACAGTCTACCTAGTCGGCCCGCCACGTCTTCCCATGTGCCGGTGCCCGAGTTGTTCGATACTCCAGCACCTTCGGTCACGATGATCTTCATGCCGTCCTTTAGCAAATCCTCAAATCCGTTGATCCCTTTTGGGTTCCCCGCCTTCACCGCTATGATCGTGGGGCGGATGTAGATTGGCTCGACATTTTCTGATGCGAAGGTCAGATAGGTCTCCAGAAACGCCGTCATGGACTGTTCCGACGTGCCCCATATGATATCGGCGTTGGCCTGCGCGTCCTTGGACCAGGTTGCCTCAGGCCCAGCCACGATCTTAACGGTCTCTCCGGTCCTGGCCTGCCAGACATTGGCCACCTTCTGAAAGGCCGTATGCGGCCCGCCAGCCCCGTAGAGTGTGACGACGCCGTCTTTCGGCGCATGCTTGATGGTGGGGTCGTAAAGTGCGGCTTGCTGGGCCAGGGCAGGCGTGGCGATCAGAATGCCGGCCAGAAGGAA
>JBEARP010000290.1:0-3621 GCA_041163105.1 Pseudomonadota bacterium
CCGGTGCGGTAGGAACCGGAAACAGTCGATCCATCCTGTGCGAGCGTCAACCCGGCGGCGCCGTTGGCCCATTTAATTGTCCAGTCTCCCGACCAGGGTCCATCAGCCATTGCCGGGCTGATCAGCATGATGGCCCACAGGATGGATGTAACTAAACGCCTCATGACGATCCGATCCGTTTCTATCGCCAATTTCCGCATAGTCTCGCGCGTATCCGGCATCCACCAGATAACTGGCAGATTCAGCCTAGATACCGCAAGACATTCCATTCACTATGGGCGTTATGGCCTATTGGTCCCCAGCGTAAAGGGGGTTGCCCCCGCGGGTCGATTCACTTGCCGCCCGTCGTGGTGATCAGAATCCGCCGACGGGGTTCAGTGTGCAAGCGCTTGACGGATTGCTCCAGCTGGCGCCGGCGCCCGTGACAAAGCTTGTCGCCGACTTCGCCGGCAGTGCCGAAAACACGTCCTCGCCCAGCGGGCAACGGCAGTCGGCGACTGTGGTGGTTACGCCTCCCTGGGGGGATGTGCGAATATTGTCACACTTGAAACTAAAGCATTGGGCGAATTCCCTGCCCTGATTAAGGCTCGCCGAACATTGCTGCACTCCAGCCGCTTGCAGGCTCCAAGTCGGCGGATTGCTGTCACTCAGTTGCGGGAACGGGGTGGCGGTTGAATAGAGCGACCAGACCGTCGCCACGTTCGGCGGGAGGCAGCTGCCCTGCATGTTGCCGCCAGCCACATTGGCAACGGCTGGCAGGCCTGTGTCCTTGGTGTCGAGCACGGGGCAGGTGCAAAGTGCCTCTTTGAACCAACGCTTGCCCCCCTGGGGGGTATTGACAGCGATGCGCTTTCCCGTAGGCGTGCAGGTCGTGGCGGCGCAGAGGGCAAACTTGTAGCTCACGTCTTTAGAGCCACAGAGCTCAATCGAGGTCTTCGACGCCGCCGCCTGAACCGAATTGATGTGCAGGCCAAATGCCATGCAGGCGAACGCGAGTGCCAGAAAACTCGTGAGGAGTTTCATTTTGACCTTCCTCGGGATGCCCCGAAATGGTTTGCTTCGTCCGACGACACAAGAGGAAACGGCGCGGGATTTTACTAACAAGGACTAAATCAGCCAGATAAGACTTTTGTCCGACATCCACCGGATGACGGTCCTTACTAGGCGGAGACTGGCATGAATTGGTACTCTGGGCAACACTGACTCTTGGCAAGTGGCATCACCGATCCGCCAAAGCCGTAATATCTGCCTGTTGCTGCCCGAGCACTTCGATTTCGCTATGATCAAGGCGTACCTCTCCCTTGGTTTGGGCTCGAGCGCATGACAACCGGGCCTTTCACGCCGGTGATGGATCAGGCGGTGGCCGCAGCTCGTCAATGAGCCGCAGGATGTCAAGCGACCAAGGGCCGACATCGCGCAGGGGCGCGGTTTCAGAGCCTCTTTCTCTTGGCGCCGCTCCATTAATCTCTCCATCATCGCGGTTGTAGTTCAGTGGTAGAACGGCAGTTTCCCAAGCTGCGTGTGTGATCTGTCACCAAGGCCGTCATCTATCGCAACGTCGACAGCAAGTTTGGGGAGCAGATTGCAAGGGAGAACGTGGGAGGCAGGGTGATGATGATCGCACCTGACGTGAGATGAGCGGCCGATCTGCCGATGGACGCAGCCGTTCAGAAGAAACACGTTCTGGGCAGTCGGACATGATCATCTCAGCCCAAGCCAAGAACAAGCTCACGCATTGGGTGTGGTTCGAGCGGGAAGTAGCCAACGGCTAGCTCGAATGCGAGCGAGCTAGGTAGTTCTGCGGTTGTTAGTTCGCAGGTAGGCGGTTCTAGTCTTTCTCCTTTAGGAGAAGCTTAAACATGCTCAAGAAATCGCTCGTCCTGGCAGCGGCAATGATTGCAGGATCATCCTGCATCGCCAACGCAGCTCCTACGAAATTTGTCCAGTTCACAGTGTCGTGCGCAAGCGGTACGACCTGCTCAAATGATATTCCTCTGCCGACTGGAACGCGGGGAGCTTATTCGTTGAAGGGCCTTTCCTGCACTTGGGTTTCCGAAAACGTGACACGTGTCGACATTGAGATTGTTAAGAAGAGCAACCGAGTTCAGCAGTTCATCATTCCAGCAATACTCTCCGAGGAAGAGCGCATCGGGCGGGCTTTTTGGCGTTTGGACTATGTTGGACGAATTTTGGTACTAGATGCTGCGAGCGCCATGGTGGTGAACTTCCGGTCATCCCAAGATGGTCAGATGGCGGCGACCTGCTACGCGGCATTCTAGAGCATACTGAATTTCAAATACTGATTTGCCGGGGGGGGTAGTGACTGGACTTAACCTCCGGCTCATACTGTGCAAGCAGTCACTGAATCCGTTTGATGATCATCTAGCGACTGAGCCTAAGCCAGAGACCTTGCACGTCATCGCCACTCGATTGCGTCTTGGCTCTCCTGTTGTCGATGCAGTCTGCCAAGCACTGCGCATCAGCCACTCCCAAAGAGCATACGTCGGCAGGTTATCGTTATGAGCGAAGATTTCAGCATCCCCTACATCGCGTTCTTCGGCCGTCCGCTTGACGAGTACCTTGCGATGTTCATGCTCACCGAAGCTGATCTTCGAAGCGGCAAGACCCTTGATATCGCCAGTGGGCCAAGCAGCTTCCGTGCCGAGGGGACTGAGCTGCATCATGACATCGTTGCTTGTGATCCGATGTACAAGCTTTCTCCGGAAGAAATCCTGGCATATGGCCGGGCAAGCATTGCGCGTGGTATCGAGGATTGGGAGAAGAACCCGAACTTTCCAATGAGCGATGACTACAAGGCAAAGAAATACTCCGCCCTCGACAGTTTCGTTGCTGACTATGCTGCCCATCGGGACGAAGGAGCATATGTCTACGGGGAGCTACCACACCTGCCCTTCGACGATCGCTCGTTCGACCGCGTCTTGAGCGGGAACTTCCTGTTCGCATACGCTCATGTCGATCATGGCGGTTGCTATGATGGAGAGGAGTTCGATCTGAGCTTCCACCTCCGCGCAGTCGAGGAAATTGCCCGCATCTCCCGCCATGAAATCCGCCTTGTTCCGGTCGAATACTATGCTCCACCATCCCGAGCGCATGACTATCGCGACGCCGTCTGCGCACGGCTCGAGGAGCTGGGCTTTCGCTGCACACTTCAACCCAACGAGCTGGGAGCCGTCATGTCGTGCTACACACATGTCCTTGTGGCTCGACGCACATAACCCTTGGCGCATTCTTGATCTTGCAATCGCTCCGATCCTTGCACCCGGACACGCACCACCCCCTTGCCGCCCTGCTCCCGCTCCTCTCTGCTCTATCGCGGTTGTAGTTCAGTGGTAGAACGGCAGCTTCCCAGGCTGCCGAGCTCTACAGCCACAACCGGAACAATCTAACCAGCGCGTTCAGCGCCACCCTGAGGTTCCCGATGTCCTCCTCCCGCCAGTGAATCGCATCCTCATCAGAGCAGATAACCCGGTAGACCAGCAGCGTCGAACGGCGCCCATCCTGGTATTCCTGAGCCTTGAGGACCAATAACTCTTAGCCGTGAACAAGGGACCTTGTGCTCAACAACCAGCTTCGCTTCTACTGAACATCAATGCGCACGAC
>JBEARP010000291.1:0-4073 GCA_041163105.1 Pseudomonadota bacterium
TTCCGCTCGCCCAGCACGCCGAAGTCCTTGGCGCCCACGAACACGTGCCCCTTGCCGCCGATGAACACGAGGCAGACCTCGCGGCCCGGTTCACCACCTTCGGCCACACCACCCGGCTTCAGTTTCCAGATGTCGAAGCCCACATGCTTCCAGCCGGCACTCTCGGGCGTCACATGCACGATGCGGCCGGTGTCGCGGGTCGGGTGGATCTTGAGCTTCGACATGTCTGCCTCCTGTCAGTCGCCCACGCGCTGCTTGGCCAGGGCGGCTTCATATTTCTCGCGGGCCTCATTCACCTGCGGCCTGACGGATACTTCCGGTACCGCCACTTCCCACCAATGTCCACCGGCATCGGTCGACATCATAGGGTCGGTGTCGATGACGATCACCGTGGTGCGTGGTGCCGACTTCGCCTCCACCAGTGCCACCTCGAGCTCCGCCAGCGAGCTCGCCTTCACCGCAATGGCACCCTGTGACCGCGCATGCATCACGAAGTCGATCTGCGGGCTCTGTTCCTGGAAGGTGTTGTAGTCATAGAGATTGTTGAAGCGCTCCCCCCCGCAGGCATGCTGCAGGCGGTTGATGCAGCCATAGCCCCGGTTGTCGAGCAGCACGATGGTGAGCTTCATCCCCATCATCACGGATGTCGCCAGCTCCGAATTCATCATCATGTAGCTGCCGTCGCCCACCATGACGACGACCTCGCGGTCGGGCTGCGCCAGCTTCATGCCGATGCCGCCGGGGATCTCGTAGCCCATGCAGGAGAAGCCGTATTCGAGATGGTAGGAGGAGGGGTAGCTCGCCTGCCACAGCTTGTGCAGCTCGCCCGGCAAGCCACCCGAGGCCCCCATGAGAGACACCTCGCGCCCCAGCGCGCGCTGCACGGCGCCGATCACCTGCGCATCCGACGGCCGCTCGGCATTGGTGGGTGCGGTATAGGTGTCGGCCGTCGCCATCCACGCCGTGAACCCATCCTTGGCGTCGGACGTCCACGCCTTGGGCGCCGCCCATCCGTCAAGTTTGTCGGAAAGCTCCTCCAGCCCCACCCGCGCATCCGCCACCAGCGGCAGCGCGCGGTGCTTGGTGGCATCGAACACCTGCGTGTTCAGCCCGATGATGGTCTTCTCCGCATTCTGGAACAGCGCCCATGAGCCGGTGGTGAAGTCCTGCAGGCGCGTGCCCACGGCGAGGATCACGTCCGCCTGCTCGCACAGCCGGTTGGCGGCCCCCGTGCCGGTGACGCCCACCGCACCCATGTTCAAGGGATCGGTGAAGGGCAGCGAGGACTTGCCGCCTTGCGTCTCCATCACCGGAATACCGTGCTTGGCCGCAAAGGCAGCCAGCGTGGCAGAGGCTTCCGAGAACAGCACGCCGCCACCGGCAATGATGACGGGCTTCTGCGCCTCGCGCAGCGCCTCGACGGCGTCTGCCAGTTCGGTCTCATCCGGGCGGATGCGGCGCGGCACCCACAGCCGCTCCGCGAAGAAACTCTCGGGGTAGTCATAGGCCTCGGCCTGAACATCCTGACAGAAGGAGATGGTCACCGGCCCGCATTCGGCCGGGTCCGTCAGCACCACCATGGCGCGGTTCATGGCCGGGATCAGCTGCTCGGGCCGCATGATGCGGTCGAAATAGCGCGACACCGGCTTGAAGCAGTCATTCACCGAAATCGTGCCGTCGCCGAAATCCTCCGCCTGCTGCAGCACCGGGTCCGGCCGGCGGCTGGCGAAGATGTCGCCGGGAATCAGCAGCAGCGGAATGCGGTCCACATGCGCCACTGCGGCAGCCGTCACCATGTTGATGGCGCCGGGCCCGATGGAGGTGGTGCAGGCCATCATGCGCCGCCTGCGCATCGCCTTGGCATAGGCGATGGCCGCATGCGCCATCGACTGCTCGTTCTGTCCGCGATAGGTGGGAAGCTCGTCCCTCACATGCCACAGCGCCTCGCCCATGCCGGCCACGTTGCCATGGCCGAAGATCGCCCACATGCCGGCGAAGATCGGCACTTCCTGGCCATCCACCACGGTCATCTGCGCCGTCATGAACCTGACGAGCGCCTGCGCAGCGGTGAGACGAATGGTCTTGCTCATGTGATGGCTCCTGCTGACCCGTGACAACGTGTGATTTCTGTTTCGGGAGAACGCACTCCCACTCTCATCATGGCCGGGCTTGTCCCGGCCATCCTTTTCCCGGCCATCAAAAGGATGCGCGGGTCACGCCCGCGCATGATGGGTTTCTGTGTCATGGCCTCACGTCGCCCGCGCCTTCGTCCAGATATCCACCAGCGCCTGAAACCGCGCCGTCATGTCGGCCACCGCCTGCGCGTCATCCATCTCGCCGCGCAACCACTTCTGTGCGGCGTTGCTGAAGATGGTGCGGCCCACCGCGAAGCCCTTGACCACCGGCTGGCCTGCCACCGCCGCGAAACCCTTGGCCAGCTCCGCCTCCGGTGCATCGAGGCCGAGCAGCACAACACCGCGACACCACGGATCATTCTTCTCGATGACGCCCGCGATATTCTCCCACGCCTTCGCAGAGGCCTGCGGCTCCAGCTTCCACCAGTCGGGCTTGATGCCCAGCGCATAGAGCTCCGTCATGGCGCGCGCGATGGTCATGTCGTCCATCGGCCCGTTCTTGCCGGCGATGATCTCCACCAGCAGCTCGCGGCCCACCTTGCGCGCCGCCTCATAAAGCGTGCGCAGCTTCTGCGCCTGCTCGTCCTTCATCTCCTTCGGGTCATCCGGGTGATAGAAAGCGAGGCACTTGATCGTGTGCGTCACTGGCCACTCGGCCAGCCGGGCACCCACGTCCTGGGTGAACTCGAAACGCAAGGGGCGCGAGCCCGGCTGTTCCAGCGGGCGGCCCACCCACAGGCCGAGCTTCGCTGCATCGAACATCGCCTCGCGGCCATAGACGTCGTCGAGCAGCGTGCCGAAGCCCGGTTCGCCCTTCGACACGCGGCCGATAGCCGCGATTGCCAGCCGCTTGAAGTCGTTGAGGCGCGCGCGTGGGGCACCCGCGTCGTCCGCCATCTTTTCCATCTGCATGCGGTGGTCGATGGCGAAGGCCAGCAGCTGTTCCGGCTGCTTGCGCCGCGTGGTGGCCCAGTGCACGTGGTTGATCGCCTCGTCCTTGCGCAGCGCCTTGTGTTCACTGCCATGCTTCAGGAAGAACTGCAGCTCCTCCCATGTCGGAATCTCGGGCGAGCAGAGAAGGCGCGATACCGCAAAGGCCCCGCAGGCATTCGCCCATGTGGCGCTCGTCGCATAGTCCTCGCCGCGGAGCCAGCCGCGCAGGAAGCCGGACATGAAGCTGTCGCCCGCGCCCAGCACGTTATAGACCTCGATGGGGAAGCCCTTGCCCACGATGCCCTTGTCGAGCGCATCGGGGATTTGATCCGGATAGACCACGCAGCCCATCGGCCCGCGCTTCAGCACGATCACCGCCTTGGACAGCTCGCGGATGATCCGCAGCGCTTCGAGGGTATCTTCCGTTCCCGCCGCGATGTGCACTTCCTCTTCCGTGCCGACGATCAGGTCGCAGTCGGGCAGGATCGACTTCATGTGCTCGGACACCTTGTCCGACTTGATGTAGCGCTCCTCACCCGCCCCAAGCCCCGCAAGGCCCCACAGGTTCGGCCGGTAGTCGATGTCGAGGATCACCTTGCGGCCATGGGCCTTGGCGATGCGCATCGCCTTCCGTTGTGCCGCATCAGTGTGGGGCTTGGCAAAATGCGTGCCCGTGACAAGCACGGAGGCGGAAGACGTCACGAAGTCCTCGGCGATGTCGGCTTCGGAGAGTGCCGAGTCGGCGCAGTTGTCGCGATAGAAGATCAGCGGAAAGGTCTTGTCGTTCTCGACCGACAGCAGCACCAGTGAGGTCAGCCGCTCAGGGTCGGTGGCGATCCCGTCCAGCGCCACGCCCTCGCGCGCCATCTGCTCCTTCACGTAGCGCCCCATCTGCTCGTCGCCCACCCGGGTGATGAGGCCCGACTTCAGGCCGAGGCGCGCCGTGCCGATGGCGATGTTGGAGGGGCAGCCCCCCACCGACTTGGCGAAGGAGGCGATGTCCTC
>JBEARP010000292.1:0-17917 GCA_041163105.1 Pseudomonadota bacterium
CCCCCTCTCCCCCACGCATGTGGGGGAGAGGGAGGGGTGAGGGGGTGTCTCAACCTGCAAAACGCTTGAGGATCGTTTCGCCGACCGCGACAATGTCCGCCAGCACGTCACTGTTCCAGAATCGCAGCACCACATAACCTTCCGCTGCCAGGAAAGCATCCCGCAGCTCATCATAAGCTTTGTCCGCATGCTGCCCGCCGTCGATCTCCACGATCAGCATCCGCTCTGCACAGAGGAAATCCGCCACATAGGGGCCCACCGGCACCTGACGGCGGAACTTGAACCCGCCGATACCCCGGTTCTTCGCATAGTGCCAGAAGCGGGCTTCGGCTTGGGTGGGCACACGGCGCATGGCCTTGGCGAGCGGCAGAAGGGGTTTGCTGCTGCGGCTTCGCCTTTTGGTGTCGGCACTCATGGAGGCACCCCCTCACCCTGCCCTCTCCCCCACATAAGTGGGGGAGAGGAATGTTATGAGTCAAATTATTTTATTAATCACCACCACCTCATCCAGTGGGAGAGAGGGTTATTGCGAGAAGCGGCATTTTTGACGGACTGGTGCCGCGGCGCCACTGGCTGTATACCGCTCGCCAAGTTAAAACGCCTTTCAAGGAGGACGCCATGAAGACCTCGCGCGCATTGATTGCCGCCCTGGCCCTGCTCGCCGGCACCTACGCCGTGCAAGCCGCGGAAGTGGCGCTGCCGCCTTTCTACCAGGGTCTTGCCGCGATCTCGCCTGACCAGCCGTTGGGCACCGTGGTGGCGAAGGAAGAGGTGGCGACCGAGATCCCCGGCGCGCAGGCCTGGCGCATCGCCTATGTGTCCTCCGACCTCACCGAAAGGAAGACGCTGTCCTCAGCGCTGGTGATCGCCCCGACGGGTGAGATGCCTTCGGGCGGGCGGCCCATCGTCAGCTGGGCGCATGGCACCACGGGCGTGGCACAGAACTGCGGGCCCTCACAACTGCTCGACCCGGCGCAGGACCTGAACGAGTACAACCTCATCGGCGGAACCTCGTGGACGGATTTCGGCTTTCCCGCCGCGACGCAGTTCATCAAGGACGGCTATGTCCTGGTTGCCACGGATTACCAGGGCCTCGGCGCAGGCGGCCTCCACCAGTACAACAACGCGGCCACCAATGCCCGAGACCTGATCAACGCGGCGCGCGCGGCTGGCAGCATGGGACTGACGGGCGGCAACAAGAAGGCCGTTGCCAATGGCTGGTCGCAGGGTGGCGGCGCCGTGCTGGCCGCCGCGAGCCTGAAGGACTACATCGCGGCCAAGGGCACGGCCTTCGATGGCGTCGACTTCGTCGGCTTCGTGGCACTCGCGCCCTATGACGTGGACGTGCTGATACCGGCCGCGACGGAAACGGACGAGGCTGCGGCGCAGAAGGCGCTTGCCGAACTCGCGCAGGGCTTTTCCGACAGCGTGTTCAACTTCACCCACTATGCAATGACGCTGTGGACCCTTGCGCCGTCCTTCCCGGACATCAAGCTCACCGACATCTTCACCGACGATGCAGTGAAGGCCTATGATGCAATCTTCAGCAAGAAATGCATGCATCCCGCGGCCGATACGCTGAACTTCTATTTTGCCGACAGCTACAAGACCTTCGTCAAGCCGCAGGCGAGCAACGCCGCAGCCTGGGCGAAGCGATTGCGCCAGGCGAGCGTCACGGCGGAACCGCCCTTCGCGCCCGTGGTCATCTATTATGGCAACAAGGACGTGACCAACAACCCGATCATGGGCAAACTCTACCAGGCGCAGAAATGCGCCATTGGCGGCAACGTGACGCGTGTCCAACTGCCGGGAGACCAGAACCACTTCACCACGCCACCGGTGTCACAGCCCCTGTATGTGCCATGGGTCGCCGACCGTTTTGCGGGCAAGCCTGCGGAAAACGGCTGCCCGGCGCAGTGAGGGTGCGCCCTGGCGTAACCGCTCCAGAGGGTGATCATGCCCGGGCTGGCCCCGAGCATCTTTTTCAGTGGCAACCGCAAAAAAGAGCGCCGGCACATGCCCGGCGATGATGACGGGTGGTGTGGGATCAGGCGCCGCGTTCGTTCATAAGCATGGCGCCGATCTCGGCCTCTGCGACCTTCTTGCCGTCGACCATGGCCTCCGCCCAGTACTTCCAGACGGGGGGCCGTTTGTTCGAGAGCTTGACGTGGAAGTGCACCGTGTCGCCCGGCACCACGGGCTTGCGGAAGCGGGCCTTGTCGATCGACATGAAGAACACCAGCTTGCCGGCGTGCTCATCGCCCAAATGGTTGAGAACAAGGGCGCCGGCGGCCTGGGCCATCGCCTCCACCAGCAGCACGCCCGGCATCACCGGGCGGCCGGGGAAGTGGCCCTGGAAGAACGGCTCATTCATCGTGACGTTCTTGAGGGCGACACCACTGTCCTCGCCGTTCATGTCATACATGCGGTCGATGAGCAGGAAGGGATAGCGGTGCGGCAGGAGCTGCATGATCCGCTGGATATCCGCCGTCTGCAGCTCTGGCGCTGCCGTTGCCTCGGTCATTCTGCCGTCTCTCCCAAAAAGTTGCGGACGGCCATAGGCCGTCCGCTTGTGTCTTAAGCCGCTGCGTTGCGCCCGTCTAGAAGGCGGTACCGACCGAGAAGCGGAACCACTCCGTCTTGTCGTAGTCCGCCTTGAGCACCGGGTAGGCAGCCTCGAAGCGCAGCGGACCAAAGGGCGAAGCCCAGATCACGCCGGCACCGATGGAAAGACGGAACGCCGCCGTATCGTAGCTCTTGCAGTTTCTCGCGTTGGGGCCGGTTCCGCCATTGTTGTTGTTGCCGTAGGAACAGTCGCCCTCGCCCGCCAGCACCGTATCAACGCCGGAGTCGAACACTGTACCGAAGTCAGTGAACACCTCGCCCAGGACGCCCCATTGCTCCGGCAGGCCGAGCGGGAAGGTCATTTCCAGCGTGCCGATGGCATAGGTCTGGCCGCCGACGGCGTCCGTGGCGCCGTCGTTGCCGCGCTGGCGCGGACCCACGCCCGACGTGGCGAAGCCGCGGAACGTATCGGCACCCTTGAAGAAGCGATCCTGCACGCGGAGATCGCTGTCGAAGGGGATAATCTGGCCGGCGTTGCCCTCGATCTTCAGCACCACCGCCTCTTCGTAGACGGGCATGAAGTACCAGGCGTGAGCCTCGACCTTGGCAAAGTGGGCGTCACCGCCGAGGCCGGCGATGTCAGCCTCGAGCTGTCCGCGGAAGCCGTTGGTCGGCCGCAAGGGGTTGTCGAGATTGTCCCATGTGTAAGTGGCACCGACCGCCGACTTGGTGTACTGGCCCGCGGACTCGATGATGGCCGGCGCCGCATCGGACTTGCTGATGCCGTCGACGTCGCGCCAGGTGAAGGCGTACTTGAAGCTGACGCCGCTGTTCTCGTCGAGGCGGAAGCCGGTGCGCAGCGCGAAGCCGAGCATCTGGCTGTTGTAGTTCGACTCTTCCTGGTTATCCACGTTGGTGGCGAACACGTCGAAGCCAGCCGCAATCGGCATGCCGAGGAAATAGGGGTTGGTGAAGCTGAAGGTGACGTTCTGGCGATACCAGCTGCCAGAGGTGTCGATCTTCACGTCGTAACCCTTGCCGAGGAAGTTGCGCTCCTGCAGCGAGATGGAGCCGACGATCACCTCGGTGGTGGAATAGCCGATCGAGAAGTTGACGGAACCCGTGGACTTTTCCTGCACCTGCACGATCAGAACAACGCGGTCGGGGGCTGAGCCTTCCTGCTCGAGGAAGTCGATCTTGTCGAAGAAGTCGAGGCCGGTCAGCCTGCGGCGGGCACGCTCGACG
This sequence comes from Pseudomonadota bacterium, assembly GCA_041163105.1. Lineage (GTDB taxonomy): Bacteria > Pseudomonadota > Alphaproteobacteria > Rhizobiales > Aestuariivirgaceae > Aestuariivirga. The sequence goes on from JBEARP010000292.1 coordinate 3,811, forward strand.
ACCACGCGGTTGAAGGCGTCACCCTCATAGAGGTTCAACTCGCGGCGGATGACCTCGTCCTCGGTGCGGATGTTGCCCACGATGTCGATGCGCTCGATGTAGATGCGCGGCCCTTCGACGATGTTGTAGGTGATGTTGAGTGTCTGGTTGCCAGTGTCACGCTCGACGTTGGGGTTGACGCGCGCGAAGACGAAGCCCTGCCGCGCCGCCTCGAGGGTGAGGCGCTCAACCGACCGGTCGACCTTGGTGGCGTCATAATAGTCGCCCACGCCCGTCCTGACCTTCGAGATCAGTTCGGCCGAGTCCATCTGCTGGTCGCCAATGTTGACCGCCACGTCGGCGACCTTGTAACGCGGACCTTCCTCGATGGTGTAGGTGACGATGAAGCCGTCGCCCTTCTCGTTGAGCACGGCCTCGGCAGAGATGACGCGCACGTCGGCAAAGCCGTTGCGCAGATAATAGCGCCGCAGCAGTTCCTTGTCGTATTCGAGGCGGTCGGCATCGTAGTTGTCGTTGCGGTTGAAGAACCGCCACCAGCTGTATTGCTGGGTGCCGATCACGCCCTTCAGATCATTGGCGCTGAAGGCGTTGTTGCCGACGAAATTGATCTGCTTGACCTTCGTCTCGTCGCCCTCGGTGATCTGGAAGACCAGGTCGACACGGTTCTCCGACAGGCGGATGATCTGGGGGGCCACCTTGACCGAATAGTAGCCGGCGGCGCGGTACACCGCGATGATGCGGTTGACGTCGCTCAGGACCTTGGCGCGCGTGAACATCATCCGTTCGCGCAGCTCGACTTCCTTGGCGAGGTCAGTGTCCTTGACGTTCTTGTTGCCCTCGAAGTTCACCTGATTGATCATCGGGTTTTCTTCGACCTTCACCACCAGCGTGCTGCCGCGGCGGGTGATCTGCACGTCCGCGAACAGGCCGGTCTGGAACAGTGCCTTCACCGAGGCATCAAGCTTCTCGGCCGAGGCATTCTGCCCGGGCGAGACCTGGACATAGGCGAGGATGGTGTCGTTCTCGATGCGCTGGTTACCCTCGACAACGATCGAGGACACTGTCTCGGCATAGGCGGACGTGACCGCAAGGCCCGGCGCGGCAAGGGGCGCTAGAACACTCAGTACGCAAGCAAGAAAAGCAACAACAACAAACTTATAACGCATCAATTGGCCATTTCCGCTCGCGCGCCGCCCCATCCGAATCCAAGTCGCCGGGAAGGTTTTTAACCACCCTGCGGCGCATTGCAATTGAAACTTCCCCACGAACTCACCCACCAAACATAACCGTCGCCACCCGTAACAGGTCGTTCCAGGTGCCCACCACCATCAGCATGATCACCAGCGAGAAGCCGATCCGGAACCCCCATTCCTGGGCGTTCTCGCCAAGTGGCCTGCCCCGAACCGCTTCGATGGCATAGTAAACCAAGTGTCCACCATCGAGCATAGGGATTGGAAAAAGGTTAAGGAGACCTATGCTGACCGACAAAAAGGCAATAACCGCAACGAATTGCGAGAACCCCATGGAGGCCGCGTCACCCGCCGCCTTGGCCATGGCGATGGGCCCGCCGAGCTGGTCGGCGCTTTCCCGGCCGGTAACCAGCTTGCCGAGGTAGCGGAAGGTCGAGTCGACGATGAACCAGGTGCGCTGGACGCCCGTCTCGAAGGCCTTAACAGGCCCCATGCGTTCATAGTTGATGGGGCCCAGCGGATCGCGCTTCACGCCAAGCAGGCCGAGGCGGACCTTGCCGCCGAAATTGTCAGGCTCCTCGCGCAGCTGCGGGGTCACTTCAAGGTTGATTTTCTCACCGTTCCGGAGAACCACGACGGCGAGCGGCTCGCCGGCGCGGCTCATCACCGCCTGCTGCAGGCCGGTGAAATCCTCGATCTCGCTGCCATCCACCGAGACGATGACGTCGCCCTTGAGGATGCCCGCCTGCTCGGCCGCACTGCCCGGCAGCACCTCGTCGACGCGCGGCTCGATCACCGGGCGGCCGACGATCATGAAGGCCAGGGTGAAGATGGCGATGGCGAGGATGAAATTGGCGATCGGACCGGCGGCCACCACGGCGGCGCGCTGCCACAGCGGCTTGCCATGGAAATTGCCGGGATCGCTCTTGGCGCGCTGCATCGCTTCGGCATCGGGCATGCTGGCGGCATTGGCGTCGCCGCGGAAGCGAACGTAGCCGCCGAGCGGAATCCACGCCACCTTCCAGCGGGTGCCGTGGCGATCGTTCCAGCCGAATATCTCGCGCCCGAAGCCGATGGAGAAAACGTCGACATCGACCCCGCACCAGCGCGCCACGAGGAAGTGCCCGAGCTCGTGGATGAACACGATCACGGTCAGCGCCACGAGAAATGGCAGCGCATAGAACACGCCAGTGCTCAGCGGCAGGTGCAGCACGTCAGTCAGGTTCATTCCACACTTCCCCGGCCCGCAGAGGGGCCATTGTTGTCAACGGTCATGCCCACGCGCAGCACAAGAGGCTACCGGACGTGAAAAATACGGCCAGATTTCGGCCACGAGGGGCTACCAGATCAGGATTCCGGCCCCCGCGTGCTCAATCCCGGCGCGCAGCGCGCCGATCAGGGCGGCAACGGTGGCCACCGCCACCAGCCCGTCCACCCGGTCGATAACCCCGCCATGCCCCGGAATCAACCGTCCGGAGTCCTTCACGCCATAGTGGCGCTTCATGGCGGACTTGAACAGGTCGCCCCCCTGCTCCACCACGGCCAGCAGGGCTGCGACGATCAGCAGCAGCCACAGACCGGGCACGCCCAGCGTCATCCCCACGCCCAACGCGGCGACGGCACTGCCTACCATGGCGCCGCTCATGCCGGCCCAGGTCTTCTTGGGGCTGATGCACGGGGCGAGCTTCGGCCCGCCGATGATGCGACCGGCGAAATAGGCCAGCGTATCGGCCGCCCAGACCATGAGCATGACCAGCACGATGGCGGCGACGCCATAGCTGGGGTCATCGCGCAGGACCACGAGGGCGATGGGCGGCAGCGACACGTACGGCACGCCGAGATAGCGCCACGCCGGACCGCCCGGCGCCTCGCGCCACGCTGCGGCGGCCGACACCAGCGTCAGCACGGCAATGGCGAGGAGCCCGCCCGCCAGCCCGATGTCGAGCGGCAGCAGGGCCCCGCACATGGCGCCCGCCGCATGCAGCGCAAACTGCAGCGGGTTGTCCTTGTGGACGATGTTCACCCACTCCTGCGCCATCAGGATGCCGATCAGCGCCACGAAGAGGTGGAACCAGATGCCACCCGCCCAGACATCGGCCAGGACCGCCGGGATCAGCACCGCGGCGGAGACCGCCCGGACGCCAAGATCACCCCATTTGGCCGTTTCGGCTGGCGGTTCAGCAGCCATCAGGCAGTCTGCGCCTTCAGCCCGCCGAAGCGCCGGTCACGCATCCGGAAGGTGTCGATGGCGCGAGCCAGGCTGTGGGCGTCGAACTCCGGCCAATACTCCGGCAGGAACACGAACTCGGTGTAGGCGCATTGCCACAGCAGGTAGTTGGAGATGCGCTGCTCGCCGCCGGTCCGGATGAGGAGGTCCGGGTCGGGCAGGCCGGCGGTATCGAGGTGGCTGCTGATCACCGCGGGGGTGATGTCAGCCGCCGCGAGCGTGCCGTCGGCCACCTGCCGGGCGATGGCCTGAACCGCCCGGGTGATTTCCTGGCGGCTGCCGTAATTGAAGGCGATGACCAGCTTGAGCGCGGTGTTGTGGCGCGTCAGCGCCTCCGCTTCCTCGAACATGGTGCGCAGCGACGGCTCCAGCCCGTCACGGTCGCCGATGATCATGATGCGGACGTTGGACTTGTGCAGGTCGGCCACGTCGGTGCGGATGAAACGCCGGAGCAGTTCGAGCAGGAAGCGCACCTCGGCCTGCGGCCTGGCCCAGTTCTCGGTGCTGAAGGAGTAGAGCGTGAGTATGGAGATGCCCATGTCGGCGGCGGCGCGCACGGTGCGGCGGAGCGCCTCGACGCCCTGGCGGTGGCCCGCCGAACGCGGCAGCCCGCGCTGCGTGGCCCAGCGGCCGTTGCCATCCATGATGATGGCAACGTGGCGGGGCATGCAATCAGGGCCGGCGCTGTTTGACATGGAAACGGTCCGACCTCAGACCTGCATGATTTCTTGTTCCTTGTGCTTCAGCACCTGCTCGATGTCCTTGATCGTGTCATCGGTCATCTTCTGCACGTCGTCGGCCTTCTTCTTGTGGTCGTCCTCGCTGATGAGGTGGGCCTTCTCGAGCTGCTTCAGCAGGTCCATGCCGTCGCGGCGGACGTTGCGCGCGGCGACGCGGGCCTTCTCGGCATAGGTGTGGGCAACCTTGACCAGTTCCTTGCGGCGGTCCTGCGTCAGGTCGGGCATGCGAAGCCTGATCACCTGCCCCTCGGTCTGCGGGTTGAGGCCGAGGTTGGAGGCGCGGATGGCCTTTTCGACCGCGATCACCAGACCACGGTCCCACACGCTGATCTGCAGCAGGCGGGGCTCCGGCACCGAGACGGAGGCAACCTGGGCCAGCGGCATGTTGGCGCCATAGGCGTCAACCTGGATCGGGTCGAGCAGGCTCGAGGACGCGCGGCCGGTGCGCAATCCGCCGAAATCGTGCTTCAGCGCGTCAACCGCGCCGGCCATGCGGCGCTTGATGTCCTGCGCGTCGAAATTCTGGGGCTGGGCCATGGCTTCAATCCTTCGTCACGGTGGTAAACAGCCCGCCGCCATTCACCACTTCGAGGATGGCACCGGGCTTTCTGATCGAGAAGACAACTACCGGAATCCCGTTGTCCCGCGCAAGGGCAATGGCGGCAGGGTCCATGATGCGCAGGTCCTTGGCCAGAATTTCGTTGAACGTGATCCGGTCGAAGCGGCGGGCGGCCGGATCGGTCTTGGGATCGGCGGAATAGACGCCGTCGACGCTGGTGCCCTTGAAAAGCGCGTCACAATTGAGCTCCGCCGCCCGGAGTGCTGCCCCGGTGTCGGTGGTGAAGAAGGGCAGGCCGGTGCCCGCCGCGCAGATGATGACACGCCCCGCATCCATATGGTGGATACCCTTGGCGCGGGAATAGGTTTCGCACACGGTGGGCATGGCGATGGCCGAGAGCACGCGCGCATCCATGCCCTTGTGGGTGAGAACCCCCTGCATGGCGAGCGCATTCATGACCGTGGCCATGATGCCCATGTGGTCGGCCGAGACCCGGTCCATGCCCTTGGCAGCCCCCGCGAGGCCCCGGAAGATGTTACCGCCGCCGATGACGAGGGCCAGCTGCACGCCGGTTGCCGCCACGGCCAGGACTTCATCGGCGAGGCGGCTCACAGTGTCGAGGTCGATGCCATAGGGCTGCTTGCCCATCAGAACCTCGCCCGAGAGCTTGAGGAGGATGCGCTTGTATTTTGGGGAGGACATGCTGGAACGGCCCGCTCTTGTGAAACCACAGTCTAGAAGACCGGGACCGATTCGTCACACGCCAGCGGCCCCCGTCCCCAGCCGCCTCACCGTGATGGAGCGAGAAACCTGAACGGTTCGGCGGGCTTGAGCTTCTTCGACACCGCACCCGGGCTTGACCCGGACGATTCTCCGGGCGGCCACCACACCGGATGACCCGGTTCAGGCCGGGGCACGGAGCACCGCGTGCCAACGGCTGCGATCGGCAAAAGCAAAAAGGCCCCGTTTCCGGGGCCTCTTGCGATGCGTTCGATGTAAGCGGCTCAGTTGCTGCCGGACATCTTGGCGACTTCGGCGGCGAAGTCGTCTTCCTTCTTCTCGATGCCTTCGCCCAGCTGCATGCGCACGAAGCCCAGGAGCTTCACATCCGCGCCGGCGGCCTTGCCAGCCTCGGCCAGCGCCTGCGTCACGGTCTTGGCGCCGTCATGCACATAGGCCTGCTCGAGGAGGCAGTTTTCCTTGGCGAAGGTCTTGAGGCCCGAGGCCACGATCTTCTCCAGCACGTTGGCGGGCTTGCCGGCGTTCTTCTCCTCGAGGATCGCGGACTCGCGTGCCAGCACGTCGGCGGGCACCTGGTCGAGCGCCAGGGCCACCGGGTTCGTGGCGGCGACGTGCATGGCGAGCATGCGGCCGAACTCGTTGAGCGAGGCCTTGTTGCCGGTCGACTCGAGCGCCACGATGACGCCGATCTTGCCCATGCCGGGGGCGATCTGGTTGTGGACGTAAGAGGCGATGACGCCATCCTTGACGGTGAGCACCGCGGTGCGGCGCACCGTCATGTTCTCGCCAATGGCGGCAACCATCTCGGCGACGTATTCGGCAACGGCATGCGCCGAGCCCGGGACCTTCATGGTCTTCAGGATCTCGGTGTCGCCATTGGCCTTGAGCGCCAGCTTCGAGATCTCGGCGACCATGGCCTGGAACTTCTCGTTGCGGGCAACGAAGTCGGTTTCCGAGTTCACTTCGACGACGGCACCCGTGGTGCCCTCGACGGCGACGGCCACGAGGCCCTCGGCGGCGACGCGCGTCGACTTCTTGGCGGCCTTGGCCAGGCCCTTGGCGCGCAGCCAGTCGATGGCGGCTTCCATGTCGCCATTGGTGGCGGCAAGCGCTGCCTTGCAATCCATCATGCCTACGCCGGTCTTCTCGCGCAGGTCCTTCACCATTGCAGCCGTGATGTCGGCCATGTTTCACCTCATGTGATTTGAAAGAGCGTGAGGCCCGCCGCGTTCATGCGGCAGGCCCCGTGTCGATTTCGTGACGGTCGAGGGCCCGCTTATTCGGCGGCGGGCAGTTCCTCGGCCAGCGGCTCCTCGGCGGCACCAAGGTCAACGCCCGAGCCCGACTGGGCGAGCGAGATGCCTTCGATGCAGGCGCGGCTGACGAGGTCGCAGTAAAGTGCGACGGCGCGGCCTGCGTCGTCATTGCCCGGGATCGGGTAGGTGACGCCGGCCGGATCCGAGTTGGTGTCGATGACGGCGATCACCGGAATGCCGAGACGGTTGGCCTCCTTGATGGCGATCTGTTCCTTGTTGGTGTCGATCACGAACAGCAGGTCGGGAACGCCGCCCATGTCCTTGATGCCGCCCAGCGACTTGTCGAGCTTTTCCTTGGTGCGGGTCAGCTCGAGCATCTCACGCTTGGTGAGGCCCGACTGCTCCTTGCCGAGGACGTCGTCGGTTGTGCGCAGCGTCTTGATCGAGTGCGAAATGGTCTTCCAGTTGGTGAGCGTGCCGCCGAGCCAGCGGGAGTTCACGTAATACTGGGCCGAGCGCTTGGCGGAGTCAGCCACCAGCTCGGAGGCCGAACGCTTGGTGCCGACGAACAGCACGCGGCCGCCCTTCGCCACCGTCTCTGCCACGGCGACGAGCGCCTGGTGGAGCAGCGGAACGGTCTGCGACAGGTCGATGATGTGGATGCCGTTACGGCTGCCATAGATGTAGTTGCGCATCTTCGGGTTCCAGCGATGGGTCTGGTGGCCGAAGTGGACGCCAGCTTCGAGCAGCTGACGCATGGTGAAATCAGGAATGGCCATGAGCCTCTTCAATCCTTTTCCGGTTGATCCGCCGCGGAGAGAGTGACCGGGTTGCCCCGGCACCGGATGGATCTGGCACTATGTGGAGGCGAACCTCGTGTGCCGGAGCCGTACTCCGCGTGTGAGTTGCTAGTTAACGGGGCGGGCTATAGCCGAGTGACGTGGCAAAGGCAAGGAGGGGGTGGTCTGCCTTTGTTGGGCCGTCGCCCCGGCGAAGTCCGGGGTCCAGACTTGGACGCCAACCCCTTGGAAAGATAGCAGGATCCAGGCCTTCGCCGGGATGACATCCTTAAGGAACATCCGTCTTCCGCGCCATGGTGAGGCCGTCGCAGATGGGGACGAGGCAGATCTCCACCCGGTCGTCCGCCAGGATCTTGGCGTTGAGGGTGCGGATGGCGGTGGTGTCGGCGTCCTGCTTCGCCGGGTCGGCGACATCGCCGTCCCACAGGGTGTTGTCAACGAGGACGAGGCCGCCCGGGTGCAGCAACTTGAGCGCACCCTCGTAGTAGGCGTCGTAGCCCGACTTGTCGGCGTCGATGAAGGCGAGGTCGAAAGTGCCGGCCTCTCCGCCAGCGAGGAGGCGGGCGATCACCGCCGTGCCGCCATCGAGGTGAAGATCGATCCGGTCCGCTACCCCGGCCTTGGCCCAGTAGCGCCGGGCGATGTCGGTGAAGGGCTTCGAGACGTCCGCGCAGGTGATGCGGGTGGCGCCGGCCAGCGCCATGGCGAGCGAGGAGTAGCCGGTGAAGGTACCGAACTCGATCACCCGCCGCGCGCCCATGAGCTTGACCAGGAGGCCCATGAAGGCGCCCTGCTCCGGCCCGATCTGCATGGCGGCTTCGCCACCGAGGCTTGCCGTCTCGGCGCGCAAGGCGGCAAGGATTTCGGGTTCGCGGCAGGCATGCGTGGCGTAATAGGCTTCGAGCGCGCCGGTGAGGCCGATGGTCTTTCCCATTCATTCACTCCGCTTGTTGGGTTCACGCCGGCTCCGCGCCGCGCACGAAGCGCTGGTAGAGCCAGCCGATGCCGACGAGGCAGAAGCCCAGCCCCACGAAACTGGCGATGCGCAGCAGGCCTTCGAGGTTCGACATGTCGCCGATGAAGACCTTGAGCACGACGAGCGCCAGAACGAAGGAGAAAACGGCGATCAGAAAGGCGAATCCGTCCATGTCACACTGCCTCTGGCGTGCAGATTACACGGTTGCGGGCGAACTCCGAAACTGGGAAAAGCGGCCATGGCTGCACGCGACGATATACGCCTGACGCTCACATCGGCAGACGAAGTCGTGTGGGAGATCACCGAGGGGCTGATCCCCTATCCCGATGCGATGGCGCGCATGGACGCGCATGTGGACGCGATCGCCAAGGGCACGGAACCAGAGCGCATCTGGCTGCTTGAGCATCCGCCGCTCTACACGGCAGGCACCTCGGCGCATGAGGACGACCTCGTCGAGCGCGAACGCTTCCCGGTGTTCAAGACCGGGCGCGGCGGGCAATACACCTATCATGGCCCCGGCCAGCGCGTGGCCTATGTGATGCTTGACCTGAAGCGCCGGGGGGCGGACGTGCGGGCCTTCGTGGCCGCACTCGAGCAATGGGTGATCGACACGCTCGACCAGTTCAACGTGAAGGGTGAGCGACGCGAGGACCGGGTGGGCGTGTGGGTGCGGCGGGGGCCACGCGAGGACAAGATCGCCGCCATTGGCATCCGCGTGCGCCATTGGGTGACGTTCCACGGCATCTCGATCAACGTCGAACCCGACCTCACGCATTTCGGCGGCATCGTGCCCTGCGGCATCCGCGAGCATGGAGTAACGAGCCTCGTCGACCTTGGCCTGCCGGTGACCATGGCCGACCTCGACGTGGCGCTGAAGAAGACCTTCGCGCCGATCTTCGGCTGAGCCTACTGCGGCTGGCCTTCGGGTTGCTGACCTTCCGGCGCCGCGCCGGATTCGGGCGGGGGTGCCGACTTCATCGGCGGCAGGCCCATTTCCTCACGCATCTTGTTGATGAAGGGGCTGCAGGCGCCACGCTCGAAATAACCGTTGAAGGCGACGAAGGGCGTGACGACGCGCGCTTCCGGGTGATCGCGGTAGAAGACATTGATCGCCTGGGCGACCATCGCTCCCTTCAACTGCAGGCCGATGCCGCAGGCCCGCAGGCCCATGGCGCGGGCTGCGGTGTACTTGTTGTCGGCAGTGACCACCGTCATCACGTCGAAGATGGCCATTGCGTAGGCCGCCTGACCATCCGGGCCGAGGCGCTGCCAATCGGCGTAGTTCTTGATGAAGTCCGCGCGCGCCGGAACGGAGAGCGACAGGACGGCGAGAACGACGAGTGCGAGACGGCGCATGCGGGACTCCCTGAATTCTCCGCCTCTTACGTCCCAGGCCCCCAACTGTCCAACGCCAAGCTTGAATTTGTCACATTCGCTGTTACATAATAGCGAAGACCGAGGCATCACCATTCAACAGGACAGCACCCATGAAGCTCTATTATTCCCCCGGCGCCTGCTCGCTTGCACCCCACATCGTGCTGAACGAGCTGGGGCAGCCCTATGACCTCGAGAAGGTCGACCTCGGCGCGAAGAAGACCGAGACGGGCGCCAACTTCCTCGACGTGAATGGCAAGGGCTATGTGCCCACGCTCGACCTCGGGGCCGGTGAAGTGCTCACCGAGGTCTCGACCATCCTCCAGTACCTGGTGGACAAGGCGAAGAACACCGACCTGCTGCCGGCCTTCGGCTCGATGGACCGTTACCGCGCCATGGAATCATTGAATTTCGTGGCCTCCGAACTGCACAAGGGAATCGGCGGGCTGTTCAACCCGTCCATGCCTGAGGACGGCAAGGCCGCCATCAAGGACCGGCTGACACGCCGCTTCGCCTGGCTCGACGCGCAACTGGCAAAGAAGCCCTACCTGCTGGGCGACACCTACTCCGTTGCGGACGCCTATGCCTTCACCGTGCTCGGCTGGACCAAGCACGTCGGCATCGACCTGTCACCCTATGCACATGTGGTGGCCTACATGGACCGCGTGGGCCAGCGTCCGGCGGTGCAGGCCGCGCTGAAGAAGGAAGGGCTGGCGTAAAGCCAACATTCCACAATCCCAGTGTCTCACCTCGCCCGGGCTTGACCCGGGCGACCTTTTTTGTGGCCACCAAAGAGGATGCCCCGGTCCAGCCGGCGCAAGATGAACATCTGGACATCGGTGCAAGAACGGCAACAGTCGCCTAGACCGTCGGCCACACCTCGAAGCCGCGCCAGTCGCCCGGCGGATGAGGTTCACTTTTCACGTCGCGCACGAGTGACATGCGCGGGCCCCGGTGGCAGGCGACGATCATGCTCTGGACGTCCTCCTCCTCGCCGCAGAACACCGCCTCCACGCTGCCATCGCTGCGGTTTCTCACCCAGCCCTTGAGACCGCGCTGCCTCGCCTCGCGTTCGACAAAGGCGCGGAATCCGACGCCCTGTACCCGGCCCTCCACCATGACATGAAGGGCCGTGATGCTCATGCAAATTCCATGATGATGGCGTCAACCTGCAGGCTGTCGCCCTGCTTGGCGTTGATGGCCTTGACGGTGACATCACGCTCGGCGCGCAGGATGTTCTCCATCTTCATGGCCTCGACGATGGCCAGCGGCTCGCCCGCCTTGATCTCCTGGCCGACCACCGCCGGAATGGCGATGACAAGGCCCGGCATGGGGCACAGCAGCTTCTTCGAAGTATCGGCCGCTGCCTTTTCGGGCATCAGCCTGGCAAGCTCTGCCTCACGCTCGGTATAGACATGCGCGTCGAGCACCACGCCGCGATAGGACAGCCTGTAACCATTGAGGATGCGCTTCACCTGGACGGTGACGTTGCCGTCGCCCAGATCGGCGGCGAACACCGGTTGTCCCGGCACCCATCCGCAGCCGTCGGCCAGCCTGTCCGTATCCGCCGAGATGGTGACAGGGATGAACTCCTTGCCGAGCTTCACGATGCGCGAGGTGGCGAAGGTGACGCCATTGCCGACCATCTGGCCGTTGATGAGGCGCTTTCTCCGGTTCTCCACATGGTCAAGCACGGTTGCCACCTTGGCCATCGTCGACTTGATCTCTGCGGTGATCTCATGGCCGGTGAAGCCACCTGGAAACTCCTCGGCGATAAAGCCTGTGGACAGCGCGCCCGATTGCCAGCGCGGATTTTCCATGATGGCCGAGAGGAAGGGAATGTTGTGCTGGATGCCGTCGATGTGGAAAGCATCGAGCGCCTCCGCCATCTTCGAAATGGCGGCGCTGCGCGTGGGCGCGTGGGTGCAGAGCTTGGCGATCATCGGATCGTAGTAGATCGAGATCTCGCCACCCTCGAAGACGCCCGTGTCGTTGCGCACCGTGATGCCATCGGCCATCTGCTCCGCCGGCGGACGATATTTCACCAGACGTCCGGTTGAGGGCAGGAAGTTGCGATAGGGGTCTTCGGCGTAGATGCGGCTCTCGACGGCCCAGCCCTTCAGCTTCACGTCCGACTGCCTGATCTTCAGCTCTTCACCGGCGGCCACGCGAATCATCTGCTCGACGAGGTCGATCCCCGTGATGAGCTCGGTGACGGGGTGTTCGACCTGGAGCCGGGTGTTCATCTCGAGGAAGAAGAACGAGCGGTCCTGACCGGCCACGAATTCGACCGTGCCGGCCGAGTCATAGTTCACGGCCCTGGCGAGTGCCACGGCCTGCTCGCCCATCGCCTTGCGGGTCTTCTCGTCGAGCAGCGGTGAGGGCGCCTCCTCGATCACCTTCTGGTTCCTTCGCTGGATCGAGCATTCGCGCTCGCCCAGATAGATCACGTTGCCATGCTTGTCGCCCAGCACCTGGATTTCGATGTGGCGCGGGTTGACGATGAACTTCTCGATGAACACGCGGTCATCACCGAAGGACGACTTGGCCTCGGACTTGGCGCGGGTGAAGCCCTCCTTCACCTCGCCTTCCGAAAAGGCGATGCGCATGCCCTTGCCGCCGCCGCCGGCGGAGGCCTTGATCATGACGGGGTAGCCGATCTCGCCGGCGATCCTCACCGCCTCGTCGGCGTCCTCGATGATGCCCATGTAGCCCGGCACGGTGGAGACATGAGCGGCAGCGGCCGCCTTCTTGGACTCGATCTTGTCGCCCATCGCGTCGATGGCGCCGGGGTTGGGGCCGATGAAGGTGATGCCAGCGGCAGCCAGCGCCTTGGGAAAGGCGGAGCGTTCGGACAGGAAGCCGTAGCCCGGGTGGACGGCCTCGGCACCGGTCTTGAGGCAGGCCTCCACGATCTTGTCGATCAGCAGGTAGGACTGGGCGGCAGCGGGCGGGCCGATGTGGACCTTCTCGTCTGCCATCTCAACGTGCAGCGCCCGCGCATCCGCGTCGGAATAGACGGCCACGGTCCTGATGCCCATGCGGCGGGCGGTCTTGATGACGCGGCAGGCGATTTCGCCACGGTTGGCGATAAGAATTTTCTTGAACATGGCACCCCGGAAATGGCTTTTCGGGACAAGCTTCTAGACCGGACCGGCCCCCCCGGCAATCACACCAAAGGCGAGCCCTCCCCGCAAACTTTCCCTGCCTTTTTACCGCGCCTGCGCTATAGGCGGCGGAATGAGCGATCCAAATGACATCATCTACGGCGTCCACCCGGTCGCCGAGGCGCTGAAGAACAAGAAGCGCAAGATCTATTCCCTCAAGGCGTCCAAGAACGCCGCGGACCGGCTGGCGGCCGAAATCGCCGAACGCGGCATCGTGCCCGAGATCGTGCATCCCCGTGACCTCGACAAGAAGCTGGGAGCCGAAGCGGTGCACCAGGGCCTTCTGATGGAGGCAAAGCCGCTGGACCAGCCGCGCCTCGACCAGATCGAGAAATCCGGCATCGTGGTGCTGCTCGACCAGGTGACGGACCCGCACAACGTGGGCGCCATCCTGCGCACCTGCGCAGCCTTCAACGTGACGGCGCTTGTGGCCACCGCGCGCCACAGCCCGGAGGCCTCGGCCGTTCTGTTCAAGTCGGCCTCGGGCGCCTTCGAGCATGTGCCCTTCGTGAAGGTCACGAACCTGTCGCGCGCCATGGCGGAACTGAAGGACTATGGCTTCCGCATCCTCGGCCTCGACAGCGACGCCCCGGAAGACATCTCGGCCGTCGACCGCGCGCCGCCCGTCGCCATCGTGCTGGGGGCGGAAGGCAAGGGCCTGCGCAAGCTGACGCGTGACAGCTGCGACCATCTTGTACGGCTTGACATGAATGGCCCGATCCGCAGCCTCAACGTCTCCAACGCCTGTGCGGTCACGCTCTACGCCCTGACGCGCTGAGACCCGGAGTTGCCCATGGAGAACAAGGAAGGCGGAATCGGACTGCTCGGCGCCCTGTCGATCGGCGTCGGCGGCATCGTCGGCGGCGGCTTCTTCGCCACCTTCGGCATCACCGCGGCGGCGGCGGCGGGCGGCACGCCCATCGCCTTCCTGATCGGCGGGGTCATCGCGCTGCTCACCAGCTATTCCTACATCGGCCTGACGCTGGCCTATCCCGGACCCGGCGGCACGGTTTCCTTCATCACCCGCAGCTTCGGCGACGGGCTGCTGGCCGCCACGCTGAACGTGCTGCTCATCCT
>JBEARP010000293.1:0-13689 GCA_041163105.1 Pseudomonadota bacterium
GGGCCACAGCGGCAGCGACCGCGGCGCCACCAATATAGGTGGCGGCAACGTCGGCCGGATTCAGAACGATTCTGACCAGCGCCTGTTTGACCAGGCCCGGAGGGAGTGCAACGGCCCGCAATATCCCTCGGGCGCCACCCCACGCATCAATTACGATGCGGACACCTTCACCTGCTTCGAGCCGGGCAGCTCGCGGCGTTGAACACCGCCGGGCTTGACGGCCCGGCGCCACGTCCTCTTTGCCCTGATTGCGGGTCGTACGATCATCCTCTTGGTGAATGCCAGCTGGCAGGCCGCAGGTCCGTGGCCTGCCCTTCAGGGTGCAGTCGAGCACGGCTTCGGCAAAGCGCCGCCCCGGTGTCTCTGCCGGGCGGGATCACTTTTGGCGAGAACACCCGAGCCGGAACCAGGGCGCCTTGAGCTTGCCCTTGCCAGCCACCACCCTCTCTCCTAACAAAAGTGCCTAAAGCACATGGGGAGGCATCTGTGGCGAAGCGCATCGTTTTCACCGGCGGGTCCGGCAAGGCCGGCAAGCACGTCGTGCCGTGGCTCAAGGCCAAGGGCTACGACATTCTCAACCTCGATCTGAAGCCGCTGGACTGCCCAGGGGTCAATACGCTGATCACCGACGTCACGGACTCGGGCCAGGTGTTCAACGCGCTCACCATGCATCATGGCTTCGAAGGCTACGACAAGGGCCGCGTGCCATCGGCTCCGGACGCGGTCGTGCATTTCGCTGCCGTGCCGCGCGTGCTGATCCAGCCGGACAACACCACTTTCACCATCAACACCGTCTCCACCTACAATGTCATCGAAGCGGCCATGAAGCTCGGCGTGCGCAAGGTCATCGTCGCATCAAGCGAGACCACCTATGGCGTGTGCTTCGCCGAGGGCGACAAGGACTATCATCACTTCCCGCTCGACGAGGACTATGACAGCGACCCGATGGATTCCTATGGGCTCTCCAAGGTCCTCAACGAAAAGACGGCGCGGGCCTTCGCCATGCGCTATGGCGCCGACATCTATGCCCTGCGCATCGGCAACGTCATCGAACCGCATGAATACCCGATGTTCAAGGGCTTCCTCGACAACCCGATGACCCGCAAGCGCAATGCCTGGAGCTACATCGACGCACGGGACTTAGGCCAGATCGTGCACCTCTGCATCGAGAAGGACGGACTGGGCTACCAGGTCTTCAACGCAGTGAACGACACCATCACCACGCGCGAACCCACTGCCGAGTTCCTGAAGAAGTACGTGCCGCAAATTCCGCTGAAACGCCCCATGGTGGGCAACGAGGCTCCGCTCTCCAACGCCAAGATCCGCAAGGTTCTGGGCTTCAGGGAAGAACACGACTGGCGGAAATATGTCTGATGCGGTCTGCCTTCACACCGCTCGTCGAAAGCCTCCCCTCCTCCGTTCCCTTCGTCGGCCCTGAAGCCCTCGAACGCCGCACCGGCACAAAGTTCCGTGCCCGCATCGGTGCGAACGAAAGCGTGTTCGGACCCTCACCCAAGGTCGTCGCCGCCATGCAGGCGGCGGCGGCAGAGAGTTGGCAGTATTGCGACCCGGAAAACCACGACATCAAGGCAGCACTCGCCAGGCACCTCGGGGTGGCGCCGGAGAACGTCATGGTGGGCGAGGGCATCGACGGGCTCTTCGGCTATGCCGTGCGGCTGTTCGTCGAGCCCGGCGTCGCGGTTGCCACTTCGCTCGGCGCCTATCCGACCTTCAATTTCCACGTCCATGGCTTTGGCGGCAGGCTGGTCACCACGCCATACGTGAACGACTGTGAGGATCCCTCGGCGCTGCTCGCCCTCGCACGGCGCGAGAAGGCCCGCCTCATCTACTTCGCCAACCCAGACAACCCCATGGGCAGCTGGTGGGATGCGGCAACCGTCCAGCGCATGATCGATGACACCCCTGATGGCGCGCTGCTCATGCTGGATGAAGCTTACAGCGAATTCGGACCGGCAGGCACATTGCCGCCGCTCGACGTGACCAACCCGAAGCTCTTGCGCTTCCGCACCTTCTCGAAAGCCTATGGCCTCGCCGGCATGCGGCTCGGCTACTGCATCGGCCATGCGGAGCTGATCCGCGCTTTCGACAAGATCCGCAACCACTTCGGTGTCACGAAGCTGGGCCAGGTGGCGGGCATTGCGGCCCTCGCCGACCAGGACCACCTGCGCAGCGTTGTGACGAAGGTTTCTGCCGCGCGCGAGCATATCTCCGCCATCGCGAGGACGAACGGTCTCACGCCGCTGCCCTCCGCAACCAATTTCGTCACCATCGACTGCGGACGCGATGGCGAGTACGCCAGGCGCGTGCTGGATGCGCTGGTGAAGGCCGGCGTCTTCGTGCGCATGCCCGGCGTGGCACCACTCAACCGCTGCATCCGGGTGACAGCGGGCACAAGTGATGATGTGGCGATCTTCGCGGAAGAGCTGCCCAGGGCGTTGAAGGCGGCTTCCGCCTAGCCTCACTTCTTTCATCATACGCGGGCGTGTCCCGCGTATCCTTTTCCTGTGTCGCCACAAAAAACATGCCCGGGACGAGCCCGGGCATGATGCGTGTGCGAGAGGGCAAAACCGCCGATCAGAGCTTCGGATAGTCCGTGAAGCCCTTCGGGCCCGGCGTGTAGAAGGTGCCGAAGTCGATCTCGTTGACAGCCGCTCCCGACTTCCAGCGCGCCACGAGGTCCGGATTGGACAGGAAGGGACGACCAACGGCAACCAGGTCGCAGGCCTTGTCTTCCAGTTCCTTTTCCGCGCGCGCTGCGTCATAGCCGCCGGACAGGATCAGGCTGCGCTTGAACTCCTTGCGGATGGTCTGCTTGATCGAGGCGGAAACCTCGGGGGCGCCCATCGAGGAGTGATCAACCAGATGGATATAGACGAGACCCAGTTCGTTGAGCTTGGCCGCGAGGTAGGCATAGTCGGATGCCATGTCCGGATAGTCGGGCATGTCGTTGTAGACGCCGTAGGGCGACAGGCGGATGCCGACCTTGTCGGCGCCGATGGCAGCGATCGCGGCCTTGGCGGCCTCGAGCACGAAGCGCGCACGGTTCTCGATCGAACCGCCGTAGCTGTCGGTCCGCTGGTTCGAGGTCGGGCGGATGAACTGCTCGAGCAGGTAGCCGTTGGCGGCGTGAAGCTCGACGCCGTCGGCACCGGCTGCAACGGCGTTGCGCGCCGCAGTGCCGAACTCCGCAATGGCGGTCTTGATGTCAGCGTCCGTCATGGGCTCCGGCGTCGGATGGGGCTTCATGCCTTCCTGATCGGTATAGATCTCGCCGGCGGCGGCAATGGCCGACGGCCCCAGAACGCGGGCACCCGCGGGAAGATTGAGCGGATGGCCGATGCGACCGGTGTGCATCAGCTGAATGAAAAACTTGGCACCACCGGCGTGCGCGGCGGCGACGACCTTGCGCCAGCCTTCGATCTGCTCCGCGCTGAAGATTCCGGGGATGCGCGGATAGCCGAGGCCATTGGGCGAAGGCGAGGTGCCTTCGGTGACGATGAGGCCTGCCGAGGAACGCTGGCCATAGTATTCGGCGATGAGGTCATTGGGCACATTGCCGGTGGCGCGGTTGCGCGTCATCGGGGCCATGACCAGGTGGTTCTGAAGCTTGAGCGGGCCGAGGGTCGCGGGGGAATAGAGAATGGACATTGAATGCCTTTCAGTAGCGAGTGTGTTGGTGGTTGTTGGGATGGGTTGATAAGCCACTCGTCAGGCGGCGGCTCGCGTCACAGTTATCGTTCCTGCGGCAAACCTCCGCATGGCCGCTGGGCGCCAGCAATCAAGCGTTTTCCCTTTCATGCAGGGTGTTGACGAGGTCGTTGAGGTCGAGGCGCTGGGTGGTCATTGCGATGCTGCCGTCGGCATTGCGCGGCCACTCGGCTTCCGGCTTGTCCCAGTAGAGTTCGATGCCGTTCATGTCGGGGTCATGAAGGTAGAGCGCTTCGGACACGCCATGGTCGGCGGCGCCGTCGAGTTGCACCTTGCTGGCGACAAGGCGCTTCAACGCGTCCGCCAGGTCGGCGCGTGTCGGATAGAGGATGGCGACGTGATAGAGGCCGGTCGTGCCCGGGGGCGGTGGCTGCCCGCCGGCACTCTCCCAGGTGTTGAGGCCGATGTGGTGGTGATATCCACCCGCGGAGATGAAGGCGGCCTGCTTGCCGAACATCTGCTGCAACTCGAAGCCCAGCACGCCGCAATAGAAATCCAGCGCCCGCTGGATGTCGGATACCTTCAGGTGAACATGGCCTATGCGCGTGCCGGCCGGGATCGGGGCATTGACGGACATGGGCTGGTTCCTTTCTGTAACGATTTTCGTTACCGATATAGGCAGCCCAAGGTGGGTTCGCAAGCCCCCTGCGGGCCGGATTTGCGCAAAACCGTGGATGAGTTCCGGGCGCGCTTGAAAAGGAGGGGCGCTTTCCGCAAAACGAAGGCGATTTCCACAGGAGATACGCCATGACCGAGGCCAAACTTCCCAAAACGCTCGTCGTGGTGGATCACCCCCTCATTCTGCACAAGCTCTCGCTGATGCGCGACAAGACCACGCCGTCGGCGGTGTTCCGCCAACTGCTGCGCGAGATCAGCCTGCTTCTGGCCTATGAGGTGACGCGCGACCTGCCGATGACCACCCAGAAGATCGAGACTCCACTCACGGAGATGGATGCGCCCATTCTCAAGGGCAAGAAACTGGTGATCGTGTCGATCCTGCGCGCCGGCAACGGCCTGCTCGAGGGCATGCTGGACCTGCTGCCCTCCGCCCGCATCGGCCACATCGGGCTTTACCGCGACCCGGTCACGCTGAAGCCGGTGGAATACTATTTCAAGGTCCCCTCCGACATCGGCGAACGCCCGGTCATCGTGGTGGACCCGATGCTGGCCACCGGCAATTCCACCGCCTATGCCATCCAGAAACTCAAGGATGCCGGCGCCAGGGACGTACGCCTCGTCTGCCTGCTTGCGGCGCCCGAGGGCATTCGCCGTGTGGCCCAGGATCACCCGGATGTGCCGATCTACACCGCGGCGGTGGACAGCCACCTCAACGACCATGGCTACATCGTGCCGGGCCTTGGTGATGCGGGCGACCGCATGTTCGGCACCAAGTAATCATTTACCATGGGGCCGAATGGCCCTGCCGCCACACCAATTGAAAACCATTGGCCGCTAGCGTTGCTCCTCGTGGGAACAGGTCAGTGAGAATGATGGCAGAGCCGGTGGTTATTGGCGCAAGCCCGGAGAAGAAGTCGTTGCAGCTCAGCGCAGCCCATGGCGGCCGTCCGCGCCTGCTGCTCGCGGAGGACTGCGACCCCGTGCGTATCGTCACCGCCGCCATGCTGAAGGGCATGGGCTGTGACGTCGAGGCCGTCATTCACGGCGAGGACGCCGTGAAGAGCGCGTCCGAAAACGAATTCGACGTGATCGTGCTCGATATCGAGATGCCGATCATGGACGGCATCACCGCTGCCCGCTCGATCCGCCAGATGGGCGGTCCCGCCGCCGCCACGCCGCTGATGGCGCTTTCGGCTTTCCTGGCGGACTCGGTGCGCAACGGCGAATGGCGCGATACCTTCGACATCGCGCTCCCCAAGCCCGCCAACCGCACTGAACTCCATGAGGCGGTCAAGGCCGCCCTCCTGCACATCCGCGACGAGGCCTGACAACGCGAAAGGGCGGGAATGACCCCGCCCTCTTCCGTGAAACGATCGCCGGATTTCTCAGCCCTGGGCGGGCTTCGACTCCAGCGACTTCAGCATGTGAAGCACTTCGCGCAGTTCCGGGCTCAGCACCGTCTTGCGCTTGCGGCCCTGGTTCTGCGCCGGTTGTTGGGAATCCTCAGCTTGCATTCTGCCCACCTTCTCGTCCTCGCGTCGGTGCATTGTCGTTCACTGGCCTTAAGATCACCCTAAGGACATCGTGCAGTGCACCATGGCCCCCGCTCATGGCGGCTGCGAGGCCCGATCCGGGCGCTTTTGCGACACTGTTAACAATGCGTTGAGGCTGTCTGGCGTCAGACACTGAATTGTGATGGAATAGATTGCAGTATTTCTGCATAGACTTCACGCCAACCACAGATCAGGAGGATCAACGCTCATGGTGTCGAAAACGGTAATGGGACTTTTCGCGGCGGGCGTTCTGTCGCTTGGCCTTTCCTCGGCGGCGATGGCGGATGCCAAGGCCTCGATTGAAGCCCGTCAGGCCTGCATGAAGGCCAATGGCGCGATGATGAAGGTGATGGTGCCGGTCATCAAGGGCCAGAAGGCCTATGACAAGGCGGCAAACGATGCCGCAATCGCCGCCGTCGAGGCGGCCTGCGGCGGCTGGGCTGGCTGGTGGGGCGAAGACACCAAGCCGGGCGGCGCATTGAAAACCGAGGCCAAGCTCGAGATTTGGACCGATCCCAAGGGCTTCGAAGCCGCCGGCGGCGCCTACATGGCGGCCCTCAGCGCGGTGAAGGCCTCGGCCGATGAAGCCTCTTTCAAGGCAGCCTTCCCGGATCTCGGCAAGTCCTGCCAGAGTTGCCACGAGAAGTTCCGTCAGGCGGACTGATCCTTGAGGCTCATGTCACGAAGCACCTTGCTGGCCCTGGCGCTCATTGTGGCGCTGGGGCTTGCCGCTTTCTGGGTCCTGAGCACGCCACGGCCGCTCACCGCGGCTGACATTCCGCAGCACACGCCGAACCTCGCCAATGGCGAGGTGCTCTATCACGCCGGTGGCTGCATCTCCTGCCACCAGCCCTCGCCGGACCTTGCGGGCGTCGAAAGCACCGTCCCCGCAGACGGCGCGCCGCTCCATACGCCGATCGGCACCCTCTACCCGATGAACCTGACGCCCGATCCCGAAACCGGCATCGGCAAATGGACCGACCTCCAGTTCCTCAACGCCGTCATGCGCGGCATCTCGCCCGAGGGCGAGAACCTCATTCCCGCCCTGCCCTACACCTCCTACGCCCACATGAAGCCGGAGGACGTGCTCGACATCCGCGCTTATCTCGCCAGCCTGCCGCCGGTGAAGTCGCCCGAGCGCGAACCGGACATCACGGCCCTGCCGTTGGTCCGCCGCGGCGTGGGCCTGTGGAAATGGGTGGGCCTCGACACCACGCCGTGGACGCCCGATCCGTCGCAGTCGGACAGCTGGAACCGCGGCTCCTACCTCGTCAACGGCCCCGGCCACTGCCAGGAATGCCACACGCCGCGCAACATCTTCATGGCGCGCGATGAATCGAAGGCCTTCCAGGGCGGCCCGCATCCCGAGGGCAAGGGCCGCGTGCCGAGCCTGCGCGGCCTCATCGAGCGCGGCCGCTACACCGACGCCGCCGATCTTGCCTCGGCGCTGCAGAATGGCGAAATGCTGGGATACGACAAGCTCGCCTCGGGCGGCATGGGCCAGGTCCAGCGCAATATCTCGCAGCTCCCCGAGAGCGACATCCAGGCGATCGCCGATTACATTGCGAGCCTGAAGTAGCCGTCTTTCACAGCTTCGGCGACAGCCCCACGTCTTCCATCCAGTGGTCGATCGCCGCTGCCGTCTCGTCCGGATATTCCAGCGTCGGGAAGTGGCCGCAGTCGGCGAGCTCGACGTAGCGGCCCTTCGGGATGGCGGCCGACATCCTGAGTCCCTCGGCCGCGGGCGAGAACTTGTCATGCACGCCCCACAGCATGAGCGCCGGGCAGGCGATCTCGGAGAGCCGCGGCCAGCGGTCCACGCGGTGAGCCAGCGCATCCGACTGGCGGGCCAGGGCCTCGGGGCCCAGGGTTGCGCACATGTCGATGAAGGCCTGACGCGCGGCAGGGCCGTTGGGGCCCTCCATGTGGGCGATCATGTCGCCCATCTCGGTGGCCACCTGCTCCGCCTCGCCCGCCCGCAACCGCTCCGAGCGGCGCAGGCCCGCCCGCTGGTCGGCCACCGCGCCGGGGCTGGAGCCGATGACGATCAGACCACGCACCCGCTCTGGTGCCGCCAGCGTGGTTTCAAGCGCCACGCGCCCGCCAAAGGAGGTGCCGAGCACCACGAAACTGTCAGGCGCCTGGGCCAGCACCTGCTCCACGCAGGTGGCGAAATCGGCCCCGTCGGCGATCACCGTCGAACTCAGCACGTTGGAAGGCAGCAGCGGCGCAATCCCGGCATAAAGGCGTTCGTCGCTCCCGAATGCGGGGATCATCACGAGATTTGTCATGGCTTCCATTTTGCAACGGCAGGCCCCAAAGGAAAAGCCCCACAATACCGTTGTCCCGGACCCTGAGGCTGCTAGAAGAGGAAATCTTCGATCAACCTGCAGGAAAAGCCCCGTGAAATCGCTCGACAAGAAGCTGAAGACCATCGCCGCCGGCAAATACAAGCCGAAGGACTTCATCCTCGCTGATGCCAAGGACCCGGACTATGCCTTCGGCGTCAAGGGCACGGGTGCGCATGACTATTTGGACCAGTCCGGCAAGCACCGCTCCATCCCCGAGTTCCGCCAAACCATCCGCGACATGGTCAAGCAGAAGCAGATGGACGTGATGCTGGGTGCGGTCTCAAACATGGAGCTCCTCATCGAGCAGGGCCTGTTCGCGAAGTCGGGCGTGACGCCTGCCATCCGCGCCAATGACACCTCCGACATCTGGCACCCGCGCGCCGGCAACTATGCCAAGGAGCCGTCGCGGCCCTGGCGCACCGCCAACCTCGCCCATGTCTCGAAGTTCTGCGACCTCGGCCTCTATTCGGTCACCTTCAACAACATCCTCGAGCGCGACCTCGACTCGGTTGCCCAGTATCGCGCCTTCCGCGAAGAGGCCGTGAAGCACAAGTTCCGCCACTTCCTCGAGATCTTCAATCCCAACGCGCCGCAGAACCTGCCCGCCGAGCAGATGCCCTTCTACGTGAACGACATGATCATGCGCGTGCTGGCTGGCATGTCAAAGGTTGAGCGTCCGCTATTCCTCAAGATGCCGTTCAATGGCCGCAAGGCCATGGAAGAGCTCGCCAGCCATGATCCGGGCCTCGTCATCGGCATTCTCGGCGGATCATCGGGCACCACGCGCGACTGCTTCGAGCTGCTCGCCCAAGGCGAGAAGTCGGGCGCCAAGGTCGCCCTCTTCGGCCGCAAGATCAACCTCGCCGAAAGCCCGCTCGACCTCGTGGCGCTGTTCCGCCCGGTGATCGAGTCCGAGGTGACGGCCGAGCAGGCGGTGAAGCACTATCACGCCATCCTGTCCAAGAAGGGCCTTAGCCCCAAGCGCAAGCTCGAGGACGACCTGAAGATCACCGAACCCGCGCTCGACGGCTACAAGAAGTGACCAAGCGCGGCATCGTGCTGGCCGGGATCGTGGTGCTCGACATCGTGCACATCATTGATCACTGGCCAGCAGAGGAGACGCTGGCCTTCATCGACCGCACCGAAATGGCAGCAGGCGGGCCCCCGCACAATGCGGCGGCCGGGCTCTTGCAGCTCGGCGCCGATTTCCCGGTGACGCTGCTCGCCACGTCCGGCAGCGACACTTATGGCGCCACCATGCTGGCCAGCGCGCGTGGCTACGGGCTCGACACGGAGCGGGTGACGGTGATCCCGGGTGCGGTCACCAGCCACACCCATGTCATGTCCTGCAAGGACACCGGTCGGCGCACCTTCTTCGCGCAGCTCGGCTGCAACAACCTGATGCAGGTCGAGCACCTGATGCCGCCCGAGGACAGCAATGCCAAGATCTATTACCTCGGCAGTCCCGGCACGGCCCGTGCCCTCGATAAAAGCGATGGCTGGCGCACGCTGCTGACCGCGGCCAGGGCGCGCGGCATGAAGACTTGCCTTGAGCTTTGTCCAGTGCCGGCCGAGGACCTGCGCCAGCTGGTGCCGCCTTGCCTGCCGCTGTGCGACGTGTTCGTGGTCAATGATTATGAGGCGGCGAGCATCACCGAGGTCGACGTGGCGCCCCGCGTCCGCCTTGATTGGCACGCCGCGGAAGAAGCCTGTCGCAAGCTGCTCGCCATGGGTGTGCGCGAGCTCGCCTGCGTGCACCATCCGGACGGCGCGGTGGCGGTCACGCGCAATGGCGAAGTTTCGAAGCGCCCCTCGGTGAGGGTCGACCAGTCCGAAATCGCCGGCGCCACCGGGGCGGGGGATGCCTTCTATGCCGGCGTCCTCTTCGGCCTGCACGAGGACTGGTCATTGAAACGTTGCCTTGACCTCGGCAACGCCGCCGCCGCCATGTCGCTCCATTCGCCCACCACCAGTGCCGGCATCCGTCCGTGGGCGGAATGCCTGGAATATGCCAAGGCCAAGGGGCTGCGCTCGACTTAGGACCGACCCTCCATTTTCACCTTGCCCCGGCTTGACCGGGGCATCCCTCTTGGTGACCGCGCAAAGGATGCGCGGGTCAAGCCCGCGCAAGGCGAATGGGTGAGGGTCCCGTCCCCTGTTCCCACGCCCGATTCCCCTGATATAGTCCCTTCTTCCCAGGAGGAACCAGAATGCCCTTGTCCAACATGGCCGTCCGCGACATCGAGACGGTGATCCACCCCTACACCAACCTCGCCCGCCACCGCGAAGTGGGCCCCCTCATCCTCAACGAGGGTCGCGGTATTCATCTTTATGACGACACGGGCAAACGCTACATCGAGGGCATGGCCGGGCTGTGGTGCACGGCTCTCGGCTACGGCAACCAGGAAATCGCGGAAGCCGGAGCGGAGGCGCTGCGCCGGGTGTCCTTCACCCATGCCTTTGGCGGCAAGTCGCATGACGGCGTGATCGAGCTCTCGGAGAAGCTCAAGGAAATCGCTCCCTGCCCCGCCTCCAAGGTGCTGTTCGGCTCCTCCGGTTCCGAGGCCAACGACATGCAGATGAAGCTGTCGTGGTACTACAACAACGCCCGCGGCAAGACGGCCAAGAAGAAGATCATCAGCCGCATGCGCGCCTATCACGGCGTCACCATCGCGTCCGCCTCGCTCACCGGGCTCCCCTGGGTGCACAACGACTTCGACCTGCCCATCGCCAACGTGCTGCACACCTCCTGCCCGCACTACTATCGCTACGGCCAGGAAGGCGAGACCGAGGAGCAGTTCTCCGCGCGCATGGCCCAGGACCTCGAGGACATGATCCTGCGCGAAGGGCCCGACACCATTGCCGCCTTCATTGGCGAGCCGCTGATGGGTGCAGGCGGCGTGCTGCTGCCGCCCACCGGCTATTGGGCGAAGGTCAACGCCATCCTCGCCAAATATGACATCCGCTTCATCGCCGATGAAGTGATCTGCGGTTTCGGTCGCACCGGCAACTGGTTCGGCTCGACGACCTTCGACATGAAGCCTCAGTCGATCACCATGGCCAAGGCCATCACTTCGGCCTATTTCCCGCTCTCGGCCTTGACCGTCGAGGAAGATCTCTACCAGGCCATGCTGGACGAAAGCCGAAAGCTCGGCACCTTCGGCCACGGCTACACCTACACCGCCCACCCCGTCGGCTGTGCCATCTCGCTCAAGACCATCGAGATCTACCAGCGTGACAAGATCATGGAGCACGCGGCGAAGATGAGCCCGGTGTTCCAGACGCGGCTGAAGAAGCTGGCCGACCATCCGCTGGTGGGCGAGGCGCGCGGCGTCGGCCTCATCGGCGCTGTCGAACTCGTGGCCGACAAGGCCACCAAGCGCAGTTTCGATCCGAAGAAGATGGTGGGTGCCGCCACGGTGAACACGCTGCAGGAGATGGGCCTCATCGTCCGCAACATCCAGGACTCGGTGGCGCTGTGCCCGCCGCTCATCATCACCACCGATGAGATCCACGAGATGTTCGACATCTTCGAGAAGGGCCTCGATGCCATGGAAGCCTGGGCGCGCAAGGAAAACGCCAGGGCATGACAATCGGGGGCGAGGAAGAGCTGCGCGCCAAGTTCGGCGAGGTCCATCCCCTCGCCTCCGCCAAGAGCAGGCCGGCGCTGGACACATACTCGCGCCAGTTCATCGGCCTGTCGCCCTTCCTCGTCATCTCGACAGCTGACGCCAATGGCCGCGCGGATCTTTCCCCGCGCGGCGACCCCCCGGGCTTCGTCCACATCCTGGATGACACCACGATCCTCGTGCCCGACCGGCCCGGCAACAACCGGCTGGACACCATGGCCAACATCACGGCCAACCCGAATGTCGGCCTCCTGTTCTTCGTGCCGGGCTTCGAAGACACGCTCCGGCTCAACGGCAAGGCCCGCATCACCGATGACGCCGCACTCCTCTCCGCCTGCACGGTGAACGGCAGGCAGCCCGTCGTCGGCATCCTGGTCACGGTGGAGGAGGTCTTCCTGCACTGCGCCAAGGCGCTGAAGCGCTCGAAGCTGTGGGAGCCGGACTACCGCCAGGACCGCACCCAGATGCCCTCCATCGCCCGCATGATCCTCGAGCAGACCTCGACACAGGTGGCGGAGCCCGAGGCCGCCAAGATCGATGCCGAGGTCGAAGAGGACTATCGCACCGCCCTCTACTGACAAAAATGCCCGGTCTTGATCGAGGTCAATGAACGGAGCCTAACAGCCGATACTGTCAGGCTCCATGGACACCAAGCTTCTCCCCTTCGCCACCCAGGACGTTCCGCGCTACACCAGCTATCCGACTGCGGTGCAGTTCCAGTCGCCCTTCCCTGGCCAGACGTCGGATGACTGGCTGACGGCGCTCGACCGGCAAGCCACCCTCTCGGTCTATGTCCACATCCCCTTCTGCCGCCAGCTCTGCTGGTATTGCGGCTGCCACACCTCGGTGCCCAACAGCTATGACCGCGCGGCGCGCTACGTCGAATATCTGGTCAAGGATATCAGGCGCTCGGCCTCGCTGTTCAAGGGTGTCAAGGGGAAGGTCACGCATCTCCATTTCGGCGGCGGCACGCCCACCTATCTCGATGACCTGCACATCGGCGAGATCGTCGAGGCCATCGACTCGGGGCTAGGGCTGGCCTCGGATGGCGAAATGGCGCTCGAGTCGGACCCCCGCACGCTGACGCGCGAACGCGCCAGGGTGCTGAACGGCATGGGCTTCAACCGCATCAGCTTCGGCGTCCAGGATTTCGCAACCCCGGTGCAGATGAAGATCAACCGGTTGCAGACCTTCGGCCTCGTCAAGGCGGCCACCGAGTTCCTGCGCGAGGCGGGCTTCACAAGCGTGAACTTCGACCTCATGTACGGCCTCCCCGCCCAGACGGTGGAGAGCGTCGCCAAGACCGCGCAGCAGGCGGCGGAGCTCAAGCCCGACCGCATCTCGGTCTTCGGCTATGCCCATGTGCCGTGGTTCAAGAAGCACCAGAAGATGATCAGTGATGCCGAGCTTCCCGGCGTCAACGCCCGCTATGCGCAGGCGACCACCATCGAGCGCGAGCTCAACGCCCATGGCTATGCCTCGATCGGGCTCGACCATTTCGCGCTGGAGCATGACGAACTCACCGCCGCCGCCCGCAACGGCACCATGCGCCGCAATTTCCAGGGCTACACGACAGACGTCTCCGACGCGCTCCTGGCCTTCGGCGCCTCCGCCATCGGCGAGTTTCCTGAAGGCTTCGTGCAATCGGCACGTGACACGCTGGAATGGTCACAGAAGATCGACCGCAACGAAAGCCCGGTTACGCGCGGGCTGGCCACCACGGCGGAGGACCGCATGCGTTCGGAAGTGATCGAGCGACTGATGTGCGACCTCTCCGTCGACGCTGCCGAAATCGCCACGCGCCACGGC
>JBEARP010000294.1:0-22459 GCA_041163105.1 Pseudomonadota bacterium
GCTACACCGACGATCCGGAGACCCGGGATTCCCAGATGCCCAGCTTCGGCCTCGACGGCATCCTCACGCCGGAGCAGATCGAACAGGTCGCCAACTATGTCGTTTCGCTCTCGGGCGAAACGGCGGATGCTGGCAAGGCCGAGGCCGGCAAGCAGATCTTCGCCGAGAACTGCGCCGCCTGCCACGCCGACGACGGCAAGGGCAACCGGGACTTCGGAGCACCCAACCTCACGGACAAGCTCTGGCTCTACGGCGGCACCATCGACGACGTGAAGGCGCAGCTCCACAAGCCGAGCATGGGCGTCATGCCGGGCTGGACCAAGCGTCTCGACGATGCCGAGATCAAGGAACTGGCGATCTACGTGCATTCGCTGGGCGGCGGCGAGGCGCCGGCCACCCAGTAACGAAAACACCCGCGGGGCCGCGCGCTGTGACATCATGGCACGCGGCCTCCGGCCACAATACCGACGACGGATTTCGGTTCTATTAGGTATCTCTAATAGATAGCCCGGCTTCCGAGGGGAACGATGGTTCAGATTATCAATACGCTCGACACTCCGCACGAGGTCGACAGGGAAGAGGCAGTTCCGGTCAACAAGTCCGAGAACCGCTCTCTCTATGCCTCGCGCGAGGCGATCCACCCGAAGGCCGCCCATGGCCGGTTCCGCCGCTTCAAGTGGGCGGTGGTGGTCATCCTGCTCGGCATCTACTACGTTTCGCCCTGGCTGCGCTGGACGAGGCCCGGCGATGCGCCGGACCAGGCCATCCTCATCGACATGGCCAACCGCCGCTTCTATTTCTTCTTCATCGAAATCTGGCCGCAGGAATTCTATTACGTTGCGGGCCTGCTCATCATGGCCGGCGTCGGGCTTTTCCTCGTCACCTCGCTGTTCGGCCGCGCCTGGTGCGGCTATGCCTGCCCCCAGACGGTGTGGACCGACCTCTACATCTGGGTCGAGAGCAAGATCGAGGGCGACCGCAACGCCCGCTTCAAGCTCGACGCCGCCCCGTGGAGCGTCTCGAAACTCTCGAAGCGCAGCCTCAAGATGCTGGTGTGGCTGCTGATCGCCATCGCGACGGGCGGCTTCTGGGTGTTCTACTTCGCCGATGCCCCCACCCTGTTCCATGAACTCGTCACCGGCCAGGCGCCCTCGGTGGCCTACTGGACCATCGCCATCCTGACGGCCACCACCTTCACCTTCGCCGGCTTCATGCGCGAGCAGGTCTGCACCTACATGTGCCCCTGGCCGCGCATCCAGGGTGCGATGCTGGACGAAGAGTCGCTTGTCGTCACCTACAACGCCTGGCGCGGTGAGCCGCGCCATTCGGGCCGCAAGAAGGCCGAGGCGCAGGGGCTCAAGGTCGGCGACTGCATCGACTGCAATGCCTGCGTGGCCGTCTGCCCGATGGGCATCGACATCCGCGACGGCAACCAGCTCGAATGCATCAACTGTGCACTGTGCATCGATGCCTGTGACGCGGTGATGGACAAGATCGGCAAGCCGCGCGGCCTGATCAACTACACCACCTCGGAGCTTTACGCCGCCAATGTCGCCGGCAAGAACGAGCACTGGAACTGGCGCCACCTCATCCGTCCGCGCACCCTGATCTACTTCACCGCCTGGGTGGGCGTCGGCCTTGCCATGCTTTTCACGCTGCTGCACCGTACCCAGCTCGACGTGAACGTCGTGCCGGATCGCAACCCGCTCTTCGTGACGCTGTCGGACGGCGCCATCCGCAACGGCTACACCATCAAGATCCTCAACAAGCGCCAGGAACCCCGCACCTTCAGGCTCACGATCGACGATCTGCCCGGCGCCATGATGGAAATGGTGGGCGACTCGGGCGCCAAGGGCACCAGCTTCGACATCGCGGTCGATCCGGACAAGCTCAAGGCCGTGAAGATCTATGTCTCGACCAATGACCCCAGGATCATCGAGCATGAGCGCACGCACTTCGAGTTCAAGGTGGAGGAACTGGCGCCGAAGGGCGATGTCCCGGCCGAGACCGCAACCTATGACGCCCTCTTCCACGGCCCTGACGACAAACACGACGACAAGGATTAAGTGATGTCCATGGCAAGCACTCAGAAAGAGATCAAGGGCGGCCATGTGCTCGCCATGCTCCTCGCCTTCTTCGGCGTGATCATCACGGTCAACATGGTGATGGCCTATTTCGCCAACTCCACCTGGTCTGGCCTGGTGGTCAAGAACGGCTATGTGGCAAGCCAGGAGTTCAACACCAACCTCGCCAAGGCCAAGGCGCAGGATGCGCTGGGCTGGGACGTGGGCTTCACCTTTGACAAGAGCAGCGTCAAGGTCACCTTCACCGACGCCAATGGCGCGAAGATCGACAACCTCGACCTCGCGGGCAGGCTGCAGCGCACCGTCACCGACAAGGAAGACCAGCAGCTCACCTTCGGCTGGATGGGCTCGGGCGTCTATTCGGCCCCCGCCCGCCTCGCACCCGGCCTGTGGGAGGTCGAGATCGACGGCAAGGGCGATGGCGTTGCCGACTATCACAAGATCTTCCGCTTCGTGGTGAAAGCCGAATGACCCTTCCCTGCTGCACCCTGGATGGCGAGTATTTCCAGCCCTTCAAGCTGGAAGGCGAGGATGCGGCACGCTGGATCAGCGAAGCCGGTCCGGGCCTCTGCCGCATCGAGTTTCTGGTGCCGCAGGCCAACCGGCCGGAGTCGATGTCGCACATCGAGACCGATCTCGCAGCACTCGCCGGCGTCAAGTCGGCGCGCGTCAACCTCACCGGCCGCCGCGTGGCAGTGGTCTATGAGGATGGCGTGATTGCGCCGCAGGCGCTGATCGACCGGCTCGGCTTCCTCGGCTACATGGCTCGGCCCTTCGACCCGCGCGAGACCGGACTGACCAGGGACGACAAGGAGAATTCCAGGCTTCTGCGCGCCCTCGCGGTCTCGGGCTTCGCGGCATCGAACGTCATGCTGCTGTCGGTCTCCGTCTGGTCGGGGGCCGACGGCGCCACGCGCGACCTGTTCCACTGGCTCTCGGCGATGATCGCACTTCCCGCCGTCGCCTATGCCGGGCGGCCCTTCTTCTATTCGGCGGTCAACGCGCTCAGGCTCGGCCGCGTCAACATGGATGTGCCGATCTCGCTCGGCGTGCTGCTCGCCTCCTTCATGAGCCTGTTCGAGACCATCAACGGCGAGGCCCATGCCTATTTCGATGCCTCCGTCACGCTGCTGTTCTTCCTGCTTGCCGGACGCTACCTCGACCACCTGATGCGCGCCCGCGCCCGCTCGGCCATCGCCCAACTGGTCTCGCTCTCCGCCGAAGGCGCCACGCTGATCGAAGCCGATGGCAGCCGCCGCTATGTGCCCGTGCGTGACCTCAGGGCCGGCATGCTGGTGGCCGTTGCCGCGGGCGACCGTTTGCCGGCCGACGGGCTGATCCGCGAAGGCACCTCCGACATGGATCGTTCGCTGCTGACCGGCGAGACGGCGCCCGAGACGGTGAAGCCCGGCGCCCTCGTCCACGCGGGCGAGATGAACGTCACCGCGCCGATCACGGTGGAAATCACCGCCGCTGGCAACGACACATTCCTCAGTGAGCTGGTGCGGCTCATGGCCTCTGCCGAGCAGGGCCAGTCGCGCTACATCCGCATCGCCGACCGTCTGGCGCGCTTCTATTCGCCCGCCGTCCACACGCTGGCGGCCGTCACCCTCATCGGTTGGCTGCTGTTGGGCAACGGCTGGCATGACTCGATCATGGCCGCCATCGCCGTTCTCATCATCACCTGCCCCTGCGCGCTCGGACTTGCCGTTCCGGCCGTTCAGGTGGTGGCGAGCGGCAAGCTGTTCCGCTCCGGCGTGATGATCAAGGACGGCGCTGCCCTGGAGAAGCTCGCCGGCGTCGACACCGTCATCTTCGACAAGACCGGCACGCTCACCAAGGGCGAGCCGGCGCTCGTGTCACCCCTCATGGTCTCGACCGAAACGCTGGCGTTGGCTGCGGGCCTCGCCCAGGCCAGCAAGCACCCCTTGTCGCGCGCGCTGGTGCGCGAGGTGGCAAGGCGCGGGCTGCAGCCCGTCACGGTGTCGGACGTCGCCGAACACCCTGGACTCGGCCTCTCCGGCACATATGCAGGAGAGCAGCTCCGCCTCGGCAACCGCGCCTGGTGCGGAATGGAGGAAAGCGGCGAGGATCTGGGACTTCTGGAATTCGCCTTCCGCCGCGGCGCCAGGCCCGCCGTGCTGTTCCAGTTCGCGGACCAGCTCCGCCCGGACGCCGCCACGACCATCGCCGAACTGAAGCAGATGGGCCTTGCCGTCCACCTCCTGTCGGGCGACCGCGAGGCGGCGGTGACGCGCGTGGCGGACGCAGTCGGCATCGACACCGCCGTGTCGCGCGCCAGCCCGCAGGCCAAGCTCGCCTATGTCGATGCCCTCTCCAAGGCCGGCAGGCATGTGCTGATGGTTGGCGACGGCATCAACGATGCGCCCGCACTGGCCGCGGGCTACACTTCCATGGCGCCCTCCACCGCCTCCGACATCGGCCGCACCGCGGCGGAAACCGTGTGGATGGGCGAAAGCGCGGCGGCCGTCGCCCGCGCCATCAAGGTCAGCCGCCGCACCCAGCGCATCGCCAAGGAAAACTTCGCCCTTGCGGTGGGCTACAATGTCTTTGCAGTGCCACTGGCCATGATTGGCCTCGTCTCGCCGCTGGTCGCTGCGGTTGCAATGTCCACCTCTTCGATCATCGTCATCGCCAACGCGCTCCGCGTCGGGCTGGGCAGGACGTCCGGGCCCTCGTCTGCTAGGCTGGACGCTGACAACGCTCCGGGCGCCAGGGCCCTGAAGGACGCCGCATGAACGTTCTGGTCTATCTCATCCCCATCGCGCTCTTCATGGGCGGCGTCGGTCTCGCCGCCTTCATCTGGTCGCTCAAGTCCGGCCAGTATGATGACCTCGAAGGGGCGGCCTGGCGCATCCTGCAGGACGACGACACGCCGAAGCCGTGACGCTCACCACTGCAATTCCGCCGCAAAGCACATGAAACTGTCACCCGCCTGATTGACAACCGGGCGGCGGCGGACGGACACTTCCTCCACGCACAAAAGAACACGCTTGTGGAGGCCCCCGATGACGGCGCATCGTATTTCCCTGCAATCCTTCGCCCTGCTCCTCGGCGCATTGCTCGCCCTCATCGCCGGCCACACCCCATCGCAGGCCGCCAAGCCCTTCCCGGTCGACCAGTTCAGCTGGTACCTCAGCGACTACGACATGGACCTCGCGAAGATCGCCAAGGATCTGAAGCGCACCCAGCCCGAGATCGAGGCAGACCTCGCCGCCGCACAGGCCGCCGGCAACGCGCGCCTCGCCGCAGCCTCGATCGAGCAGCTGCTCACCCGGCAGCCCACCAACGGCGTGCTGTGGCTCGACCTTGCCCGGCAGCTCGCGGTGGCCATGCCCATCAACGACTCCGACGGCTACACGCTTCCCTCCAAGCTCATCGGCGCGTCGCTCAAGGCCTATACGCTGCTGTCATCGCCGCAGCAGGAGGCGCAGGCGCTGAACCTCGCCGCCGAGGGCTTCGCCAAGCGCGAGATGTGGCGCATGGCACTTACCGCCTACAAGGAAAGCCTCAAGCTGCAGGACGACCCCGCAATCCGCGCCACCTATGAGCAGATGCGCGTCGACCACGGCTTCCGCGTCGCCGACTACAAGGTCGACACTGACACCGTGCCGCCGCGCGCCTGCTTCGAGATGACGGAAGTGGCATCGCGCACCGTGACCGACTTCACCGCCTACTTCACCCAGACTCCCGGCCCCGTCGCCGCGGTCACGGCGGAAGGCAACAGGCTGTGCGTCGAGGGCCTCAAATATGGCGAGCGCTATTCCATCACCGTCCGCCAGGGTCTGCCCGCCGCCATCGACGACACGCTGGCCAAGGACGTGAGCTTCGAATTCTACGTGCGTGACCGCCAGCCCTCCGTGCGCTTCACCGGCAATGCCTATGTGCTGCCGCGCACCGGCCAGAACGGCATTCCGCTGATCTCGGTGAACAGCAAGGAAGCCAAGATCCAGCTGTTCCGCATCGGCGACCGCAACATGATCGGCAGCGTGCTGGGCTCCGATTTCCGCGGCCAGATCACCGGCTATTCGGCAAGCGACCTCGCCGACAACAAGGGCACGCTTGTCTGGGAAGGCACGCTCGAGACCCCGGCTCCCGCCAACCAGGACATCACCACCGCCATTCCCGTGGACGAAGCCATGGGCAAGCTCGAACCCGGTCTCTATGTGATCACGGCCGCGCCCGCCGCGCGCGAAGCCGCGCCCTACGACAATGTTGCCACGCAGTGGTTCGTCGTCTCGGACCTGGGCCTTGCCACCATGAGCGGCAAGGACGGCCTGCATGTGGGCCTCCGCTCCATCGCCACCGCCAGCCCCATCGGCAATGCCAAGGTGCGCCTCATCGCGCGCAACAACGAGGTGTTGGGCGAGGCGCAGTCTGATGCGTCGGGCAACGTGCTGTTCGATGCCGGCTTGCTCAAGGGCGAGGGAGGTGCTGCCCCCGCCCTCGTCGTCGCGCAGTCCGCTGACGGCGACTACAGCTTCCTCGACATGCAGCAGCCGGCCTTCGACCTCACCGACCGCGGCGTCACCGGCCGTGCGCCGTCCGCTGCCGTCGATGCCTTCGTCTATGCCGAGCGCGGCGTCTATCGCCGTGGCGAAACCGTGCACGCCACGGTGCTGCTCAGGGATGACAAGGCCAATGCCATCACCGGCCTGCCGCTCACCTTCCTGGTCGAGCGCCCGGATGGCGTCACGTTCCTCACCGCCACGCTCGACGACAAGGGCGCGGGCAGCTTCACGAGGTCCTTCCAGATCGCGCAGGGCGCCCAGGGCGGCACCTGGCGCATCAAGGCCTACATCGACCCGGCCGGCGACAGCGTCGGCGAGACCTCCTTCCTGGTGGAAGACTACATCCCGGACCGCATCGAGTTCGACCTCGTGTCGAAGACGCCGCGCGTCACCGACATGCTGCAGCTGAAGGTCGACGGCCGCTATCTCTTCGGCGCACCCGGTGCCGGGCTCGACCTCGAGGCCAGCGTGTTGATCACCGCCGACGCCACGCCCTTCCCGGAGTGGAAGGACTATCGCTTCGGCCTGATGGATGAGCGCCCGGACAGCGTGCAGTTCACCGCAGCCGACCTGCCGCAGACCGACATCAACGGCCACGCCGACATCGACATCGCGCTGCCGGAACTGCCCGTCACCTCGCAGCCCTTCAAGGCCGATGTATCGGTCAGGATGCGCGAGCCCGGCGGCCGCGCGGTGGAGCGGAACGCCAGCCTGCCCATCGCCGGCACCCAGCCGCGCATCGGCATCAAGGCGAACTTCGATGATGGCTCGGCGCCCGAGGGCAAGCCTGCCTCCTTCTCGGTCATCGCTGTCGACCCCGAAGGCAAGATGACGGCGGTGAAGGGCGCCAACTGGACCCTGAAGCGCCTGGTGCGTGACTGGCAGTGGTTCAACATCGATGGCCAGTGGCGCTGGGAAGGCATCACCCGCACCTCGAAGATCGCCAATGGCACGCTCGACCTCGCGGGCGACACGCCGGCCAACTTCGCCCAGACCCTGCAGTGGGGCGAATACCGCCTCGAGTTCGATGCGCCGGGCATCACCCCCGCCTCGATCGACTTCTCCTCGGGCTACTACACCTTCAATTCCGCCAAGGCCAACACGCCTGACACGCTGAAGGTGGCCCTCGACAAGACAGACCTGAAGGCCGGCGAAACCGTGAACGTGAAGATCGAGGCCCGCCATGCCGGCAAGGCCACGGTGCAGATCGTCGGCGAAAGGCTGCTGGCCTCGCAGGAGGTGGACGTGCCCGAAGGCGGCCTCACCCTGCCCTTCACCGTGGGCGAAGGCTGGGGCACCGGCGCCTATGTGCTGGCCAGCCTCTACAAGCCGATGGACGTCAAGGCCAAGCGCATGCCCTCGCGCGCCATGGGTCTTGCCTGGTTCGGCATCGACCGCGCGGCACGCACGCTCGATGTTTCGTTGAACACGCCGGAGCTGATGAAGCCGCGCACCAAGCTCACCGTGCCGGTGAAGATCGGCAACCTCGCCGCCGGTGAACAGGCCTTCATCACCGTGGCGGCAGTGGACGTCGGCATCCTCAACCTCACGCGCTACGATCCGCCAGCGCCGGAGAACTTCTACTACGACCAGAAGCAGCTCGCCGCCCAGCTGCGCGACATCTACGGCATGCTGATCGACGGCATGCAGGGCGAGCGCGGCAAGCTGCGCTCGGGTGGTGACGGTGGTGCGGCCTTCAACGCGCCGCCGCCCGCGCAGAAGCCGCTGGCGCTCTATTCCGGCATCGTCACGGTGGCAGATGACGGCACGGCCTCGGTCGACTTCGACATCCCCGCTTTCAACGGCACCATCCGCGTGATGGCGGTGGCCTGGAGCAAGACCAAGGTCGGCCACGCAACGAAGGACGTGATCGCACGTGACCCGGTGGTTGTCTCCGGCACCCTGCCGCGCTTCCTCGCGGTGGGTGACTCCTCGCAGCTGCGCTTCGACATCGTCAACGCCGAAGGCCCCGCGGGGGACTACACGCTCGGCGTCTCGATCGACGGCCCGGTCACGCCCGACTCCAACACCGCGATCCAGAAGGTCACCCTTGGTGCCGCGGGCGCGCGCGCCACGGTCATCGTGCCGGTGAAGGGCATGAGCTTTGGCGTGGCCAGCGTCGTCGCCACCCTCAAGGGCCCGGGCGACATCCTGCTCGACCAGGAGTTCGCGCTCGGTGTCGAGCCCGCCAACCCGCTTGTCACGCAGCGCACCACCATGCCGCTGCTGGCCAAGGGCGGCTCGCTCACCATCGGCAAGGATCTCCTCACCGGCATGGTGCCGGGCACCGGCACCGTCGCCCTCTCCATCAGCCCGCTGCCGCAGCTCGACGCCGCAGGGCTGGTGCGCGATCTCGACAAATATCCCTACGGCTGCTCGGAACAGACGGTCAGCCGCGCCCTGCCGCTGCTCTACCTCAGCGATCTCGGCGTCGACCCCAAGGACATCGATGCCGAGATCCCGGACCGCATGCAGAAGGCCGTGGCGCGCCTCGTCAACCGTCAGTCGGGCTCGGGCTCCTTCGGCCTGTGGTCGGCCTATGGCGACGACTCGAACCTGTGGCTCACGGCCTATGTGACGGACTTCCTGCTGCGTGCCCGCGAGAAGGGCTTCGCCGTGCCGGAGGACGTGCTGGTGGGAGGCCTCGACTATATCCGCAACATGGTCGGCAACGCGCCGGACATCGAAAGTGGCGCGGGCCAGGACATGGCCTATGCGCTCTATGTGCTGGCCCGCGCCGGACGCGCACCGGTGGGCGACCTCAAATATCTCGCCGACACCAAGATCAGCCAGTTCGGCTCGCCGCTCGCCCGCGCGCAGGTGGCCGCCGCTCTGTCCATCCTCGGCGACCAGGAGCGGGCAGACGCGGCCTTCGCCTCCGCCGAGGAGGCGCTCGCCGATGACGTGGAGCAGACCCAGCGCGGCCAGTGGCGCGGCGACTATGGCAGCGTATTGCGCGATGCCTCTGCCATCCTCGCACTCGCCACTGACTCCAGGGCCAGGCCCGAGGTCATCAAGACGGCGATGAGCGCCATCGAGGTGGAGCGCGCGCGCTCGAGCTATGCTTCCACCCAGGACATGGCCTGGATGGTGCTGGCGGCCCGCGCCGTCGTCGACCAGTCCAAGTCGATTCGCATCGACGTTGACGGCAAGCCGCATGACGGCAGCTACAACCGTGTCTTCGGCGCGGCGGCCCTCGCCAATGACGTGAAGGTGCAGAACCTCGGCGCCGAGACCGTGAAGGCCGTCGTCGCCGTCTCGGGCTCGCCGCTGGTGCCGGAGCCCGCCGCCAGGAACGGCCTCGTCATCGAGCGCAAGTACTTCACGCCCGATGGCCAGCCGGCCGATCCCGCACTGGTGAAGCAGAACACCCGCCTCGTCGCGGTGCTCAGCGTGATGAAGCCGGCGGGCGATACCGAAAACGGCAACTACCTCCTGGTTGACCGCCTGCCGGCAGGCTTCGAGATCGAGAACCCGACGCTGGTTTCATCGGGCTCAACCTCGGATCTCGCCTGGCTGTCGGACACCAGCTATGCGCCCTACACCGAGTTCCGGGACGACCGCTTCGTGGCGAGCTTCACCACCTCCACCGCCAAGCTCGCCTACATGGTTCGTGCCGTGTCGCCCGGCTCCTACGTGCACCCGGGTGCGACGGTCGAGGACATGTACCGTCCTGAGCTCAACGCCCGCACAGCGCCCGGCACGGTGATGGTGACGGCACCCTGATGACGCTGAAACCCCGCAGCAGATGGCCCCTGCGCCTCTATGCGGGGCTGCTCTTGGGCGTGCTCGCCGTCAACGCAGTGGGCTTCACCGCAAGTGAGACGCTGCGCCGGCTGGGGCCGGTGCCGCTCGGCAAGGACGTCACCTACTCGACGCTGGTGACCGACCGGAATGGCAAGCTGCTGCGCCCCTTCATCACCCGGGACGGCTACTGGCGCCTGCCCATCACCGCAGATGACGTGGACCCGCGCTTCCTTGCCATGCTGATCGCCTATGAGGACAAGCGCTTCTACGATCACCACGGCGTTGACCCGCAGGCGCTGCTGCGCGCCGCCTGGCAGGCCGCCACCCACCGCCGCATCGTCTCCGGCGGGTCGACGCTCACCATGCAGGTGGCGCGCCTGCTGGAACCGCGCCCGCAGCGCAGCGTTGCCGACAAGCTGGCCGAGATG
This sequence comes from Pseudomonadota bacterium, assembly GCA_041163105.1. Taxonomy (GTDB): domain Bacteria; phylum Pseudomonadota; class Alphaproteobacteria; order Rhizobiales; family Aestuariivirgaceae; genus Aestuariivirga. Next base: position 10,792 of record JBEARP010000294.1, read on the forward strand.
ATCCGTGCACTGCAGATCGAGCGCCGCCTCACCAAGCAGCAGATCCTCGGCCTCTATCTGGCGCTTGCCCCATATGGCGGCAACATAGAGGGCACGCGTGCCGCCGCCCTCGCCTATTTCGGCAAGGAGCCGAAGCGGCTTTCCACCGCCGAGAGCGCCCTGCTCGTCGCCCTGCCGCAGGCTCCCGAGGCGCGCCGCCCGGACCGCTTCCCCAAGGCTTCCGCCGCAGCGCGCAACCGCGTCATCGCGCGCCTCAACCGGGACGGCCTCGTCAACGACGACCAGGCACAGGCCGCCGCCGCCGAGGAGGCGCCCAAGGGTCGCCTTGCCTTCCCGATCTTCGCCGCGCATGTCGCCGAGCGCATCGCCAGGAAGGCGCCGCCCGGAACCGTCGCGCCCACCACCCTGGCCCGCGAGCTTCAGGCGGGGCTCGAAACCCTGGCCCGCGACCGCGCGCTCGCCATCGGCTCCGGTGTCGCCGCCGCCATCCTCGTCGTCGACAGCGCCACCGGCGAGGTCCGCGCCCATGTCGGCGGCACCGGCTACTTCGACAGCGTGCGCGCCGGGCAGATGGACCTGGCCCAGGCGTTGCGCTCTCCCGGTTCGACCCTCAAGCCCTTCATCTATGGCCTCGCCTTCGAGGACGGCCTCGTTCACCCGGAGACGCTCATCGACGATCGCGCCGTGCGCTACGGCGCCTATGCGCCGGAAAACTTCGACGACTCGTTCCACGGCACCGTCACGGTGCGCACGGCACTCCAGCAGTCGCTCAACGTGCCGGCATTGCGGATTCTCAACGCCATCGGCGCCGACCGGTTGATGGCGCGTCTCGACAATGCCGGGGTGAAGCTGGTGCTGCCGCAGAACGCCGGGCCCGGCCTTGCGGTTGGCCTCGGCGGCGCAGGGGTCAGGCTCACCGACCTCGCCACGCTCTACGTGGCGCTGGCGCGCGGCGGCGAACCCGTTCAACTGAGCTGGCAGGCTGAGGACCGCCGCACCGCAAAGCCGCTCCGCCGCCTGTTCGAGCCCAATGCAAGCTGGATGATCGGCGACGTGCTGAAGGGTGCCCCCACCCCGCAAAACGCCATCGGCGGGCAGATCGCCTTCAAGACCGGCACCTCCTATGGCTACCGCGATGCCTGGGCCGTGGGCTATGACGGCACCCACACCATCGCCGTTTGGGTGGGCCGTCCGGATGGCGCGGCAGTGCCCGGCGTGGTCGGCCGTCTGGCCGCGGCCCCCATCCTGTTCGAGGCCTTCCAGCGCATCGGCGCCAACCGCACGCCACTGGGGCCGGCGCCGCCCGGCACCGTCATCGCGCGCACCAACGAACTTCCCGCCGCGCTGCAGCGCTTCCGCCCGGATTCGCTGCCGGAGGTGGCCACCAGCACCCAGGGCGATGCCCCGCCCGCCATCGCCTTCCCGCCGGACGGTGCGCGCATCGACCTCGCGGGCGATGTCGCTCCCGCCCTCAGCCTCAAGGTCTATGGCGGCACGCCGCCCTTCACCTGGCTGGCCGACGGCATTCCCATCGCCGAGCGGGCGTTCCGCCGTGATGCCTTCTGGGACCAGCCGGCGCATGGATTTGCGCGCTTGTCGGTGATCGACGCGAAGGGCAAAACAGCCACGGCGCGCATTCGCGTCGAATGAGTCTCAGGATGACCGATGCCCAACACCAACTGGACCACCCGCCCCTGGCACCGCGACTGGCTGAAATCCCGCGCCAACGCCCTGTTCGACCTGTTTGAGCACAATGCCGTCAACCCCAACGGCGGGTTCCACGACCTTGACGCGGCAGGCCGGCCCTTCGGCAACATCCGCCACATCCACCAGACGGCGCGCATGGTGCATTGCTTTGCCATCGCGGCCAAGCTCGGCCGGCCCGGCGCGGAGGCGATCGTCGACCACGGCATGCGCTACCTGTGGGAGGGGCACCGCGATCGACGCCATGGTGGCTATTGCTGGTCTGTCGGTGACGATGGGTTCAAGGATGACAGCAAGCAGGCCTATGGCCACGCCTTCGTGATGCTCGCCGCCGCCGATGCCAGCATGATCGGCCATCCGCTGGCGAAGGAGATGCTGGCCGACGTCACCGACGTGATGAACATCCGCTTCTGGGACGAAAACTACGGCGCGGTGTCCGAGGAGTTCGCCCGCAACTGGGCGAAGATCTCCACCTATCGCGGCCAGAACTCCAACATGCATCTCACCGAGGCCCTGATGGCCGCCTTCGAGGCGACTGGCACGGTGGCCTATCTCGACAAGGCGAAGAGCATCGCCAGCCTCATCATCGCCCGCCATGCCGCCTCCCTCGACTATGCGGTGGCCGAGCACTTCGACGAGCAATGGAAGATCGACCGCGGCTACAAGGGCTCCGACATGTTCCGCCCCGCCGGCACCACGCCGGGCCACTGGCTCGAGTGGTCGCGCCTCATGGCCCAGCTCTGGGTTCTCGACGAGCGCCGCGAAGCCTGGATGATCGATGCCGCCCAACAGCTGTTCCGCAGCGCCATCAACCGTGGCTGGGACGAGGCCAAGGGCGGCTTCTACTACACGCTCGACTTTTCCAACGAGCCCGCCATCACCCACAAGATCTGGTGGCCCGTCACCGAGGCGATCGGTGCGGCCGCCGTCCTCAACGCGCTGAAGCCCGACCCCTTCTACGAGCACTGGTATCGCAAGGTGTGGGATTTCGCGGCACTACGCTTCATTGACCCCGCCAATGGTGGCTGGTTCCCCGAACTGGGCGATGACCTGAAGCCGATGGACCGCTTCTTCACCGGCAAGCCCGACATCTACCACGCGCTACAGGCCTGCCTGATCCCGCTGTTCCCCGCGACAGGCAGCCTGATGCGGGCGATCTCCTGATGAGCATGTCTTCTCCCGCTCCCTCGGCGGGGGAAGACGCAACGTCAGCCTGCGGCCAGCGCTTCGCCCAGCAGGCGCTTCAGCCTCTCACCCATCGGCACCTGCGCCGCGGCGGCCAGCCCCCGCGGCGACATCTTTTTCGCCGTCTTCGCCAGAATGTCCCGTACCTTGTCGTCGTCATGCTTGGCGATGAAGGCATCCGCCTCGTGGCGCAGGAAGACGAGGCAGATGACATCCTCCAAGGTCTGGGCATCGGCGTCCTGCTTCAGCCGTTCCTTGCGCAGCAGCGAGCCGGTACGGGCGATCTCCTCATCCGAATAGCCGCACTGGGCCATGATCTCGCCCGCCCGCCTTGCATGCAGCTTCTGCAGGTCCTTGCGCCAGGTGAGATAGGCGACGCGGCCTTCGGGGTATGAGGTGCGCGGCACGGTCCAGCGCTCGATGTGCTGGGCCCGCGCCGCGATCTTCAGGGGCTCCGGCGCATCGGGGCGGAAGGCCTCCAGCGTCTCGGTCATCCGCTGCCCATAGGGTTCCGCAAGGCCTGCCGGGTCGCGGGCGTTGGCGGCATCGATCAGGGCATGGGCGCGGTCGAGTCGGGAGGTCATTGACCGAGAGTGGCGGAGCCGCCCGATCCACGCAAGCACACCGCATTTGCCAAGTGTAAATCGTGTGTTACACATGGCGATATGTCACTTCGATACCCCTTTTCCGCCATTTCGGGCCAAGATGAACTGCTGCAGGCGCTGCTGCTGACCGCCGTCGATCCGCTGATCGGTGGCCTCCTCGCCTTCGGTGATCGTGGCACCGGCAAATCCACCGCCGTCCGGGCACTGGCCGCCCTGCTGCCGGAGATTCGCGCCACCTCCTGCGCCTATCACTGCGACCCGGACAGTGCCTCCGCCCAGTGCGACGCCTGCCGCAAGGCGAGCACCCACAAGCTGCGCAAGATTTCCATTCCGGTGGTCGACCTTCCCCTCGGGGCCACCGAGGACCGGGTGCTGGGCTCCCTCAACCTCGAGCGCGCGCTGTCGCATGGCGAGAAGAGCTTCGAGCCGGGGCTGCTGGCCCAGGCCAACCGCGGCTATCTCTATGTCGACGAGGTCAACCTGCTGGAAGACCACATCGTCGACCTGCTGCTCGACGTTGCCGCATCGGGCGAAAACGTGGTGGAGCGCGAAGGCCTCTCGGTGCGCCATCCCGCCCGCATCGTGCTGGTGGGCAGCGGCAACCCGGAAGAAGGCGAACTCCGCCCGCAACTGCTTGATCGCTTCGGTCTCTCCGTCGAGGTGCGCACGCCGACCGAGGTCAGGACATGGGTCGAGATCGTCAAGCGCCGCGACGCCTTCGAGCGCGACCCGGAAGGCTTCACCGCGCTGTGGGAGAAGCAGGAAGACCAGACGCGCCGCCGCATCGTCAAGGCCCGCAAGCACCTGAACGACGTCGAGGTGCCGGACTCCATTCTCGAGCGCGCCGCAGCACTCTGCATCAACCTCAAGACCGATGGCTTGCGCGGCCAGCTGACGCTGATGCGCGCCGCCCGCGCGCTCGCCGCCTTCGAGGGCGCCAAGCGCGTCACCGATGATCACCTGAAGCGCATGGCAGCCCCCTCGCTCCGCCATCGCCTGCGTCGGAACCCGCTGGACGAGACGGGCTCCACCACCCGCATCACCCGTGCGGTCACCGAGGTGTTCGGCGCGTGAGCGAAGCGGCCCTTGCCTGCGCCCTCCTCGCCCTCGACCCCGAGGGCCTGAAGGGTGCCATCTTGAAGGGCCAGCCCGACGGCTTTCTCGCATCGCTCCGCCACCTCTCGCAGCGCCGGACCCACCGCATCCCCCCGCACATCGGCATCGACCGTCTCACCGGTTCGATCGACGTCGCCGCCACGCTGAAGTCCGGTACTCCCGTGCACGATCGTGGCCTGCTCGCGGAGTCGGATGGTCTTCTCCTGCTCACCTCCGCCGAGCGTCTCTCGCCTGACAAGGCAGCACTCATCGCCGCTGCGATGGACCACGGCGCCGCCTTCACCGTCATCGCCCATGATGAAGGCATCGACGACGAGCGCGCGCCGCTGATCCTCGCCGAACGCGTCGCCTTTCTTCTTGACGTGAGCCGCTTCGAACCCCTCGACATCGATATCGCTTCCGCGCGCACCCTCCTGCCGCGCGTTGAGGTCGCCGATGCCATCACCGAAGGCCTATGCCAGACGGCGCTGGCGCTCGGCCTGTCGTCGATCCGCCCCGCCATCATGGCGCTGCGTGCCGCACGCGCGGCGGCCGCACTCGATGGCCGCACGGAAGTGGATGAAGACGATGCACGGCTCGCCGCGCGCCTGATCCTCGCACCACGCGCCATCACTTACCCCGCACGGCCTGAGGAGGAGCCCGACCAGCCCGCACCAGAGGATGCGCCCGAGCCCGGCGAGGAGGATGGCTCCCCCACGCCGCAGGAACTGGCCGACCGCCTGCTCGACGCCGTCAAGGCCTCGCTGCCGCCGGGCCTGCTGGCGGCACTGGAAAAGAACCTGCGCCAACCGGGTTCCAAGGCTGGTGCAGGTGCCGTGTCGCAGAAGGCCGGCCTGCGGCGCGGCCGCCCCGCGGGCACGCGACAGGGCGAGCCGAAGAACGGCGCCCGCCTCGCGCTCATCGACACATTGCGCGCCGCCGCACCCTGGCAGCCGCTGCGCCGCCGCAGCAACACCATCCGTAAGGGCGTGCAGGTCGAGAAGGCCGACTTCCGCATCCGCCGCTTCAAGGAGAAGCGCGAAACCACCGCCATCTTCGCCGTGGATGCCTCGGGCTCCGCCGCACTCCACCGCATGGCGGAGGCCAAGGGCGCCATCGAACTGCTGCTGGCGGATTGCTACGTGCGGCGCGACCGCACCGCGCTTATCACCTTTCGCGGCAAGCAGGCGGAATTGCTGCTGCCCCCCACCCGCTCGCTGCAGCGCGCCAAGAAGTCACTGGCCGATCTTCCCGGCGGCGGCGGCACGCCGCTGGCAGCGGGCATCGAACAGTCGATGCTGGTGGCGGATCAGGTGCGCCGCTCCGGCGGCATCCCGCTCGTCGTGTTCCTTACTGACGGCAAGGCCAACATCGCACGCGATGGCACCGCCGACCGCGCCGTGGCGCTGCGCGATGCCGAGTCTGCGGCCAAGGCGCTCCGCCTCGCCGGCTTCAGGACGCTGATGATCGACCTCTCCGACACCCGCACCGGCCCCGCCCGCAAGCTGGCCGAGGCCATGGGTGCGGACTATCTGCCATTGCCCCATGCCGATGCATCGCGCATTTCCGCCTCCGTCAATGCGGCCATGAAGGCCGGGGCCTGACATGGGCTACTACCTCGACTGGGCGAAGGATGGCCGCGACTGGCCCAACCACGCGGCAAGCCGCTTCGTCGAGGCGGCCTCCATGCGCTGGCACGTGCAGGTGATGGGCCAGGGTCCCGCCCTGCTGCTCCTCCACGGAACGGGTGCCGCCACGCACTCCTGGCGCGACGTGATGCCGAAGCTTGCCGCCAACTATACCGTGGTGGCGATGGACCTTCCGGGCCATGCCTTCACCCAGCCGCCGTCGAAGACCAGCCTGTCGCTGCCCGGCATGGCCGCCGCCGTCGCCGGTTTGCTCCGTACACTGAACGTCAACCCCATTCGCGCCGTCGGCCACTCGGCCGGTGCCGCGGTTCTCGTTCGCATGGCGGTGGAACGCCTCTTCGCTCCGCAAGACATCATCAGCTTCAACGGCGCCTTCTTTCCCGTCACCGGCGTGGCGGGGCAATTCTTCTCGCCGCTGGCCAAGACCTTCGCCAACGCCACCCTCGTGCAGAAACTCTTCTCGAAGATGGCAGACCGCAAGGCGGTCGAACGTCTGCTGCGCGACACCGGCTCCACCATCGATGCCGAGGGCATCACCCTCTACCAGAAGCTCTTTTCCAACGAAGGCCACATCGCCGGCACGCTCGGAATGATGGCCGCCTGGGACCTGCACTGGGTGCCGCAGGACCTGAAGAACCTGCCCGTGCCCATGACCCTGGTCTTCGCCTCGGGCGACCGCACCATCCCGCCCGCCCGGGCGGCCGAGGCGGCGAAGCTCGTCCCTCACGCCAGCCTCATCGAAATCAAGGGCTTGGGCCACCTCGCCCATGAGGAAGACCCGACAGGTGCAGCCGCCATTATCGCCGATCCGGCGTCCTTCGTGCTGCGCTAGGCCGATCTGCCCCCTTGCCAAATCTCGGCTGACGGTTTCTACTGTCAACCGATGTTTACAGACATCGACCATCCCCCGCCCCCTGCCGCTACGGCTGACCGGCGGCCCCATGCCGCCGTCATCGGCAGCGGCCTCGGCGGACTCGCGGCTGCCATCCGGCTGGGTGCCAAGGGCTATCGCGTCACCGTGTTCGAGAAGCTGGAGCAGCCCGGCGGCCGCGCCTGCGTGTTCCGGCAGGACGGCTTCACCTTCGATGCCGGCCCCACCATCATCACCGCCCCCTTCATCCTTGACGAACTCTGGTCGCTCGCCGGCGCGAAGTTCTCGGATGACGTGACGCTGAAGCCGCTCGACCCCTTCTACGACATCCGCTTCGATGACGGAACGGTGATGAGCTGCTGCGCCGACCCCGCCCGCATGCGCGAGGAGGTCCGCCGCATCTCGCCGGGTGACGTCGAGGGCTATGAACGCTTCATGGCCGAGAGCGAGACCATCTACCGCATCGGCTTCGAGCAGCTGGGCCACGTGCCCTTCGGCTCGCCGTTGGACATGGTGAAGATCGCGCCGGACCTTTTGCGCCTCGGCGCCTGGCGCACCGTGCACCAGCACGTGGCGGCGCGCGTCAAGAATCCCAAGATCAGGATGGCGCTCAGCTTCCATCCACTGTTCATCGGCGGCAACCCGTTCAAGGTGACCGCCATCTACAGCATGATCGCCTATCTCGAGCGGCAGTATGGCGTGCATTTCGCTGTCGGCGGCACCGGCGCGCTGGTGCGCGCCATGGCGGAGCTGGTGGAACGCCAGGGCGGCAGCATCGTCCTCAACAGCGAAGTGGCGGAGATCACCTGCGAGGGCACCCGCGCCACGGGCCTGCGCCTTGCTGATGGCCGCAGCATCAAGGCCGATATCGTCGTCTCCAACGCCGAAACCGCCCACACCTATACGAAACTGCTCGCCAAGGCCCCGCGCAAGCGCTGGTCGGACACGAAGCTCGCCCGCGCCCGCTATTCCATGAGCCTCTTCGTCTGGTACTTTGGCACCAACCGTCAGTACCCGGACGTTCCGCACCACACCATCCTCATGGGCCCGCGCTACCGCGAGCTGCTCCACGACATTTTCGAGAAGAAGATCCTTGCCAAGGACTTCAGCCTCTACCTGCACCGCCCCACCGCCTCGGACCCGACCCTGGCACCGCCCGGCTGCGATGCATTCTATGTGCTCTCGCCCGTGCCGCATCAGGATTCCGGGATCGACTGGACAACCCGCGCCGCCTCCTACAAGGCGGCCATCGCCGAACACCTGGATCGCACCATGATGCCCGGCTTCCGCGAGCACATCGTCACCGAAAAGCTGATCACGCCCATCGATTTCGAGAACCGTCTCTCCTCCGCCAAGGGTGCGGCCTTCGGGCTGGAGCCCACGCTGCTGCAAAGCGCCTGGTTCCGCCCCAACAACCGGTCCGAGGACATCGAAAACCTGTTCATCGTCGGCGCCGGCACCCATCCGGGTGCAGGCGTACCCGGCGTCATCTCATCCGCAAGAATTCTCGATACAGTGGTGCCTGATGCATCCGCCTTCGCCTGATCGCTCGCTCGTCTCGCCCGCCGATCTCGCCCAGTGCCGGCAGATGATCCGCGACGGGTCGAAGACCTTCTACACCGCCTCGCTGCTGCTGCCCCAGCGCGTCTGCGATGCCTCACGCGCACTCTATGGCTTCTGCCGCGTGGCGGATGACCTGGTGGACGGTTCGGCCGACAGCCGTGCCGCCGTCGACACGCTGCTCTCCCGGCTTGACCGCATCTATCGCGGAACGCCCGATGACGAACCCGCCGACCGTGCCTTTGCCGACGTGGCGCTGCGCTTCGCCATCCCGCGCGAAATTCCCGAAGCGCTGATCGAGGGCTTCGCCTGGGATGCCGCGGGCCGCCGCTACCAGACGCTGGACGACCTCCACGCCTATGCCGTGCGCGTCGCGGGCACCGTGGGCGCCATGATGTCGCTTGTCATGCAGGTCCGTGACCCGGCGGCCATCGCGCGGGCCTGCGACCTTGGCGTTGCCATGCAGCTCACCAACATCGCCCGTGACGTGGGCGAGGATGCCCGCAATGGGCGCATCTATTTGCCGTTGGACTGGATGGCACAGGCCGGCCTCGATGCCGATGGCTTCATCGCCTCTCCGCGACCATCACCCGCGCTCTCCGGCGTTCTCCGGCACCTGCTGGCCGAGGCTGACCGGCTCTATGTTCAAAGCCTCTCCGGCATCGCGGTTCTGCCCGCAGCCTGCCGCCCGTCGATCCATGCCGCGCGCCTGCTTTATGCCGAGATTGGCCGCGCGGTGGAAAAGAACGGACATGACAGCATCACCCGCCGCGCCGTTGTCCCAACCCCGCGCAAGCTGGCACTGCTTGCGCAGGCCGTAACCGCGTCGCTGCAATCAGCACCCCACTCCACTGCACCCGCCATTGCCTCCGCGCAGTTCCTCATCGATGCCGTCGCAACTGCAGGGCAACCCATCCACCCGCCCCGCACGCTCGACGAACGCGCCAAGTGGCTCACCGAACTTTTCATCCGGCTGGAAAAGCAGGGCCCATGAGCAGCGGCGCCATCGCCTTCGCCGAACTGGCACTTGTCGCAGGCCTCGTCCTCGGCTGGGGCTTCTGGCAATTGTGGACGCTGAAGCGGGATAAGAGGAAGTAGGGCGAGATTTCCCGGAAGTTCACTTCCCCCGGGCTTGACCCGGGGGTCTTCTTGGTCGGCCCGGAAAGGATGCGCGGATCAAGTCCGCGCAAGGTGAATGACTGTGATTCGCAAGCCGCCAGAGCTTGACCCCGGACTTCGCCGGGGCGACGGCTCGTGACGCGGCCTTGAACTCACCCCCGTCGCGGCATCCTGAACGGCAGCATCATCTGCACCACCGGATTGCGGAACCGCTTGAGCGACAGGCTTTCGTGGAAGGCATCCGCCATCCCCTCCTCCGTCTCCACCTTCAGCAGCGTGCGCGAGTAGAAGGGCGAATCCTCAAGCAGTGACACGGCGTCGAAGGGCCGCGTCGCCCGCATGTGCCGCGCCATGCGCCAGAAGGTCGTGGTCATGTCACGGCGCGGCGGCACCGGCATCTCGGCAACGGTTCCTTCCGCGCCGATATGCAGCGCAAAGGCGGAGTTCGAACCATCCCGAAGCACGGTGTCATAGACGATGGCCGCGCCGTTCTTCATCGCGGCGCGCGACCACACCCAGCTTTCGAAGCTGTCCTCCAGCGGAACTGCCCCCCAGTTCGAGTCGTGGTAGCCGATGCCGGACCAGCGCAAGCCCGGTTTTTCGAAGTCCACGTCGATACGGGAAAATGGCGCCACGGGCCGCCACACATGCAGCCCCTCAGCGTCGAGCCGCACCTCATGCGCGCAGATCGCCGACGGCGTGAGCCGCACCTGGCCCCTCAGCCGCGACGGAATGGGCACCGTCACCTCGTCGACGTCGATGACCAGCGTACCATCCTCCCAGCGCATGCTGCTCGGCCCGATGGTGAAGCGCGTCGGCTCGCGCCTGATCCAGCGTTTGCCGCGCTCCGTCATGCTCCAGCGATGGCCGCCGTCGCCATAGAGCGCCACGTTCAGCGCGCAGAAATTCTCAGGCTCGCCTCCGCCCCTGCGTCGCGCGCGCGCGTAATAGGGCGAGAACACGCTGCCCACGAAGCCGATGATGGTGAGGCCATGGCGGCCATCGTCGCTCAGGCCGTCGAGATACCACCAACGGTAGCCGCCTTGCGGGACCGCAGCATCGAAGCCCGCGACGCCAGCAGGCTTTCCGCCGCCAGACGTCCGGAGAGCATCGCCATCGGCACGCCCGGCCCCGGGTGCACGCTGCCCCCCGCCAGGTAAAGCCCCTCCACCGCCGTTCGCGCCGCGGGCCGCTGAAATGATGCCATCCATCCGTGCGAGGCCCTCCCGTAAAGCGCACCGCCGGTTGCCGGAAACAGGCCCTCGAAGCGTGCGGGGTCGGTGATGATCGTATGTTCAGGCTTGAAATCGACCGCAAGCCCGCATTGCGCGAGCTTGGCGTTCATGGCGCGCTCCACCTGCCAATGGCCCTGCGGTGCATGGTCACCGTTGGCGGGAGAATTGACGAGCAGCAGCAACCGCTCCGGCCCACCACCGTGGCCCTCGCGATCCTGCGCGCAGACATAGACGGTGGGCTCGTGCGGATAACCGCTCGTCAGTGTACGGAATTCCTTCGCATAGTCGCGCGAGAAGAACACATTGTGCCGCGACAGTGGAAAGCCGGAGGTCTCCGCCACTGCCGCCCAGGTGATCGCCGAAAGCGAACGCTGCTTTGGTTGGATGGGTGCAACCGCGCGCCTCACCGAAGCGCCAAGCAAGCCCGTGGCCACTGCATTGGAATCGGCATTGACGATCACCGCCGCGCAGTCGAAGCGCTCACGCGCCGTGCTCACCGCGCAAACGCGCCCGCCCTCCACCGCGATCTCCGTCACGGCCTCGCCATAGCGGAAGGTGACACCCTTGCGCCGCGCCAGGGATTCGAGCGCCAGCGCCAGTTCATGCATGCCGCCCTTCACCGTCCACACGCCCGCCTGCTCCACA
>JBEARP010000295.1:0-17041 GCA_041163105.1 Pseudomonadota bacterium
GGCGGGGCGTCCATACCCGATCCCATCTCGAACTCGGCCGTAAATCGCCCCAGCGCCAATGGTACTTCGTCTTAAGACGCGGAAGAGTAGGTCGCTGCCAGGCCTGCAAAGAACAGAGAAACCCTTCATCAACGATACCAATCAAAAACAAAAACCCCGCAAAGCAGAAATGCTCAGCGGGGTTTTGCTTTGCGAGAAGCCTACTTGCGATAAGCTGACGCAATCAAACTCGTGATCTCGAACATCATCACCATCGCCATCTGCGCGGTAATCTGGTTGGGGCTGTCCTTGGTGGGCATCAGGCAAACGACGTCGCCGCCGATGATGTCCAGCCCCTTCAATCCCTGCAGCAGGCGGGTCGCCTCGCGAATGGTGAAGCCTGAAAAGCCAGGCTCGAGGTTGGAGACACCAGGTGCCACGGACGGGTCCATGCAGTCGAGGTCGAAGGTAATGTAGGCCGGCGCATCGCCCACCCGCTCGCGGATCAGTTCTATGGTGCGTGCAACACCCAGTTCCTCGAACTCCTGCATGGTGATGACGCGATAGCCGAGCTCGCGGCTCGACCCGCCGACGCCACCCTTGTGGATCGCGCCCGAAGGATGCCCTCGCATGCCGAGCTGCACGCTGCGAGCAGGATCAACCGCCTCTTCCTTCGCTGTGTAGGCGGCCCAATGCGCCGCCGAGCGTTTCGCACCCAGCCAGTGGGGCATGTTGTCATAGGAATCCGTATGCGCATCAAAGTGGATGAGCGCGCACGGCTTTCCGCCTGACAGTTTGCGCCCCGGCCCGGCCACCGCCTTGAGGATTGGCCCGGTGATTGAATGATCGCCACCAATCGAGACGGGCCGCGTGCCCGCTGCGTCAAGCCTTCGGTAGAAGGCCTCGATATCGCGGACGCAGGCCTCGTTGTTCATCGCCTCGGGCAGTGGCACGTCGCCCAGGTCGTTGATGCGGGCGACATCCCAGGGTGCAAAGCCATGGACGAAATGGGTGCGGCGATAGAAGCCAGACACATTGCGCACGGCACGTGGTCCCAGATGCTGGTCGCGCTCGGTCGATCCATTGCCGGAACTGTGCGGAACGCCAACCAGTCCGATGTCGGCCTGTTTTGGATCTTCATTCCACGGGCAGCGGAAAAATGTGGGAATGCCCCACCAGTACCAGCTTTGTGAACTCTGCCGCGCGGCCTCGAGATCGTCACTCATGTGCCATGCCCCTTTCTCTTGAAGGTGAAGATGAGGCCAAGAGACGCCAAAAGCCCGACGGCGACAAGTCCGAACGAGAAGGCGATTCCCAGCCGCGCGGCCACCATGCCGAAGACCAGCGGCGCCATGACCCGGGGCACAGCGGTAAGCAGTGATACGAAACTCAGGGCTCCGGCGCGGTTTTCGGGCACCAGCCTCGCCGACATGGCGAAGATGGTGGGGATCAGCAGTGCAAGGCCAAATCCCACCGAGGCGAAGGCCGCCACGCTGAGCACGAAGGAGTTTGACAGCCCCAACGCAACAAAGCCGCAGATGGACACGACAAGTGAACCGAACATCAGCGGCATTTCACCGAGGAGGGACCGCATGCGGTCGCCAGGAAAGCGCACTGCCGCGTTGCAGATCCCGAAGAAGGCCGCGCCCAGTCCTGCAATCGCCGCAAGCGAGGGCGCAATGTCGTCGAGCAGCTTCGCCGACCACAACAAGGCCGCCGTTTCAGCCGCGATGATGAGACCGGCTGCAATGCCGAGCAGCATGAGGGGAGTCTTGTTTGGCAGGGTGCCGATGCGGGCTGCCTTGCCTGCAGCGAGCGGGCGGGGCGAAATCGCCTGATGCACGAACACCCAGGAAACACCGAACATGACGGCAGCCACCATAGCCACGGCCCAAGTGCCCCATTGCGTTGAAAGCCAGCTCGCCACAACCGCCATGACACCGACGCCTGCCGAGACACCGCCGTGAAAGGTCATGAAAATCGGGCGCTTCAAGTCGTGCTCGAGGGCGACGGCCTCGGCGTTCATGAACAGGTCGGTCAGACCGAAGCACAATCCCATGATGGGAATGGTGATGAAGAACCAGACGGGTGAGGCCGCAGTCAAATAGGCGCCAAGCGACAGGGCGAAAGCGGGGAGAACGGCAAGAAGCACAGCACGGTTCGAGGCGATCCGCGCGATTTGCCCGCCAACCGACATCGCTGCCACTGTCAGGACGGTTGAGAGAGTGAGGCCCAGTCCGAAGGTCTCCGCATTAATCCCGGAATTCCGCATGACAGAGGGCATCGAACCCGCCAGTGCACCGATGGCGATGCCGAAGGACACAAAAACGGTGGTGATGGCGGCGCGGGGTGAGGCGAAGGTGGGTGCAGTCATTCCGTGACTTGTAGCGCACCATGGCTGCGGGGAGAATGTGGCCTCGCCGCATGGCACAGCCGCTTTCCGAAGGGTTTCGACTCCAGCCGGAACAGCTGGGAGGTTTTCCGGTCCACCCGGCTGAGCAGGCGTTCCCGTGCCTTGCGCATGCGCCGAGCGCCCTTGGCTGGGACTTCCGTGCTGGCGGAGAGTTGCTCCAGTTCATCCAGGTCGTTGAGGTCGCCCAATGCCTCTCGTAGCCGTTCCAGCTGCGCAAGGCGCCGCTCATTCCCGGGTTGCAGAAGTCGCAGCTGATGAAGGTGATGGATCACGAACTTCCGTGCCTCGTGAAGTGCCTGAGGATCTTGGCTCTTCAATCCTTTCCGCAGGAGTTTGCGGGCCTTGCCGTAGATGGCGAGGAATTCCTCAGTGATGGTTTTATCTGTCGCGGACAGCAGCACGGCAGCCTCCAAGGGCGCTGCTGCCCGGGAAATCGCCTCGCACGCAACTGCTAGAGCTGTGGCGGGATCGCCGTCGGTGGCATGAGCCGCGCGATTGGCCTCCGCAAAACCGCGCCAGACGGCGCCGTGGCCATGGTTGGCTTCGAGCTTGCCTGCGGCGGCGACCAGCGCCTCGGCGCGGCGATGCCCCGCGAGGGCCCTTGCAGCCTCACGCAAGGCATCGTTCACAGCGGTGTAGGCAGCCACATCGAGGTTGGGCCGCAGCAACCGCAGCAGGCTGCGCAACTGCTTGATGCGCCGCCTCGCGCCATGCACGCTCTGGCCCGGTGCCGTGGCAGCCAGCAGCGCGGCGAGTGCTGTCGCCTCCCCCTGCGCGGCCTTCCTCAGAATGGCTGGAGATGGAACGTTCAACGTTCCGGCCATGTTCTGCGCCTCAGCCCAGTTGATCTTGCGTCACACTGCGGATTTCCACTGTCACAATCAATCTTCCGGAATATGTGCGGAAGCGAAAAGAAAATCGTCATGAGGGGTTCACAAACGGGGTTCGCGTTGCTACATACACATCGCGTTTCGACGCGGGATGGAGCAGCCCGGTAGCTCGTCAGGCTCATAACCTGAAGGTCGTCAGTTCAAATCTGGCTCCCGCAACCAAAAAGGCCCACCAGACAAATCGTCTGGCGGGCCTTTTCCTTTCTGGCATGCTCACCGCGAGGGGCTGTTGCCGATGCATCCCCGGTCATGCCAAATGGTCGCCCGCGACCATGCGGAATACAGAGAACAGCGGCCCCGAACGCCTGATGCCGTCCGACATCACCAACAGTTTCCAACAAGCACTGGCGCTGCACCAGCGAGGCCTGCTGGCCCAGGCTCAAGTGCTCTATCGCCAGATCCTGCTGAA
Organism: Pseudomonadota bacterium; assembly: GCA_041163105.1. GTDB lineage: Bacteria > Pseudomonadota > Alphaproteobacteria > Rhizobiales > Aestuariivirgaceae > Aestuariivirga. Next base: position 3,692 of record JBEARP010000295.1, read on the forward strand.
GCAACCACGCCACTTCGACAGTCTTCACCTTCTGGGTCTTACCCATGTGCAAATGAGCGACCCCGAACAGGGTGTCGACTACATCCGGCGCGCACTCGCCGTGAAGGCGGATTTCCCCGAGGCTCATTACAACCTTGGCAATGCCCTGCTGAGCCTGCAGCGGCCGGCGGAGGCACTTGCCAGTCTCGACGATGCGATCCGCTTAAACCCGAAGGATCCGCAATATCATTTCGAGCGTGGCAATGCCCTGAAGGAGATGCAGCGGTTGGACGAAGCGTTGGCGAGTTTTGCTGCCGCCATTCACCTCTTTCCCGGCTATGCGGAAGCGCACAACAACACCGGCATCGCGCTCAAGGAAGCAGAGCGCTTTGAGGAGGCCCTTCGCAGCTATGACCAGGCCATCCGCCTGCGGCCCAGCTATGCCGAGGCCCACGGCAATCGCGGCAACGTGCTCAAGGAACTCGGTCGCCTGAGTGAGGCCATGGCGAGTTACGACCAGGCAATCCGCCTGAAGCCCGACTATGCCGAGGCCTACAGCAATCGCGGAAACGCACTCACGCAGCTCAAGCTTCTGGATGATGCGCTGGCGAACCACGACCGGGCACTGGCCCTCAGACCCAACTATGCAGAGGCCCACAACAACCGAGCCAATGTGCAGAAGGAGCTCGGCAGGCTGGAGGAGGCTCTGGCAAGCTATGACCGTGCCATCGCCCTGCGGCCGGACTATGCCGAGGCCTACAGCAACCGCGGCAATGCGCTGAAGGAGATGAAGCGGGTGGACGAAGCCATGGCCAGTCACGCCAAGGCCCTCAGCCTGCAGCCCGACTACGCCGAAGCCTACAACAACATCGGAAATCTGCTGAAGGACATCGGGCAAGTCGACGAGGCGATCGCGCATTACGAGGAAGCCGCTCGCCTCAGGCCTTCTTTCGTCATGGCGCGCTACAACAAGTCGTTGCTGGCTTTGCAGCGGCATTCCTTCCGCGAAGGGTTCGACCTTTACCAACTGCGCTGGGAGGCGGACAGGAGCGACACGGGACCACAGACGACGGTTCCGCGGTGGGACGGGTCCCCGCTTCCCGGCGAAGTCCTGCTGTGGGCGGAGCAGGGCATCGGCGACGAAGTGTTCTTCGCTTCAATGCTGTCGCTGCTGGATCTCGACACCACGAAATTCGCCCTGTCGGCTGACAAGAGGCTTCATCCGATCTATCGACGCTCGTTCCCGGGAGTCAGACTTGTCGATTCGACATCGACGCGAACCTCCATCTCGGATGACTATGCCGCGCAGGCCGCCATCGGTGACCTCGGGCACATCCTGCAGGTCGATGCCGGGCGCATCGGCGGCCGCCGCTACCCCTACCTCTTCGCCGATGCCGCACGGACGGCCCAACTGCGGGCAGCCAATGAGGTTCCAGAAGGCAACATCATCTGCGGGCTGTCGTGGCGGAGCGGGAACAAGAAGGCGGGAGGAGACAGGAGCATAGCGCTCTCCGACCTCGCCCCATTGCTGGCCGTTCCGGGCGTGACCTTCGTCAACCTGCAGTATGGAGACGTCGCAGCCGAGGTGGAGACCGCCAGGGCGCAATCGGGTGCCGACCTGCGGATCATCCAGGACGTCGATGTATTCGGCGACATCGATGGCGTTCTGGCGCTTATCGATCTTTGCGACGTGGTGGTCACCATTGACAACCTCACGGCCCATCTTGCTGGAGCCGTCGGAAAGCATGCTGCCGTGCTGGTGCCTTCAGGAGGCGGCCAGCATTGGTACTGGGGCGGGGAAAGCCAGAGCCTGTGGTATCCAAGCCTGCAGTTGCTTTATCAGCAGGCGATCGGCGACTGGGCGCATCCCATCCGCGAGGCATTACAGTTGCTGGAGCGCGCCAGTCCGGAACGGGATGCGTCCACTTGAAACCACGGATGTGTCCTGCCTAATGTGCCTGTTCAACAGCTTTTCGTCTGGATTCATCATGAAGCGGTTTTCCACATTCATTGGCCTCGCTCTAGGTGCTGCCGTCCTGGCGACACCAGCGGCGAAAGCCGACGATCAGGCCTTCGGCGACTGGGTGCTCCACTGCGCCGACGTCAGCGATGGCGAAAAGGCTTGTGCCCTGCATCAAAAGATCATGTCGCAGGATACGAAGTTGCCGGTCGCATCCTTTGCCATCGCCCGCAACAAGGACAGCCGTGAATTGCGCCTGGCCGTCGTCCTTCCGCTTGGCGTTGACATACCCGCAGGGGTTTCCGACAAGGTCGGCGAAGTGGCGCTTACCTTCGCCCTTCAGACCTGCGTCAAGCGTGGCTGCATCGCCAACACCCTGGTTGATGACAGGTTGCTCGAGAAACTGCATGCCACGGATAGCTTCACCACAACCTTCAAGATGAGAAGCGTGGCGGATCCCACCACTCTGACGGTCTCCCTGAAGGGCTTCCACGCGGCGCTGACGGCGCTCGAATCCAAGTAGCAGACGGGCGCGTGGAGCGCCTGCCGGCGCGCCTCATTTGAAACAGCTGGCAGCACATGCTCTCATTCTTCATCATCTTCACACACGCCTTGCTGATGGCGGCGGTCATCCTGCGTGTCTTGCTGCGGCGGCCGGCGCGCGGCGTGGCGCTGGCGTGGTTGCTGATGGCGGTCATGCTGCCATATTTCGGTGCTTTGCTCTATTTCCTCATTGGCGAGCGTCGCATTCCACGTAGCCGGGCGGAGCGGTTGGCCAAGTTGCAGGGCGATTTCCGGCGGATCACCGCGCCGCATGTGGCCAAGAACCGCCTGCAGCGTGGATCCGCACAACTCACGCCCGAGGAGCGGCCGCTGGAGCGCGCGGGCGAAAGCTTCTTCGGCGCTCCGGCTTTCATGGGCAATCGCATGGCCCTTGCCTCGAATGCGCTCGACATGCTGCGGCGCATGGCTGCTGATATCGACGCTGCCCAAACCAGCGTGCTGGTCGAGTTCTACATCTGGAGCGAGGGCGGCCTGACACGGGACGTTCTCGAGGCTCTCGTCCGGGCCGCGGGCCGCGGCGTTAAGTGCCTTGTGTTGATCGACGCACTGGGTGCGGGCAAATGGTGGAGGAGCGGTGAGCCTGACACGCTGCGTGCAGCGGGTGTCGAACTGCGCGCCGCCTTGCCGGTGGGATTGCTGCGCGGAATTGCCGGGCGCGCCGATCTGCGCCTTCACCGCAAGATCATCGCCATTGACGGGCGCATCGCCTGGACCGGCAGCATGAACATGGTGGACCCGCGCTTTTTCAAGAAGGACGCAGGCGTGGGCGAGTGGGTGGATGCCATGGTCCGGATCGAGGGTCCCGTGGCCGGCGCCCTTGCCGCGGTGATGATCAGCGACTGGGTGGCCGAGGGCGGTGACAATCTTGACGAAGTGCTGGCCGAGACAGCCCTCGCCCCTACGCCAGCAGAAGGCTCTGTGCCTGTGCAGGTGCTGGCTTCAGGGCCGGGAGAATCGGGAGACGGATTGATCCAGATCATGCTTGCACTCATCAGTGCTGCCCGCCAGGAAGTGGTGTTGACCACGCCCTATTTCGTGCCGGAAGATGCGCTCGTCACTGCCCTGCGCGGGGCCGCAGCACGGGGCGTGAAGGTCATCGTTGTCTTGCCGCAGCGTATCGATTCCCTGTTGGTGCGGCATGCCAGCCGCTCCTTCTTCGACGAGGTGATCTCGGCCGGGTGCGAGATCCATGAGTTCAGGGGAGGTCTCCTGCACACCAAGTCGATCACCATCGACGGTGAGCAGGCCATGTTCGGCACGGCCAATTTCGACATGCGCAGCCTGTGGCTCAATTACGAGGTCTCGTTGCTGGTCTTCGACAAGGATTTCGTGACCGACCTCCGCGCACTGCAGCAAGGTTACCTCAACGAGGCAGACGCAGTCATGCTGGTGCCCTGGGACAAGCGTCCGATGGGCACCAGGCTCGTTGAATCGACCATGCGGCTCCTCACGCCGTTGCTCTGAACCATGCCCCGGAAAGAACACAACATGAATCTTGCAAAGCGTTGTGCAAAGGGTTGCTGTCTACTGTTTGCATAAATTTTGAGCGATCTGCAGAAAATCCAAGCATATTCATTGGGTTGTGACTGGCGCCATACGGATCTCTGCGGATGGCTGCAAAATCATTTCTGCAAACGTTTGCAAAAATCCCGAACAAACATGCAACACCCGGCTAAGAAGGTATGACGAAAAGCGTTCAGGTTGTAATGAGTAGCGCTCGCCATGCCCAGTCTTCGAAGAAGCGCCCACAAGGGTTCCGAGTTTCGGGCAATTGCTCATATAGCGAGCCTCTCTCTGAGCTCAGTGGACGTTCTACAACAAACAGGCTCACGGAAAACACTTGCTGCATCGCAAAACAGGTGTGCGCTGCACCCAGGAATCTCGCTTGACCGAAAGTCAGACCCGAATATATGCTCTAGCAATGAGCAAATAATTGCTCAATCGAACGGGAGGACCACATGAAATCTCTGTTGGCAGGCATTTTGGGCGCGATCAGCCTCGCCGCCCTTGCCTCGACCGCCTCGGCTGAAACGACGCTGACCATTGCCACCGTGAACAACGGCGACATGATCCGCATGCAGGGCCTGACCGAGGACTTCACCAAGAACAACCCGGACATCAAGCTCGAGTGGGTGACCCTCGAGGAGAACGTGCTCCGCGAGAAGGTGACGACCGACATCGCCACAAAGGGCGGCCAGTTCGACGTCCTCACCATCGGCACGTATGAAGTGCCGATCTGGGGCAAGAAGGGCTGGTTGGTGCCGCTGACCCAGGTCGACGACCCGGCGGACCTGCTGCCCGCCATCGCCGGCGGACTCACCGTCGATGGCAAGCTGATGGCCGCGCCCTTCTACGGTGAAAGCTCCATGGTGATGTACCGCACCGACCTCGTCGAGGCGGCTGGCGAGAAGATGCCGGATGCGCCCACCTGGGCTGACATCAAGCGCATCGCCGGAAAGATCACCAACAAGGACAAGGAAATCTATGGCGTTTGCCTGCGCGGCAAGGCCGGCTGGGGCGAGAACATGGCCTTCCTGACGGCCACCTCCAACTCCTTCGGTGCGCGCTGGTTCGACGAGAACTGGGCACCCCAGTTCGACCAGAAGGAATGGAAGGACACGCTCGACTTCTACCTCGAACTGATGAAGGCTGATGGTCCTCCGGGCGCCTCGTCCAACGGATTCAATGAGAACCTGGCGCTGTTCAACGCCGGCAAGTGTGGCATGTGGATCGATGCCACGGTGGCAGCGTCCTTCGTGACCAACCCGAAAGACTCGAAGGTCGCCGACAAGGTGGGCTTCGCGCTGGCGCCTGACAATGGCCTCGGCAAGCGCGGCAACTGGCTGTGGGCCTGGTCGCTGGCCATCCCCGCCGGCACGCAGAAGGAAGATGCTGCCCAGAAGTTCATCGGCTGGGCTACCTCCAAGGGCTACACCGAACTCGTCGCCTCCAAGGAAGGCTGGGCCAACGTTCCTCCGGGCACGCGTACATCGCTTTACGCGAACCCGGAATACGCCAAGGTTCCGTTCGCCAAGATGACGCTCGACTCGATCAACTCGGCTGATCCGACCAAGCCCACCGTCAAGCCGGTGCCCTATGTCGGCGTGCAGTTCGTGGCGATCCCCGAGTTCGCTGGCATCGCCACCTCTGTCGGCCAGATCTTCTCAGCGGCGCTTGCCGGCGAAAAGACCTCCGACGAAGCTCTCGCCGAAGCGCAGGCCGTGACGACGCGTGAGATGACCAAGGCCGGCTACATCAAGTAACCGAACCTCCCACAACGCGGCTGCCCGGCCAAAACCGGGCAGCCTACTTCCTCCCTTTCACGGGGCTTGCATCATGGCAACGCAGCAGACACGCTCGATCGGCCGGATCGCCGTTGCACCATCGGTCATCGCCCTGTTCCTCTGGATGATCGTGCCGCTGGCCATGACCATCTGGTTTTCATTCCTGCGCTACAACCTGCTTGATCCTAATCCGGCCTGCTCGCTGATGACGCCGGGCGCGCTGCTGGATGAGGCAAATCGTTGCCTTGCGGGCACCACCAACTACTACTACTTCCTCACCGATCCGGCCTTCTTCAAGGCCATGCGCAACTCATTGCTGCTGGTGTTCTGGGTTCTGGTGATCTCTGTTGCAGGTGGCACGCTGCTTGCCCTGCTTCTCGACCAGGCGATCTATGGTCGCAACATCGTCCGACTGTTGGTCATCGCTCCATTCTTCGTGATGCCCCCGGTCAGTGCGCTGGTCTGGGAGAACATGATGATGCATCCGGTGCAGGGCTTTCTTGCCTGGATCACGAAGTCAATGGGGCTGGGTGCCATCGACTGGTTTGCGCATTACCCGATGACGGCCATCGTCATCATGGTGTCCTGGCAGTGGCTGCCCTTCGCCACACTCATCATTCTTACTGCCCTGCAGAGCTTCGACGAGGAGCAGAAGGAAGCCGCGCAGATGGACGGTACGCCGCCATTCTCCTTCTTCTGGTACATGATCGTTCCCCACCTCGCGCGCCCTGTCACCGTCGTCATCCTCATCGAGACGATCTTTCTGCTCAACGTCTTTGCTGAAATCTATGTCTCGGGCTCGGGCGGAAGAGCCGGCAACCTGCCGTTCCTCGTCTACCAGTACGGGCTGATTTCCAACGACATCGGCGGAGCCTCGGCAGGGGGTATCGTCGCGGTCGTCCTCGCCAACATCGTCGCATTCTTCCTGATGCGCATAATTGGCAAGAACCTGGAGGGCTGAGACCATGGCACGTGCAGTCTCCACCCGCCGCAAGCTGTTCTTCACGGCGCTCTCCTGGTCGATCGCCTTCGTGATTTCCTTTCCCGTCCTGTGGACGGTGCTGACAAGCTTCAAGACCGAGGGTGAGGCTGTATCGATCCCGCCAACCTTCCTGTTCTTCGACTGGACGCTCGAGAACTATGCGGTCGTGCAGGAGCGCTCGGACTACGTCAAGTTCGCGATGAACTCGGTCTATCTCGCCCTTGGCTCCACGCTGCTCGCGCTGGTCATCGCCATTCCAGCCGCCTGGGCCATGGCCTTCGCGCCGGGCAAGCGCACCAAGGACCTGCTGATGTGGATGCTGTCTACCAAGATGATGCCACCCGTCGGCGCGCTCATCCCGCTCTACCTGATCTTCCGTGACTTGAAGCTGCTGGACAGCCATATCGGCATCATCATTGTTCTCATGCTCCTCAACCTGCCGATCATTATCTGGATGCTCTACACCTATTTCAAGGAAATCCCGGGCGAGATCCTCGAGGCCTCGCGGATGGACGGCGCTTCCATCGGCAAGGAGCTCATCTACGTGCTGGCCCCCATGGCGGTGCCCGGCATTGCCTCCACCGTGCTGCTCAACATCATCCTGGCCTGGAACGAGTCTTTCTGGACGCTGACGCTCACCACCAAGGATGCTGCACCTCTCACCCAGTTCATCGCCTCCTATTCGAGCCCAGAGGGCCTGTTCTGGGCCAAGCTCTCCGCCGCTTCCACCATGGCCATCGCCCCCATCCTCGTCCTCGGCTGGTTCGCCCAGAAGCAGCTCGTCCGCGGCCTCACCTTCGGAGCAGTGAAGTAACATGGGCACCATCTCCCTCAGGAACGTCCGCAAGGCTTTCGGCGAGGCCCTTATCATCCCGGGCGCTGACCTCGAGATCGAGCCGGGCGAGTTCGTGGTCTTCGTCGGCCCCTCGGGCTGCGGCAAGTCCACGCTGCTGCGGCTGATTGCGGGGCTGGAGGACCTGACCGACGGACAGATCCTCATCGACGGCGAGGACGTGACCGACGTGCCGCCCGCCAAGCGTGGGCTCGCCATGGTGTTCCAGTCCTACGCGCTTTATCCGCACATGAGTGTCCGCAACAACATCGCCTTCGGCCTCAAGATGGCGGGCATGCCGAAGGCGGAGATTGACGCCAAGGTGGCCAAGGCCGCCGCCACGCTGAACCTCACGGATTATCTGGAGCGCAAGCCGCGCCAGCTGTCGGGCGGCCAGCGTCAGCGCGTGGCCATCGGCCGCGCCATTGTGCGCCAGCCCAAGTGCTTCCTCTTCGACGAACCACTCTCCAACCTTGATGCGGCACTGCGCGTCAACATGCGCGTCGAGATCATGCAGCTGCACCAGCAGCTCGACGCCACGATGATCTACGTGACGCATGATCAGGTGGAAGCCATGACCATGGCTGACCGCATCGTTGTCCTGAACAAGGGTGTCATCGAGCAGGTGGGCTCGCCACTCGATCTTTACAACAAGCCGAATTCGATTTTCGTCGCGGGCTTCATCGGGTCACCCAAGATGAACCTCATTTCCGGCGCCGTCGCCGCGCAGCATAGTGCCACCACCATCGGCATCCGACCCGAGCACATCGCATTGTTGGCGTCGGGCGGCGACGTGCAGGGCACCATCTTGCTCACCGAGCACTTGGGTTCTGACTCCTTCCTGCATGTCGATGCGCGCGAGGCGGGCCGCCTCACGGTGCGCGCGCCGGGTGATTACATGGGCAAGCCGGGCGATGCCGTGTCGCTCAACTTCGACAAGGCCCGCATCCATCGTTTCGATTCTCAGGGAAAGGTTCAGGTCTGATGCGTCTTCAGGGTAAAACAGCCATCATCACCGGCGGTGCGCGTGGCATCGGTGCTGCAATTGCAGAAGGCTATGCCCGAGAGGGTGCGCGCGTCTGCGTGGCCGATCTCAATTTCGCCGATGCCGATGCGCTGGCCAGAAAGATCGGCAACGGTTCATTTGCCTTTGCGCTCAACGTCACAAAGATGGACGAGATCAAGGCCTGCGTCGCTGAATGCGAGAAACGCATGGGCGGCATCGACATCCTCGTCAACAATGCCGCCGTCTTCGACATGGCGCCCTGGGGCGAGATCACAGAGAAGAGCTATGACTTCGTCTTCGGTGTAAACGTCAAGGGCCTCATCTTCATGTTGCAGGAGGTTGCCGAATGCATGAAGCGTCGGGCAAAGGGCGGCAAGATCATCAATTTTGCCTCGCAGGCGGGTCGCCGTGGCGAGCCGCTGGTGTCCATCTACTGCGCGTCCAAGGCCGCCGTCATCTCGATCACCCAGTCGGCCGGCCTTGCCCTGATAAAGGACGGGATCAATGTCAACGGCATTGCACCGGGCGTGGTCGATACGCCGATGTGGGAACATGTCGATGGCCTCTTCGCAAAATACGAGAACCGTCCTTTGGGCGAAAAGAAGCGCCTCGTGGGAGAGGGCGTTCCCTTTGGCCGCATGGGCAGACCCGAGGATCACGTGGGCTGCGCCATCTTCCTTGCGTCATCCGAGAGCGACTACGTGGTGGCCCAGACCTACAACGTCGATGGCGGCCAGTGGATGAGCTGAAGGCTCCCACCCGTATTGCAGAGAGAAGTTTGACATGACGAAGCTGAACCGCGCCAACCTGCCGAGCCTGAAGTCTGGCATTGCCGTGCCGGCCTATCAGGCCTCTGACCTGAAGCCCGGCATCCTGCATTTCGGCCTCGGCAATTTTCATCGCGCCCATCAGGCGGTCTATCTCGATGCGCTGTTCAACATGGGCAGAAGCCGGGATTGGGGCATCATCGGCACCGGAGTCAGGTCCGCCGACCGCGCCATGCACGATGCGCTGAAACCACAGGACTGGCTCACCACCGTGGTGGAGCAGGAGGCAAACGTCAGTCGCGCCCGTGTCACCGGCGCGATGCTTGGCATGATCCCGCCCGAGGACCGTGCCGCCATCGTCCGCCAGCTCGCCGATCCGGCGATCCGCATCGTGTCGATCACCGTTACCGAGGGTGGCTATTTCATTGATCCCGCCACCGGCCAGTTCAACCCGGAGCTTCCGGAGATCGCCGCCGACGGCACGAATCCAAGCGATCCGCAGACCGTATTCGGCCTCATTGCACTGGGCCTCAAGAAGCGGCGCGAGGCGGGCACCAAGCCTTTCACGGTGATGTCCTGCGACAACATCCCCCATAATGGCGTCGTCGCACGCAATGCGGTGGCTGGTGTTGCCCGGCTGTGGGACAAGGGCCTCGCTGACTGGATCGCGGCCACGGCCTCCTTCCCCAATGGCATGGTGGACCGCATCACGCCGGCGACGACAGACCGCGAGCGCAAGCTTTGCGCGCAGGATTTCGGCATCGAGGACAATTGGCCAGTCTATTGCGAGGAGTTCATCCAGTGGGTGCTGGAGGACAATTTCTGCAACGGCCGCCCGGAACTGGAAGCCGTTGGCGTGCAGTTCGTGCCGGACGTGACACCCTTCGAGTTCATGAAGATCCGCATCCTCAACGGCGGCCACGCGGCAATTGCCTACCCGGCAAGCCTGCTCGACGTGCATTTCGTCCATGATGCGATGAACCATCCGCTTGTAGGTGCCTTCTTCGCCAAGATCGAGCACGAGGAGATCATTCCAACTGTGCCGCCGGTGCCCGGCGTGGTGCTGGATGATTACTACCACCTGATCCACCGCCGCTTCTCCAACCCGAAGATCGGCGACACCATTCCGCGCCTTGCCTTCGACGGCTCCAACCGCCAACCCAAGTTCATCGTGCCGGTGGCCCGCGACCGGTTGAAGGCAGGGGGTTCCATCGACTCGCTCGCCTTCGAATCCGCCCTGTGGTGCCGCCACTGCTTCGGCAAGACCGAGACGGGCAAGGACATTATCGCGGGCGACCCGATCTGGCCGCGGCTCACGGAACTTGCGGCCATGGCCAAGACCGATCCGCTGGCCTGGCTTTCGATGGAAGATGTCTATGGCGATGTTGGCCGGTCTGACGTCTTCCGCAGGGCTTTTGCGAACAGCCTCAACGACATCTGGGCAGGCGGCACGGCCAGAGCGCTCGCCGAATTCGTGAAGGTCTAGGCCTGGTGGGTCGCAAGGCCGGCACGGCGGCGGCTCAGCCCAGCAAGTGCATGCCGTTGCAGGCTCGCCGCCGCAATGCCGGTCATCGCGCCGATCACGACGCTGGCCGCGATCCCCCAGCCTCCGAAGCTTCCCAGCTTCAGCAATTCCGGGATGATGAGGTGGAAGAGATAGATGTGATAGCTCGAGGCGGCGATCAACATTAACCCGGGCAGCACAAGGCGGGGCAGGCTGATTGCTGGCAGGAACAGCAGCACGGCCATCACCGGGATCTGCACCATGTTCATCACCCAGGCGCCCGTCCAGTTGCCGCCAAGACTGGCTGACACGGGGCAGATCACCGCCAGCGCCGCCAGCAGCGTCAGCTTCTGGGATGTCCTCCGGGCGAAATAGGCGGTCCACCCGAGCAGTGGCAGCCACAGCACATAGGTGAGCAGGAAGATCTTGCGAAGGCCCAGATCATAGATCATCGGCACGCCATAGCGCAGCCCGAAGGCCACGAGCATGGCGACGAAAGCGACTGCGAATGGCCATCTGGCGACGGCCCTCCGTACCGGTGCAAAGCAGAAGGCCAATGCTGCCATCAGGCAGAGCTGCGCATAGGCCTCGACGAACCAGTATTGGAAAGGCAGCATGGTTCCCTTGGCCGGGTCGGCAAAGCCGAGATTGCCCATGAGGAACACCGAGGCCCATGGCACCTGCTCCCATGCAACAGCGAAGCACACCAGCACCACGGCATAGGGGATGAGATTGCGCAGCATCGGCTGCAGGATCGCGGATACGCGGCCCGCGAACAGCGCTTCACGGTGGAAGCGTGCGAAGCCATAGCCCACCAGCATCATCAGGACCATGGCACCACCGGGGATGGGCCAGTTGCTGGCGTGGTGCAGCACGATCGCAAGGATCGCCGCCGCCCGCAGTGCCACGTGGCTTTCGATCCTGCCGAGCCATGACGTCTGCCGCGCCGTCGTCCTGGCCCGCAGCGCATCGAGTTGCGCAACGGACATTGCCTCCCAGCCCTCGGGCAGCCGGCCGAGTTGCGCCTCGATGGCAAGCGACACCTGGACATAGGCGAGTGAATCCCCCTCAAGGCTCTCGAAACTGTCCTTTGCTGTAACCGCGCGGGGATAGAAGGTGGCGCGAAACTCCTCTAGCAGGCTGCTCGCCATGGGCGTGGAAGGTGCTGGCGCAGCAGGGGCCGCACAGGCACGGTAGTCGACTTTTCCGGAGGCGAGCCGCGGCAGCGCCTCGAGTCGCACAAGGCGAACGTAGCGCTGCGGAATGGCCGCGGCCTCCGCCGCGTGGCGGATGACGTCCTGCTCCGTCGCCTCGGCGTGCACGGTGATTGCCTCATCGTTGCCGGTCACTGCGCAGGTGATGCCGCGCGCCCGCAAGGCCCATTCAATGGCTTCGTGGCCAATGCGCAGCCCGGCGATCTTCGAGAAGCGCTTCGCCCGGCCGACGAGCCGAATGAGGCCTGCCTCGGTCATCGCCGCAATGTCGCCGGTGGCAAGTTCGCCAATCTCCGCCCCGCGTGACAGGTCGCGGCGAGCCGTCGCATAACCCATCATCACGTTGGGGCCGCTGTAGAAGAGTTCACCCTCCCTGCCCTCGATGCGAAAGCTGCCGCCGGGAATTGCGATGCCGATGCAGTCCGGATGCGCTGCGGCCTGTGCAGGGGGCAGATAGGCCATGCGCGCCGTGGCCTCCGTCTGTCCATACATGGCAAAGAACGCACCGCCATGCTGCGCCATCGCCTCGGCATAGAGAGACACGAGGTTGGGTGAAAGGCGTCCACCCGCAACGGTCATGTAGCGCAGTGCTGGCCACATGCGCTCGCGCAACGAGATGCGCTCCAGCAATTCGAAGGTGAAAGGAACGCCTGACAGCCCGGTGCATCCGAGCCTTTCTGCGGTGTCGATGAAGCCGTCCTCGATCACGCTGCTGCCGCAGAAGGCCATGCTGCCACCCGCCACAAGGTGCGAATGCAGCACGGAAAGTCCATAGGAATAGTGAAAGGGCAATGTCTGCGGCGCGCGGTCCCGTGCCGTGAGGCCCAGATAAGTCACGATGCTCTCGGCATTGGCGGCAATGTTTGCGCGCGACAGCCGAACCCAGCGCGGGCGCCCCTCGCTGCCGGAGGTCGCGAGCATCACGGCGAGATCAGGGTGGATCGGGCGTCTGGCGCGTGTTGCGCTCTCGGTCATGCGCCACTCCTGCCCAGTGAACGCGAAGGTGATCTCGGGGGTGAAGTCGCGATGGAATGTTCCGGCGGCCTCGGCATCGCCCGGTGGCAGCAGTGCCACCGCATGGCCGGCCTTCAGCGCTGCAAGATAGCTGACAATGAAGTCCTTGCCCGGCTGTGTCTCCAGCGCCACCAACCGGCGCGCGCCGGCCATGCGCTGCGCCATCGCATCAACGCATCGCGCCAGTTCGCCATAGCTCACCGTATGGTCGGGGAAGACGAGTGCCGAAGCAGGATTTTGCGCC
>JBEARP010000296.1:0-2698 GCA_041163105.1 Pseudomonadota bacterium
TGACAAACGATTTACATTTATACAGCCGCATTATCGCGCATTTGGAATATCTTACTACCTATGATGAGTTTGGCTCTACGAGAAGCCGAGATGTTGGAACCATAGAAGCACTGTCTGTTGATTTGCACTGAGAGTTGACCCGGGAGGGGCACAAGTTTCCACCGAGAAGTGACCCATGTTCTGACCTTCCCCCTGGCAATTGGACCGGGGGATCATGGAGTGATCGACATGGCACTTTTGAGCATTATCCGGCGCTGGCATCTTCGCGAGGAGATCCCGATCCGGGAGATCGAGCGGCGGACGGGGCTGTCGCGCAATACCATCCGCAAGTACCTGAGGTCTGGTGCCGTTGAGCCGAAGTTCAAGGTTCCCGACCGGCCGAGCAACCTGGACCCGTTTGCCGACAGGCTTGAGGCGTGGCTCAGGGTCGAGGCGGGCAAGTCCCGCAAGCAGCGGCGCACGGCGCGGCAGATGCACAACGATCTGGTCAAGCTGGGCTACCGGGGCTCCTACAGCCGGGTGGCGGCGTTCGTACGAGCCTGGAAGACGGAACGCCAGCGTGACGCCCAGACGAGCGGGCGCGGCACTTTCGTGCCGCTGGCCTTTGCGCCGGGTGAGGCCTTCCAGTTCGACTGGAGCGAGGACTGGGCGGTTCTTGGCAATGAACGGGTCAAGTTGCAGGTGGCGCACACCAAGCTGTCGCACAGCAGGGCCTTCATCGTGCGGGCATACCTTCTCCAAACCCACGAGATGCTGTTCGATGCCATGACCCAGGCGTTCCGGGTCCTGGGCGGGGTCCCGCGGCGCGGCATCTTCGATAACATGAAGACGGCTGTTGACCGGATCGGAGCTGGCAAGGCCCGGCAGGTCAACGCCCGGTTCTCGGCCATGGCCAGCCACTACCTGTTCGAACCCGAGTTCTGCAACCCGGCCTCCGGCTGGGAGAAGGGGCAGATCGAGAAGAACGTCCAGGATGCCCGGCGACGTCTGTGGCAACCGATGCCACGCTTTCCTGACCTCAATGCCCTGAACGCCTGGCTCGAGGAGCGCTGCATCGCGCAATGGCGGGATATCCAGCATGGTGTCCTTCCCGGCACAATTGCCGAGGCGCATGCTGATGAAGTCCTGAGCCTGATGCCCCTGGGGCGCCCTTTCGACGGCTTCGTGGAGCACGGCAAGCGGGTGTCGCCGACCTGCCTCATCCACTTCGAGCGCAACCGCTACAGCGTGCCGGCCTCCTTCGCCAACCGGCCGGTGAGCCTGCGGATATACCCGGAGCGGATCGTCATCGCCGCCGAGGGGCAGGTGCTGTGCGAGCATGCCCGGGTCATCGAGCGATCCCACCACCTGCCAGCCCGGACGATCTATGACTGGCGGCACTATCTTGCGGTGATACAGCGAAAGCCCGGCGCCCTGCGCAACGGGGCCCCCTTTGCCGATCTGCCCGACGCCTTCCGGCAGCTGCAGGGCCACCTTCTCAAGCGACCCGGGGGTGACCGGGAGATGGTGGAGATCCTGGCTCTCGTCCTGCAGCACGATGAACAGGCCGTGCTCTGCGCCGTCGAGATGGCCTTGGACGCCGGCATTGCCACCAAGACCCATATCCTGAACCTCCTGCATCGGCTGATCGACGGCAAGCCGGGCACCCCGACGCCCATCGATGCGCCACAGGCCCTGAGCCTGCGACTCGAGCCGAAGGCCAATACCGCCCGTTACGATGGCTTGCGCAGAAAGGAGGCTAACCGTGCGTCATGATCCTGCCAGTGCCGCCGTCGTGGTCATGCTGCGTGCGCTCAAGATGTACGGCATGGCCCAGGCCGTCAGCGATCTCACCGAACAGGGCGCGCCTGCCTTCGATACGGCTGTCCCCATCCTGT
Source organism: Pseudomonadota bacterium (assembly GCA_041163105.1). Lineage (GTDB taxonomy): Bacteria > Pseudomonadota > Alphaproteobacteria > Rhizobiales > Aestuariivirgaceae > Aestuariivirga. The sequence goes on from JBEARP010000296.1 coordinate 1,878, forward strand.
CGCAGCTGCTCAAGGCCGAGCTTGCCGAACGCGAAGTCCGCTCGATCGCCTACCAGATCAAGGCCGCCCGGTTCCCGGCCTACAAGGACCTGACAGGCTTCGACTTCACCTCCAGCGAGGTTGCCGAAGCCCTGGTTCGCCAGCTGCATGCCGGCGAGTTCATGGCGGGCGCCCACAATGTCGTGCTCATCGGCGGGCCGGGCACCGGCAAGACCCACATTGCCACCGCCCTCGGCGTCCAGGCCGTCGAGCACCACCGGAAGAAGGTCAGGTTCTTCGCCACCGTCGACCTGGTCAACGCCCTCGAGCAGGAAAAGGCACTGAACAAGGCAGGCCAAATAGCCGACAGGCTCTCGAAGCTTGACCTCGTCATCCTCGATGAGCTCGGTTACCTGCCGTTCAGCGCGTCAGGCGGAGCGCTCCTCTTCCACCTGCTCTCGAGGCTCTACGAGCAGACCAGCGTCGTTATAACCACCAACCTCAGCTTCAGCGAATGGGCCGGCGTATTCGGCGATGCCAAGATGACCACAGCACTCCTCGACCGCCTCACTCACCACTGCCACATCCTTGAAACCGGAAACGACAGCTTCCGCTTCAAGGCCAGTTCGACGAAGCCGAAAACCAGAAAGGAGAAGCCACTGACTTGACCCGCGGCCAATGACGCCGCACAAACCATAAACCCGGGTCACTTCTCAATGAAAATCCCGGGTCAACTCTCAGTGCAAATCAACAGATTGCTGGTGATGAGCGTTGAGCCACGCTCGTAGCGCAGGGAGATCATCTCGAACAGCAACTCGGCCCCGGTCTTGGAAAGAGGCACG
>JBEARP010000297.1:0-5301 GCA_041163105.1 Pseudomonadota bacterium
TGTTTCTTACAGCTCCAGGTTACCCCAGAGCCCGCTAGAACACACGCCGCCTGCGTCTCTCTTTCTCTCTTCACAATGTCAATCAGCAACGGGATCGAAACCCCAACCTCAAGCCCCAAGCACAAGAAGCCCCGGATCCCCTTCTCAGGACACCCGGACGTTCACGCCCAACCTGTCGGCTTTCGGCAGAAAAGGCCCGCAGCACCACAAGCGCCGCGTCCCTCAGTGATGGGGCTTATATGAGAACCCGCGTCGAAGTGTCAAGCATGACTGAGGTGAAATCCGGAAAATTCTCGCAAGCGCTTGAAACGGAGATCAGAAATTGATCCGTGTCAGCCGCCATCAGGCCGCCCCCGCGGCCTGATGGCGGCTTCCCAGAAGCCATGACAGCAGGCGAGCCGGAGTGGAAAGACGCTGTGAGGGTGCAGCCGGGGCATCTTGGTTGGCGCGTCATGGTTAACGAATTGGAAACGTCTGCATGACACACTGCGAGATGGTCGCTCCAGTTCGACTCTTCGGCCTTGGGAGAAGCCCCGAACGGACTGCGTGAACCCCGTGGAAGCCAGCCCGGCTTTGCGGGTTGACTATCGGGGTTCAGACGGGCATTTTCCGTCGCGCGCGGGGGTCCAAGGGGTTCCTGGGTCCCGGACGGAGCAAGACAAACGAACAGGCTCCTGGGGACCTGCCGATCGAGAGAACGAGGCAGGTATAGGTGTCCGGAGCGTGCGAGTGTGACAGGGGATTTGAGTATTGAACGATCGCGTTGACAGACAGTTTCGCGCCCGCACGCCTGCTGCCGGCACGACCCGCCGTCCGCCATTGCCTTCGAAACTGCCGCCGCGCGCTGCGCTGCCGGCCCCTGCCGTCGTGCCCGAACCTTCGCCCGATCCATTCCAGGTCGAGCCGGCCCATCACCGCTGGCTCTTGACCACCTGTGTTGCCGGCATTGCCGGATCCCTGGTGATCGGCAGCGCCGTGCTGGGCATCTTCGGCGAGAACGCCGCCCCTCGCGACGCCTATGCCTCTGTCGAGAAGGCTTCGATCAACGGCTTGTATACCGAGAGTGCGGAAACCGGACGGTCGCTGATCGGCCGCAAGGAATTCTCCACCACCTATCAGCCTCAGGCCGACGATGCCGAGCGTTCGGTGGTACCCGAGCGCGACCTGAACAACGCCAACCTCTATCCCGAGATCACCTCCGGCGACCTGCCTTACAACGAGGACAGGCCAGTGGTGATCGATGCCGATGTCGACGGTGTCGAGGACGAGGAGAACATCACCACCATCACCAAGCAGGTTCCGCCGGAGCCGACCGACGAAACCTTCAAGCTGGCCAAAGGCCAGTCGCTGGTCGACGTGCTGACCGACCGCGGCGTCAGCCAGGAAGCCGCCAAGGCGCTGGTTGCATCGATCAACCCCATCTTCCCGGTGAACATGATCAAGCCGGGCACCAACTTCGAACTGACCCTCGACCGCCAGATCGACTTCTATGGCCGCGAAGTGATCTTCCCCGTCGAACTCTCCTTCGACCCGGGGCCCAAGGAAACCCTCACCGTCGAGGCCGACGAAGACGGTCGCTTCGCGGCAGCGATCGAGGGCGCCCGGGCCGGAACCAAGTCGCAGTATGCACAGTTCAACCACTTCCGCACGAAGTCCAAGGTCGGCTCAAGTCTCTATGGCACGGCCAAGGACAACAAGGTTCCGGACTACATCATCGCGGAGTTTACCCGCGTCTTTGCCTATGACGTCGACTTCCAGCGCCAGGTGAAAGCGTCAGACACCTTCGACGTGTTCTACGGCAATCCGCTCACCGGTTCGTCTTCCAAGCGCAAGGTGCTGCACTTCGCGCAACTCACGCTCGATGGCAAGACCAAGACGCTCTACCGCTACACCACCAGGGACGGCCAGACCGACTATTACGACGAACAGGGCCGCAGTGCGCAGAAGTCGCTGCTGAAGACGCCGGTGTCCGGCGCCCGGCTCACCTCCGGTTTCGGCATGCGCCGGCACCCGCTGCTCGGCTACTCCAAGATGCATGCCGGCGTTGACTTCGGCGTGCCGCAGGGAACGCCGATCCGCGCCGCAGGCTCCGGCGTGGTCAAGATCGCGGGGCGCCACGGCGCCTTCGGCATCGCCGTCGAGATCAAGCACAACGACCGCTATGAAACGCTCTACGCTCACATGAGCAAGCTCGCCGCTGGCATCCGCCGCGGCACCAAGGTGAACCAGGGCCAGATCATCGGCTATGTGGGCTCGACCGGCCGGTCCACCGGCCCGCACCTCCACTATGAAGTGCATGTCGATGACCGCCCGGTGAACCCCACGCGCATCAAGGCCGCTGGCGGCAAGCAGCTCGCTGGAAAGGAACTCATGAAGTTCAACCAGATGAAGCAGCGCGTGGTGGCCATGATGCAGCAGGCGCCGTCCGCCCTGCAGGTCGCACAAGCCAAGCCATAGCATTGCCGTTTCCGCCGCTTGCGCGAGGCGTCCGCGCCTGCGATGACGCTTGCCATGCGCGTCTTTCTTACCTTCCTGGCCGCCTATGTGCTGAGCCAGTTCTACCGGTCCTTCCTGGCGGTGATCGCGCCTGAGCTGGCGCGCGAACTGGCGTTGGACCCGCAGGCGCTGGGCAACCTGCAGGCGTTCTGGATCCTCGGCTTCGTGGCAACGCTCCTCCCCCTCGGCTGGGCACTGGACACGCTGGGCCCACGCCGCACCGTATCCGCGCAGATGCTGGCGGCGGTGGCAGGAGCACTGCTCTTCGCCACGGCACACAGCGCAATGGGGCTGAACATCGCCATGCTGCTGATTGGTGCGGGTTGCGGTTCGATCTACATGGGGGCGATCTACATGTTTGGCCGCATCGCACCACCCCAGCGCTTTGCCCTGCTCTGCTCATGGCTTCTCGGAATCGGAACGGCCGGCAATCTGCTGGCTGCCTCACCATTGGCATGGGCTGCGCAGTCAATCGGCTGGCGTGGCGCGATGGTGGTCATGGCGGCGGCGACGGCAATTTCCGCACTGTCCGTGCTGCTGCTGATCCGTGATCCCGTACGCATCACCTCGCATGGAAGCCGGGGCCTGTTCGGCGGCATCGGCGACATCCTTCGCATCCGGGCTCTCTGGCCTCTCCTTCCCATCACAGCTGTCAGCTACGCCGTGGTGCTGGCAGAGCGCGGCTTGTGGGCGGGGCCCTATTTCTCCTCTGTATTCGGGCTTGAGCCCGTGGCGCGCGGACACGCGCTGCTGGTGATGGCGGCCGCCATGTCGGCAGGCGCCATGGCCTATGGCCCGCTGGACCGCCTGCTCGGCACGCGCAAATGGGTGGTGTTCGGCGGCGTGGCAATCACGGCACTCTGCTTCGCAGCACTTGCCCTTCCCGGCCTGTCGCTCTCGGCCGCCATCCTCATCATGGGCCTGCTCGGCGGCTTCGGCATGACCTATGGCGTGCTGATGGCGCACGGCCGCAGCTTCGTGCCGGACCATCTGCTGGGCCGCGGCATAACCCTTCTCAACGTGCTGTTCATCGGTGGCGCCGGCGTATTGCAACCACTCAGTGGCGCACTGATGAAGCACATGGCAGAGGCGCCACCTGCGCAAGCCCACGCCACGCTGCACCTGATCTTCGCAGGCCTTCTGGTCGCAAGCCTCGTCGTCTATGCCTTCGCGAAGGACAATTCGCCCAAGGCCTGAGGCTCACACGAGTCCGAGTTCCCGTTGCGCCCGCTTCGGCAGATTCTGCGCGGCAAGGCGATGGCTTTCGCGGAGGTAATCCTTCAGCGCGGCGTCATCGAGCGTCTTCGCCGTGTGCCGTTGCAGCCAGAGAAGGCCACGTGACGCGAAATAGGGCGCGGGCCTGATGCCCGGCTTGTCCTTCAGCAAATCGAAGCTGAGTTGCGAGGCCTTGAAGGTGAAGTCCAGCGACGGGCCATGCCAGCGCGAGGCGATGGCGAAGACCTTGCCCATGGGTCCGCCCACCTTCCATACATGCGCACCTTCCCACTGCACGACATGCGCGGTGTGGGCGAGGCTGCGGCAGAAGCGGTTGTAGCCGTCGAGGGTCATCCGGAAACTCTGCCATGCCACCGCGCAAACAGAAAGGGCGGCCCGGCAGGACCGCCCTTTCCACTTCATTTCATCCGATCAGTGCAGCTTGACGACCTTCGGATCGACGACGGTCTTGCCGCCGACGGGGACGCCGTTGAAGGTCAGAAGACCGCCCTTCACGTCGACCTTCACCGTATCGCCGTCCTTGATGCGACCGGCGAGAATTTCCTCGGCCAGCGGATCCTGGAGGCTCTTCTGGATCACGCGCTTCAAGGGACGCGCGCCATAGGCCGGCTCATAGCCCTTGTCGGCAATCCAGTCGCGCGCGGCGTCGCTGATCTCCACCTCGATCTTCCGATCGGTGAGCAGCTTGCGCAGGCGGCCGGCCTGAACGTCGACGATGGCGCCCATGTGCTCGCGCTTGAGCCTGTGGAACAGCACGATCTCGTCGAGGCGGTTGAGGAATTCGGGCCGGAAGTGGCCCTTCACCACCGCCATCACCTCGTCCTTCACCACGTCCACGTCCTGATCCTCGCCGAGGTTCACCAGATACTCGGCGCCCAGGTTCGAGGTCATGATGATCAGCGTGTTCTTGAAGTCCACGGTGCGGCCCTGGCCATCGGTCAGGCGGCCGTCATCGAGCACCTGCAGGAGCACGTTGAACACATCCGGATGGGCCTTCTCGATCTCGTCGAACAGCACGACCTGATAGGGCCTGCGCCGCACGGCTTCGGTGAGCGCACCGCCCTCGTCGTAGCCGACGTAGCCCGGAGGGGCGCCGATGAGACGCGAGACAGAGTGCTTCTCCATGTATTCCGACATGTCGATCCTGACCATCGCGTGCTCGTCGTCGAACAGGAAGCCCGCAAGCGCCTTGGTGAGCTCGGTCTTGCCCACGCCCGTGGGCCCTAAGAACATGAACGAGCCGATTGGCCGGTTCGGGTCCTGCAGGCCGGCGCGCGAACGCCTGACCGCGGTCGAAACCGCGATCACGGCATCGGACTGGCCGATAACGCGCTTGGCGAGTTCCGTCTCCATGGCGATGAGCTTCTCGCGCTCGCCTTCGAGCATCTTGTCGACGGGAACACCGGTCCAGCGCGACACGACCTGTGCCACGTGGTTCTCGGTGACCGCTTCCTCGAGCATGCGGGAGCTTGAGGACTCTTCGGCTTCCTTGACCTTCTTCTCGAGGCCTGGAATGGTGGCATAAGCAAGCTCGCCCGCCTTCGCAAAGTCGCCCTTGCGCTGCGCCTG
>JBEARP010000298.1:0-8240 GCA_041163105.1 Pseudomonadota bacterium
CTCCCGCACCTTCACCTCGCCATCGGCGAATTCGAGGCGCAAGGCCGCGCCCAGCCTGACGTCGCCGGCAAGGTGCACGGGCTTGCCCTTCTCATCACGCACCAGCGCGAAACCGCGCCGCAGCACGGACTTGTAGGACAGGCTGTCCGCGAGTTTCGCGACGCCATCGAAATGCTGGCGCTGGAAGGCGACAAGGCGCGTCAGCGCCTGCGCGGCTCGCCTGCCGGACAGGTCCAGCGATCGTCGCTCGTTCGAAATCATGGTGCGCAAGGGCGCAAGCGTGAGGCGCGGCGCAAGGCGGTGAAGGCGGGCGCCGTGCTCACGGGTATTGGCCTTCAACGCCTGCACGAGGCGACCTGAGGCTGAATCGAAACGCTGCCGCACCAGAGCCAGAAGTTCATCGGGCCGTGGCAGGGCGCGCCCGGCGGAGCGCACGCGGGTCAACCGCTCATCCATGCCGCGGCGAAGCCCGCCCTGCATGCGGGCATCGAGCCGCGCGACTTCGGCCACAAGATCGGCGCGCACGGGAACGGCCTTCTCGGCAGCTGCGGTGGGCGTTGGGGCGCGCAAGTCAGCGGCGTAATCGATCAACGTAGTATCCGTTTCATGGCCTACGGCGGAGATGACCGGAATGGCGCTGGCAGCAACGGCCCTCACAACGATCTCCTCATTGAAGCCCCACAGGTCTTCAAGCGAACCGCCGCCTCGTGCGACGATGATGACGTCCGGCTTGCGCGCCATGTCGTTGAAGCCGGCGATGGCAGCAGCCACCTCCGCCGCGCAGGTCTCACCTTGCACGCGTACCGGCCAGACGATCACATGGCGCGGAAAGCGGTCATTGAGGCGATGCAGAATGTCGCGGATCACGGCTCCGGTGGGCGAGGTGACGACGCCGATGACCTTCGGCAAATAAGGAATTGGCTGCTTGCGAGCGGCATCCAACAAGCCTTCGGCGGTGAGCTTTTTCTTGCGCTCCTCCAGCAACGCCATGAGAGCACCGACGCCCGCGGGCTCGATCGACTCGATGACGATCTGGTAGCCCGACTTCATCGGGTAGGAAGTGATCTTGCCGGTGGCAATGACCTCGAGCCCCTCCTGCATCTTTGAACGGAGCCGGCCGAAGCTGCCGCGCCAAATCACGGCGTCGAGCTTGGCTCCCTCGTCCTTGATGGAGAAATAACAGTGGCCGGAGGAATGGGGCCCGCGATAGCCCGAAATCTCGCCCCTGACCCGCACATGGCCGAAGGTGTCCTCCAACGTGCGCTTCAGCGCCTGGGCGATCTCCGAGACGGAGTATTCCCCGGCATTGGAGCCGCCGCCCTCGATGATCTCGCCGGTTTCGGGGTCGTGGTCCCAGATGGTGGACATGGCAAATTCCGCGCTTTGATTCACGGCCATCAAATGCAAAAAGGCGGACGAAAGCAAGGATTGGCGCGCGGCACGCGCCAGCGAGGATACAGGCATGAACATTCTACTGATCGGCTCCGGCGGCCGCGAACATGCGCTGGCCTGGGCCATTTGCAGCAGCCCCATGTGCGACAGGCTGTTCGTGGCGCCCGGCAATCCAGGTATCGGCCAGATCGCCCGCAACGTGGACCTCAGTGTTAGCGACCATGCCGCCGTCATCGCCTTCTGCCGGGCGGAGACCATCGGCCTCGTGGTGGTGGGCCCCGAGGCCCCGCTGGTGGCAGGACTGGCGGATGACCTCGCCGCTGCTGGCATCAAGTGCTTCGGTCCGAAGAAAGTCCCCGCGCAGCTCGAAGGCTCCAAGGGCTTCACCAAGGATATCTGCGCCAAATACGACATCCCCACCGCCGCCTATGGCCGCTTCAGGGACAAGCAGGCAGCGCTCGCCTATCTCGATGCCCACGGTGCACCCATCGTCATCAAGGCGGACGGGCTGGCCGCCGGCAAGGGGGTGACCGTGGCGATGGACATGGCCACTGCACGCGAGGCCGTCGAGGATATCTTCTCGGGCAAGTTCGGCGGGGCTGAATGCGTGATCGAGGAATTCCTTGAGGGCGAAGAAGCGAGCTTCTTCGTGCTCACCGACGGTAAGAACGCCTTGCCGCTGGCCACCGCGCAGGATCACAAGCGAGTAGGCGACGGCGACACCGGCCCCAACACCGGCGGCATGGGGGCCTATTCCCCTGCCCCTTGCATGTCACCGGCACTTTGCGAAGAGGCGCTCGAGACGATCGTCAAGCCCACGATCCGCGCGCTGCAGGACATGGGGCATCCTTACGTGGGCGTACTCTATGCGGGCCTGATCCTGACGGAGGACGGCCCGAAGCTGATCGAGTACAACTGCCGCTTCGGCGATCCGGAAGCCCAAGTTCTCATGATGCGGCTTAAGGACGATCTCGTGACCCTGCTGCTCGCCTGCTGCGACGGCACGCTGGACAAGGTGTCGGCGCGCTGGCTTGACGACGTGGCGTTGACCGTTGTGATGTGCGCCAAGGGCTATCCGGGCGACGTGGTGAAGGGCACCGATATCCGCGGCCTTGATCGCGCTGCCGCCCTGGAAGGCGTCGAGATCTTTCATGCGGGCACCAGCGCCAAGGACGGCAGGATCATGGCCAATGGCGGGCGGGTGCTGAACGTCACCGCGCGTGGTGCCACCGTGCGCGAAGCACGGGAGCGGGCCTATGCGGCGGTCGACCGCATCGACTGGCCGGAGGGCTTCTGCCGCCGCGACATCGCCTGGCGGGCACTGGCGCGAGAGGACAATCGCTGAACTTTGCGGAAGGCCCGGGTGGGTGTAACCTCGCCCCATGAGCACGCTCTTCCCCGGCACGAAGGAACATCGGCACAGGCACGCCGGCGTCGAGATTTTCGCGCGCATCGGCGGCTCCGGCCCGCCGCTGCTGCTGATCCATGGCTTTCCGCAGACGCATGCCATGTGGCACAAGGTAGCGCCCGAGCTGATGCGGCGCTTCACCTGCGTGATGCCCGACCTGCGGGGCTATGGCTATTCCTCGTGCCCCGAGAATGACGCCAAGAACGAGACCTATTCCAAGCGCACCATGGCAGAGGACCTCGTTTCCCTGATGAAGAGCCTCGGGCACGACCGTTTCGGAGTGGTGGGCCATGACCGTGGGGCGCGTGTCGCTTACCGCATGGCGTTGGATCGTCCGCAAGCCGTCACCTGCCTCACAGTGCTCGACATCGTGCCAACGCACGCGATGTGGCACAATTTCACGGTACGGCTGGCGATGAAGACCTATCACTGGCTGATGCTGGCCCAACCGCACCCGCTGCCCGAAATGCTGATCGAGCCAAACCCGGTGGGCTATCTCGACTACACCATCGCCAGCTGGACCAAGTCCAAGGACCTCTCCGCCTTCAGCGAAGACGCGCTCTCTCAATATCGCATGCACTACGCGACGCCAGAGCACATCCACGCGACCTGCAACGACTATCGTGCGGGGGCAACCTATGACCTCGCTGCGGATGTGGTGGACCATGCCTCGGGTCGCAAGATTGCCTGCCCCACGCTGGCATTGTGGGGTACGGCGGGCATTCCCAGCGAGACGGATGGACCGCTCGAGACCTGGCATGAATGGTGCGAAAGCGTGGAAGGCCACGGCATCGATTCCGGCCACTTCATTGCCGAAGAGAATCCGCAGGCAACAGTCGACGCCTTGCTCCCCTTCCTGGAACGTCATGCGCATTGACCGCCAGCAGGCCTTCTCGGGCACCACCGCTTCCGATATCGACGCGGCTGGACTGGAGGCCTACCTGGCGCAGCACATCGATGGCTTCACGGGGCCACTGACACTGGCGCGCTTCAAGGGCGGGCAATCGAACCCAACCTACAAGCTGACGACGCCCACACGTTCCTATGTGCTGCGGCGCAAGCCCTTCGGCAAGTTGCTGCCGTCCGCCCACGCCATCGAGCGTGAGTACCGGGTGACGGAAGCGCTGGCGCAGGCCGGATTTCCCGCTGCAAGGCCGCTGCATCTCTGCGCCGATGACAGCATCATCGGCGCGCCCTTCTACGTGATGGAACATGCCGCAGGCCGCGTGTTCTGGGAGCCGCATGCGCAGGGCCTCTCGGGGCAAGAGCGTGCGGCGCTGTTCGACTCACTCAACTCCACCATCGCGCAACTGCACGGGTTTGATCCTGCGACACTCGGGCTCGGCGATTTCGGCAGGCCACAGGGCTATGTGGCACGGCAGATCAAGCGCTGGAGCGAGCAGTACCGCGCCTCCGAGACCGAGACGATCCCCGAGATGGACGGCCTCATCGCGTGGCTGCCCGGGGTGTGCCCGGCGGATTCAGGCGGCACGATCGTGCATGGCGACTTCCGGCTGGACAATTGCATCGTCCACCCGACCGAGCCGCGCATCATCGCCGTGCTTGACTGGGAACTCTCCACGCTGGGCGACCCGCTGGCGGATTTCACCTATCACCTGATGCAATGGTCCATGCCTGTGTCGGAAGCGGGTGCCGGCGTGGGCTCGCTGCTGGGGCATGAGGACGCGGCAGGACTTCCTGCCATCGACGACTACATCGCGCGCTACTGCCGCCGCACCGGGCGGCGTGGCATTCCGGACCTCGATGTGTACATGGCCTACAATTTCTTCCGGCTTGCGGCGATCCTGCAGGGCATATTGGGCCGCGTGCGCGACGGCACGGCAGCCAATGCCCAGGCGGCCGCGATGGCGCAGCAGGTGAAACCATTGGCGCGGACGGCATGGTCCTTTGCACGAAAGGCAGGGGCATGAGCGAGGTCTCCATCGGACTGGCGCTCGGCGGCGGCAGCGCGCGGGGGCTGGCGCATATTCCCGTGCTCGAAGTCTTCGACGAACTGGGCATCAAGCCAAAGGTGATCGCCGGATGCTCCATCGGCTCGCTGTTGGGAGCGGCCTATGCCGGAGGAATGAGTGCCCGCGAGATCAGGGAACGGGCGGAACTGCTGCTCTCGGACCGGATCGGCGCACTGAAGTTCGCCTTCGGGCAGAAGCGCATCAATCCCTTCGACCTGCTCGCACTCCGAGGCCTCGCCTCGTTGCAGGTGCATGGCGAGAAGCTAGCCGGGTTGGTGCTGCCAGAGACCCTGCCGGGACTTATCGAGGACCTGCCGATCCCCTTCAAGGTGATCGCCACCGACTTCGACGCCATGGAGGAGCGGGTCATCGAGAGCGGCTCTCTGGTCAAGGCCGTTGGAGCGTCGATCGCCATTCCGGGTGTCATCCTCGGCACACAGTATGACGGTCACAGCTACGTCGATGGCTGCGTCACCAACCCGGTGCCGTTCAACCGCGTACGCGACGACATGGACATCGTCATCGCGGTGGATGTGTCCGGTCGTCCGCGCGAAGCCAACGGCAAGAACCGCTCCAACATCGAACTGGCCGTCGGTTCGCTGCTCATCCTGTTCAACCAGGTGGCCAGCCTGCGCCGCGAGATCAGCCCTCCTGACATCTATGTCCGCCCCGCTCTCGACTCCTTCTCCGGCGGTGATTTCTTCCGCATCAAGGAGGTGATCGAGCAGGCGCAGCCCGCCAAGGACAAGCTGAAGCGGGAACTGGAAAAACGCCTGACGGCGATCACGAACGGCGGGACCTGAAGAAATCCCTGAGCAGCAGCTTCGCGCGATCCTCTCCAAGCCCGCCGTAGACGTCCGGCGCATGGTGGCAGGTGGCCTGCGAATAAAAGCGCGGGCCGTGCTCCACCGCCCCCATTTTCTCGTCGCCCGCTGAAAAATAGAGGCGGCGGATGCGGGCGAAGGAAATGGCGGCAGCGCACATGGCGCAAGGCTCCAGCGTCACGTGCAGGTCACAGTCGATGAGGCGCTCGGACCCCAGGATTTCGGCTGCCGCCCGGATCACCAGCATTTCGGCATGGGCGGTGGGATCCTTCAGTTCCAGCGTGCGGTTGCCGGCCTTGGCAATGACATTCCCAGCCTTGTCGGCCACGACCGCCCCCACAGGCACCTCCCCCCGGAGGGCAGCGGCCTCGGCCTCTTCGAAGGCGATTTCAAGGGGGGCTGGCAGATTCAGTCGCATCGTGCCAATTGAGGCATTCATGGGTGACGGGTCAAGATGAGCGAATTCGACGGAGAACGCATCGCCAAGGTGATCGCCCGGGCAGGCATCTGCTCCAGGCGGGACGCCGAACGGCTGATCGGCGAAGGCCGGGTGAAGATGAACGGCAAGGTGCTGACCTCGGCGGCCACCAACGTGACGGACAAGGACGTGATCCTGATCGACGGCCAGCCGCTGCCGCAGAAGGAGGCCACCAAGCTGTGGCGCTACCACAAGCCGGGTGGGCTGGTGGTCTCGAACCATGACCCCGAGGGGCGGCCCACGGTGTTCGACAAGCTTCGTTCCCAGCTGCCGCGGGTGGTGTCGATCGGGCGGCTGGACATCAATACCGAGGGTTTGCTGCTGCTGACCAATGACGGCGAGCTGGCGCGCTTCCTCGAACTGCCAGCGACCGGCTGGATTCGGAAGTATCGCGTGCGGGCCTTCGGACACATTGACGAGGCCTCCCTCAAGAAGCTCGAGAATGGTGTGGAGGTCGAGGGCGTGCGCTATGGGCCCATCGAGGCGCAGATCGAGCGCGTGCAGGGCGACAACACCTGGCTGACCATCGCCATCAAGGAAGGCAAGAACCGCGAGGTGAAACGCATCTGCGAGCATCTGGGCCTGCAGGTAAACCGGCTGATCCGCACCGCCTTCGGGCCGTTCCAGCTGGGCGAGCTGGCGCGCGGTGGCATCGAGGAGGTGCCAACGCGCGCGATGAAGTCCTCGATCGGGGAAAAATTCTTCAAGAAGGAAGATGATGCGCATCGTCGGTGGAAAGTTCAAAGGGCATAGCATCGCGCCGCCGCACGGCTCCGCGACCAGGCCGACCAGCGACCGCGTGCGGGAATCGGTGTTCAACATCCTCGCCCACGGCATCGACGGGCTGGACCTCCAGGGTGCGCGCGTGCTGGACCTGTTCGCCGGCACCGGTGCCATGGGACTCGAAGCGGTGTCGCGCGGCGCGCGCTTCTGCCAGTTCGTGGAAGAAAGCGCCCAGGCGCGCGGATTGATCCGCAAGAATGCCGATGCGCTGGGAGTGATCGGGCTCGTCAAGATCTGGCGACGCGATGCCACCGACCTTGGCTCCTGCAACCCGCAGCCGCGCTTCGACCTGGTCTTCGCCGACCCGCCATATGGCAAGGGGCTGGGCGAGAAGGCACTGAAGTCTCTCGTCAAGGGCGACTGGCTCAACGCCGGCGGCATCGTCGTCCTGGAAGAGTCACAAAAGGCCGAGATCAAGGACATTTCCGGACTTGCCCTCATCGATGAGCGCGATTACGGCGACAGCAAAATTCGTTTCTATCGTGGAGAATCTTCGTGAAGATCAAGAAGCTTGAGACCTTCTGCAACGAATTCGTCGGCTTCGTGCGGGCAACCACGGATACGGGCCACCAGGGATGGGGGCAGGTCTCGACCTATAATTCCGACATCACCTGCGAGATCTTCCACCGCCAGGTGGCGCGCCATGCGCTGGGCACCGATGCGCTGGACTTCGCCGATACGCTCGCCATCATCGGCGAGCGCGAACACAAATATCCTGGCTCCTACCTGCGGCGCGCGATGACGGGTCTCGACACTGCGCTGCTCGACCTGCGCGGCAAGCTGGAAGAAAAGCCGGTGACCGTTCTGCTGGGCGGAACGCCAGGCAAGCTGCGCGCCTATGCCTCCTCGATGAAGCGTGACATCACGCCGAAGGACGAGGCGAAGCGGTTGTGCAAGCTGAGGGACGAGAAGGGCTTCGACGCCTTCAAGTGGCGCGTCGGCTCCGAATGCGGACGCGACAAGGACGAGTGGCCGGGCCGCACCGAGGAGATCATCCCCACCGTATCGCGCGCGCTGGGCGACGGCGTGGCCAAACTTGTCGATGCCAACAGCTGCTATATGCCGAAGCGGGCCATCGAAGTGGGGCGCCTGCTGGAGGCCGAGGGCATCGGCCACTTCGAGGAGCCCTGCCCCTACTGGGAATTCGCCTGGACCAAGGAAGTGACGGATGCTCTTTCAATCGACGTCACCGGCGGTGAGCAGGACTGCGAGTACACGGCCTGGGAGACGATGATCGGCATGCGCGCCGTGGACGTGGTGCAGCCGGACGTCATGTACATGGGCGGCATGCTGCGCACCATGCACGTGGCGAAGATGGCCGAGAAGGCCGGCCTGCCGGTGACACCGCATGCGGCGAACCTGTCGCTCGTCACCATGTGCAC
>JBEARP010000299.1:0-6472 GCA_041163105.1 Pseudomonadota bacterium
TGATGAAGATGGGCAGCCAGAGCGAGCCAGATTCGATGGTGATGAGGCCGAGGTCCAGACCCTGCGAGATCAGCACGATCGAAAGGGAAATGGCCAGAAGATAGACCGGGAAGGCCCAGAGGATGTCGAGGAAGCGCGACAGCAGCGTATCGATGATGCCGCCGAAGAAGCCCGCAGCAAGCCCGATGAGTGTTGCAAAGAATAACGTCACCAGCGTCGCCATGCCGGCGATGAACAGCGAGTTGAGGCCGCCATAGAGCAGGCGGGCCATCACGTCCCGGCCCTGGTTGTCGGCGCCGAGAAAATAGTTGCCGAGCTGCCATGTGGGGCCGATGGGCGTGTAGCCGAGGCCCAGACCTTCGGTCGACTGCTCCATCACCGGCACGTCTTGGCCGTTGAGCTTGATGACGGCATCGAGCGTCGACTTGAAGGGGTCGGTCCCGGCCCATTGCGCATAGGCGGGCGCCAGCAGACAGAGGACCACCACCATCAGGAAGAGAATCAGGGCGGCAACTGCGGCGCGGTCGCGCAGCAGGCGGCGGAGAGCCGTGGCCCAGGGGCCACGGCTCTTCGGTGTTGTGCCAAGCGTATCAGATACGGCCGACAATTGCGGTCACTGCACCCAGGACTGCGTGACCATCCAGTAGAACTGCGCGTTGAACTGGAAGTTGCCGAGCCGCTTCGACACGAAGTCGATGTGCTTGGGCGTGAACAGCGGCGCTGCGGGCGCTGCGTCCGTCACCATCCGGTCAACCTCGGTCCAGATCTTGTTGGCGCCCTCGGGATCGGTCGCTGCCAGCGCGAAAGCCTCCTTCATCTTGGCTTCCACCTTCTCGTCGCAGAAGCCTGCGATGTTGATGGAGGAGTCCGAACCCTCTGTGAAGCTCGAGCAGCCGAACAGGACGTTCAGGAAGTTCGAGGCAGCCGGATAGTCCTGATACCACTGCGAGACCGAGATCTGCACCTTGTTGTTGGTGTTCTGGATGTAGGTGAACTGGATGTTGGGAGAGATCGGCTTCAGATCTGCATCATAACCGATTTCCTTGAGTACCGACTGGAGGTAGACGCCGATCGACTTGGACACGGCGGTGTCCTCGACGATGACCGTCACCTTCTGGCCCTTGGTACCCGACTCCTCGACGAGTTGCTTGGCCTTCTCGATGTCGGGCGCCGACCACTTCTCACCCGGGTCCTTGGTGTAGGGGCAGTAGGCCACATGCGCCGGGAAGCCCGGCGGCAACACCTGGCAGACGGGTGCTGCAAGCACCGGGCCGCCAAACAGGTTGACCAGTGCCTTGCGGTCGATCGCATAGTTCACGGCCTGACGTGCCTTGATGTTGTCGAACGGCGCGATGCGGGTGTTCATCGGCGCGTACCACCAGGCGGTCAGCGTGTTGATGTAGACTTGGTCCTTGTACTTGGTGCCGATCTCGCCGAGGCGGTCGGTCGGGGGCTGGTCGAACATCCAGTCCGCTTCGCCATTCATGACGGCCGTGACTTCAGCTTCGTCGGTGAGGCCGAAGTCATACTGAACGACGTCCGGATAGCCGTCCGGCATGGCGGCCTCGCTCCACACCTTGAAGTGCGGATTGCGCGACATGGTAAGGCCCTTGTTGGGGTCATAGGCCGAGAAGAAATAGGGGCCTGTGCCGGCCAGCGGAACGGAGCCCGCATCGGTTGCCGGCGCATCGGCTGGCAGGATGGAGGCGTGCGGAACCGCAAGCTTGAACAGGAACTCCGGGTCGGCGCGGGTGAGGTTGATGGTCACCGTGCCGGCCGTCTCGTCGCCCGAGACGCCGCCTTCCAGCGTGCAGGTTGCGGGCGTGGCGATGCAGGCATCAGCACCGACGATGACGGAATAGAAGCCGCCCGAGGTGGGGCTCGACACCTTGAAGATGCGCTGGAACGACGCCACCACGTCCTTGACGGTCACATCGCGGCCATCCGAGAACTTGATGCCGCTGCGAAGCTTGAAGGTGTAGGTCTTGCCGTCGTTGCTGACGGTGGGAAGATCCTCGGCGAGGTTGGAAACAACCTCGAAGCCGGCCTCGCCAGCGCCCTTCTTGAAGGCCGTGAGGCCGCTGTAGACCGACTGATAGATCTGCCAATATTGCAGCGTATAATTGATCTGCGGGTCGAGCGTGCCCGCCGCCGAGCGCGCAACGAGGCGCATCGTTCCGCCGCGGTGCTCCGACTTGTATTCGGCCTGTGCCGGCGTCAGCGCCGACAAGGCGATGGTCAGGGCAGCAGCCCCGGCCAGCATCCACTTCTTCATGACGTTCTCCCTGGTTTGTTGTCGTTTCTTCAGTCGTTGGCGGTGATGAAATCACCTACCGTCTTCATGCACAGTTCCTTTTCCTCCACATGCGGCATGTGGCTGGAGTCCTCGAAGATCACCCAGCGTGACCCCTTGATATTGTCGGCAAAGGGCTGGACGCAGGCAGGCGTCGCCTCGTCATGGCGGCCCGAGATGATGAGTGTGGGCACATCAATCTTGTGGAGTTCGGGAACGATGTTCCAGTTCTTGAGCGTGCCGGTGACGAAGAATTCGTTGGGGCCGTTCATCGTATGGTAGACGGTGGGGTCCTGGCCGATCTGGTCGAAGCTCGCCTTCACTTCCGGCGGGAAGGGCAGGACGCGGCAGACGTGGCGCTCATAAACCCAGTTCGTTGCCTTCTGGTACTCAGGGTCGCTGTAGGTTCCGGCCTTCTCGTGGGTGTTGAGGGCGTCCTGTATCTCCTGGGGCATGGCCGAGCGCTGGCGCATCGCTTCTGATACCCATAACGCCATCGAGGCGGGTGAATTGGCGATGGTGAGGGTCTTCAATCCCTTGGGCCGCCTGGTTCCATATTCCGCTGCCAGCATGCCGCCCCAGGACTGGCCCAGGACGTGAAAGCCATTTCGCTGGCCCAGGTGATCAACCAGATTATCCAGTTCATCGACGAAAAGCTGCGGCGTCCAGAAGCTCTTGTCCATGTCGGGAAGATGAGTGGAAAGGCCGCAGCCCATCTGGTCATAGTGGATGACGGCGCGGCCGGTTTCGCTCAACAGCTTGTATGAATCGACGTAGTTGTGGGCGGCGCCCGGTCCACCGTGCAGGATGAAGACGGGAGGCTTGCCGCTGGCAAGGTCGCCTGTCACGCGATACCACGTTTCGTGGGGACCAAACTTCGCGCGTCCCTCGGTCTGCTTCAGTGCCATTGCCCATGCCCCTTCATGTCGGCCGGAAGTATCTGACATCAATCCTGAGGGAACTTCAATGCCGTTGCCCCGCGTTTTCGGCGACCGTCTTATGTGAGAACCTTGGCTAAGCGACCTGCGGCCTGGCGGATTGCCCGGATTGCCGGTTTCATGTCTCTCGGTAGAAACCGTCATTGCCGCTCCGCCTGTGGTGGCGCAAAGTTTGGCCATTGTTGAGTTTGTAGGCTTAGGCCCGAGGGTTTGCCATGCTTCGTAAACTGTTTGAACTTTCGCTGGTTCTGCTTGCTGTCGCAACTCCGGCGCAGGCCGACACGCTGCCGCTTCCCGCCAACCTCATTTCTTCCAGTTCAGCGGAGGGCGAGGATCTGCTGATCGGCGCGGACGCACGGGAGGCCTATTTCACCCTGGCCGAGAATTACCTGACCCAGCAAACACAGAGCTTCTGCGGGGTAGCCAGCATGGTGATGGTGTTCAACGCCATGCAGTTGCCAGCACCCGAGGTGCCGGAGTATGCGCCCTACAGGACCTTCACGCAGGACAATATCTTCAACGCCAGCACCGAGGCGATCCTGCCGCGCGAGACGATCCTCAAGCAGGGCATCACGCTGGACCAGATGGGGGCGCTCCTGGCGGTTCAGCCGGTCGACGTGATGGTCCGGCATGCATCGGACACGAATCTCGACACCTTCCGTGGCGAGACCTCTGCCTATCTGGCGCAGCCGGGCCATTTCGTGCTGGCCAATTACTTCCGCAACGCGCTGGGCCAGCAAAAGGGCGGGCATTTCTCGCCGATTGCTGCCTATGACAAGGAGAGCGACCGCTTCCTCATCCTCGACGTGGCACGGTACAAATATCCGCCGGTGTGGGTGAAGGCGGAAGAGCTTTTCGCCGCCATGAATACCAAGGACTCCGACAATGATGACAAGTCCCGGGGTTATGTGCTGATTTCACGGAAGCCGTGATTTTCGCGTCTCGCCCTGAAAGGAACTCGCCTTGCCCGACCCCATTCGCTTTGCCCCCGCTGGCCCCGCTGGCTGGATGGATGTACCCGATCAGCCGCTTGAGCATGCAGAACTGCTGAAGGGCAGTCCCGTGGGCCTTGATCACGCCTATCTCGCGCAACCCGGCCTGCGTGCCGGCATCTGGCGCTGCGGTGCCTATACCGAGCGCTATGACAGCTACCCCGTTGATGAGTTCATGGTGGTGCTCGAAGGCGAAGTGACGCTGACCAGCGATGGCGGCGAAGGCCATACTTTCCGCAAGGGAGACTCCTTCCTGCTGCCCAAGGGCTTCAAGGGCACGTGGCACCAGCCGGGACCGATGCTGAAGTACTACGTCATCGTCGGCTGATCATGGCGGTTGCAGAGAGTTACGACTACATCATCGCCGGTGCCGGCTCCGCCGGCTGCGTGCTGGCGAACAGGCTTGGCGAGGACAGAAGCCTGCGCATCCTGGTGCTGGAGGCGGGCGGTTCGGAGAAGGCCGTCATCGTCGACATGCCGGCGGCATTGTCGATCCCGATGAACACGAAGCGCTTCAACTGGGGCATGAAGACCGAACCCGAGCCCGGGCTTGACGGGCGCGAGATCAACCTGCCGCGCGGCAAGGGTCTGGGTGGTTCCTCTTCCATCAACGGCATGTGCTGGGTGCGCGGCAACCCCATGGACTATGAGTTGTGGGAAGCTCTGGGCGCTGACGGCTGGCGCTGGTCCAACGTGCTGCCATACTTCCAGCGGCTGGAGAATGTGGAGGGCGGCGGTCCGCTTCGCGGCACCACAGGCCCCGTGAACATCAACAGGGGGCTGCAGAAGAACCCGCTCTACGACGCCTTCGTCGAGGCTGGCGTGCAGGCAGGCTATGCCCGCAGCGCCAACATGAACGAGCGCCAGCACGAGGGCTTCGGGCCGATGGAAATGAACATCGGTGATGGCCGCCGCATGAGTGCGGCGCGTGCCTACCTCCGCCCCGCCATGGCGCGGGGCAACGTGCATGTGGTCACCGGTGCCATGGTTGACCGCGTGTTGTTCGACGGCCGCCGTGCCACCGGCATTTCCTATCTGGTGAATGGCGTGGCCCACCGCGCAGCGGCGACGCGCGAGGTGATCGTTTCGGCTGGCTCGATCATGTCGCCGGTCATCCTCAAGCGCTCCGGAATCGGTCCTGCGGCGGAGCTCCGGGAGCATGGAATAGACATTTTGCATGATGCGCCGGGCGTAGGCGAGAACCTGATGGACCATCTGGAGCTCTACATCCAGATGGCCTGCACCAAGCCCGTCAGCCTGTTTCCCACGCAGAGCCTGTGGGGCAAGGCAAAGATCGGCATGGAGTGGCTCGCCACCCGCAAGGGGCTGGGCGCCACCAATCACTTCGAGAGCGGTGGCCATATCCGCAGCCGGGCAGGGATCGTCTACCCCGACATCCAGTATCACTTCCTGCCGCTCGCCATTTCCTATGATGGTTTGAGCCTCGCCTCGGGCCATGGCTTCCAGGTGCATGTTGGCACCAAGCGCTCGAAAAGCCGGGGCTGGGTGCGCCTCAGGGACGCGCGGCCCGACAGCTTGCCGCGCGTGCGGTTCAACTACATGAGTCACCCTGATGATTGGCTCGAATTCCGAGCCTGCATGCGGCTGACGCGCGAGATCTTCTCCCAACCTGCCTTCGCGGCCTATCGCGGCGAGGAGTTGGCGCCAGGCGCACAGGCGCAGGAAGATGCCGTCCTCGATGCCTTTCTGAAGCGCAAGGTTGAAAGCGCCTATCACCCCTGCGGCACATGCCGCATGGGCACGGACGCTGCTTCGGTAACCACGCCCGATGGCCGGGTGCGCGGGGTCGACGGCCTGCGTGTCGTCGATTCCTCGCTGATGCCGCAGGCAACTGCGGGCGACCTGAACGCGCCCACGTTGGTGCTGGCCGAGCGCATGTCGGACCTGATCCGCGGACGTCACCTGCAAGAGGTGGAAGGTGCTGCACTGCTTGCCGATCCGCACTGGGCCACGCGGCAGCGGGGTCCGGCCATCAGCCGCAACTATGCTTCTGACCGCGATGCGCTAAAGGCGGCACTTCTCGCCAATGCACGCGGCGAACCGGTGCCGGACGACGGCCTTTTGACGTTCTGAACTTCCGCATCACTCAGGCCGTCTACCGCCGGATCGTGGGTGTAACCGGTCGGCGCTCGAGGAAGCTTGCCTGTCGCGTAAACTGAAAGAGGCTTCCCATCTCTCGATGGAAAGCCTCGCAGCGGTGTCGAGTGCGATCAGCCTGCGACGGAGGC
>JBEARP010000300.1:0-2520 GCA_041163105.1 Pseudomonadota bacterium
CGTCGCCCGTGTTGCCATCGGCTGCGGTCGAGGTATCGGTGGTGGACGTGCCGATGCCAAGGAACACGCCTGCGTCGACGCGGCCGCCATGCCCGTCGCTGGTGCTGACTGCATCAACACCTGCCTGCAGGAAGCCGAAGTCATAGGACATGTCGATGCCATCGGCGCCCGAACCATAGGTTTCGCCGAAGCTGCCGCCGGCGCGTCCCCACAAGGCGGACTCACCCGCGGAAACGCGTGCGGTCAGCGTGCCAAGAGCGCCGCGGCGTTGCTCCAGCGTATCGACCAGCGCATAGGTGTAGAGCCGCTGCAGCGCCGGAAGGGCCGGGTAGTTGGTGGTCTCGACACGATAGGTGGGCTCAGGTTCCGGCGTCGGGCCGGGTCCTGGAGGTACAGGAGGCTCCGGCGATTCCAGATGGGTGGCGAGATACCAGTTCTGCTCCGTTGCCGTGCTGCCACCGCGGATCAGGTTGTATTCATAGGCGCCGCCGGCGACGCGGCCGGCCAGCACAAAGGCATCGGCCGAAGTGGCGGCACCATTCGCCGCGTCGACGACCTGAATGCCATCACCCGTCGTCGGCGCGCCGAGGCCGCCAATGTCCGTGACGCTTACGGCAGTCGTGCCGCTGGCTGTCGCGCCGCCCCCCGTGATCCGCAGCACATCTGCCACCGGCGCCTCTGGACTGCCGCCAACGCGGGTTTCGAACGTGCCACCATTGCCGACATAAGAACCCGCAATGGTGAGCGTGCCGATCTGGCCTTGCGTGCCGGGCGCAATGATGCCGGCATTGGCAACGTTGCCGGTGATCACGCCCGTGCCACGCAGCCTTGCGCCCGCACCGACGGAGGTGTCGGATATGATGGCGCCAGTCAGCATCAGCGTACCAGCATTGACGACGGTCGGACCCGCATAGCTGCTCGTGCCGGACAGGGTGAGATGGCCAGCGCCGGTCTTGGTGATGCTGGTGACCGCACCGGTGCCACGGTCAATGATTGCGCCAGTGATGTCGAGTTTCGAGGTTCCGTCGACTTCGATGGTGCCCGCAGCGAACGCGTAGCTGGCCGCCGTCATGGACACATCGCTGCCGGCGAGGGCGCGAATGATGTTGGCGCCCGTAATGGTGTTGTCGAAACCGCTGCTGGTAACGCCGGAGAAGGCCAGTGTCTCCGCCGTGCCATCAAGGTTGAAGGCAACGGCACCAAGAGTTGATGAGCCGCCGAACAGGGTGAGGGAATTGGCGGCCCTGCCAACGCCCTGCGCAAAGGCGACGGCGATCGGATCCGGACCGCCGCCGCTGATGAGGCCGTAATTGATGACATCAAGGCCGCCGGCCGCGGACTGGACTGCCGCGGTGCCACCCCCCGTGGCGATGGTTCCGGTCGACTGGTTGGTGATGCTGGAGCGGGTTGCATTCGAGATGTTTGCAAGGCTGATTGCGTTGGCCGTGAGGTTGCCCGAGGCCACGCACCGGCCACCCGACACAGTGCCAGCACAGACTATGCCGGCATTGGTGATGGTGGTGGCACCATCGACGGCGATAGCGTTGGAGCCAGCCCCGGAAGACCGGATGAGGCCTGTGGCCGCGTTCTGGATGCTCACCACGCTTTGCGTATTGAACACGTCGATGCCATTGCTGGTGCTGCCCGCGGTGAGGATGGAACCGGAGTTCACGATGGTCACCGCGCTGCGGCGGGAGTCGATCGAGATCCCTTCAGCATTGCTGCCTCTGGTGGTGAGGACGCCCCGGTTGGTGACACTGTTGGCGCCCGAGGTCAGGGCACTCGAGTCGATGCGGATGGCATCGCCATTGCCGCCCGCCGTGGTGACGCTTCCGGTTTCGGTAACGACCACCGTGTTTCCACCTAGCTTGGACCGACCATTGGCTCCGAACGAGATGCCATAGCCGTTGAAGAAACTCTGTGTGTTCAGGCTTCCCGCATTGCTGACAGTGCTGGCACTACCAATGCCAACGGTGGAACCATTGATCGACCGGACAGCCGACTGGTCGATGTTGACAGTAACATTGTTGTTGCCGGTGTTGTTGATGGTCGTCTGCACCCCGCTCGCACTTGCGGCATAGGCACTGCTGCAGGACACCGTATCGCCAGTGGTGGGCGTGTAGCCGCTGCAGCCGTTGTCCGCCTCGGCTGGGGATCCGGCACAGAAAGCAGCCACGCAAGCCACTGGTCCCGCAACAAAAAGACCCCGACATGACCGACGCCAATGAAAGCTCAACATTACCACCTGCACCCTAGCCAGATTGAGTTCCAACCACCGGATTTGTGGTTAGGTCGATGTCAGAAGCGATACTACAGTTGGTCGCGTATCGTCAAAAACCTGCAACGCATCATATGTGTCACACGTCATGACCTTGTATGACCCGCGCGATAGGCATCCCGGGCTCGCCGCAGAACTCCACCTCCACCGTGCCGGTGATGCCGTGGGGCAGCGAGGCCGCGCCCAAGTGCGGGGACTTCGTCAACCCTTGAGCGGGTGTGCGGCTCACCAGTTGTAAGCGA
>JBEARP010000301.1:0-5617 GCA_041163105.1 Pseudomonadota bacterium
GCGGCGGCAAGGCCTTCGGCCCCCGTTCGCGCAGCCACGAGACGTCGCTGAACAAGAAGATACGCGCCCTCGGCCTGCGCCACGCCATCTCGGCGAAGGTGAAGGACCAGTCGCTGGTGATCCTTGATCAGGCTGCGTCGGACGGCAAGACCAAGACCTTGGTCAACGCCTTCGAGAAGCTCGGCCTCGTCAACGCGCTGATCATTGACGGCGCTGCGGTGAACGACAGCTTCGCCAAGGCCGCCCGCAGCATCCCGAACATCGATGTGCTGCCGATCCAGGGCATCAACGTCTACGACATCCTGCGCCGCAAGAAGTTGGTTCTGACCAAGGCGGCCGTCGAAGCGCTGGAGGCGCGGTTCAAGTGAGCAAAGAGCACTTCTACGATATCATCAAGAGCCCGGCGATCACCGAGAAGGCGACGCTGGTCTCCGAGAGCAACACGGTCGTCTTCAATGTGGCGCTTGGCGCTACGAAGCCTGCCATCAAGAAGGCTGTCGAAGGCCTGTTCGGTGTGAAGGTGAAGTCGGTCAATACGCTGGTGCGCAAGGGCAAGCAGCGTCGCTTCAAGGGTCAGTTGGCCATGTTGAGCGACGTCAAGAAGGCCTATGTGACCCTCGAAGAGGGCCAGCGCCTCGACGTCACGACTGGCCTCTGAGTGGTGAGATAAGAAAATGGCACTCAAGACTTTCAATCCCACAAGCGCCGGCCGCCGCCACCTCATTCAGGTGGATCGCAGCCAGCTGTGGAAGGGCAAGCCCGTCAAGTCGCTTGTCGAGGGCATCGCCAAGAACGGTGGTCGCGGCAACACGGGCCGCATCACGACGCGCGGTCAGGGTGGCGGACACAAGAAGTCCTACCGCATGGTCGACTTCCGCCGCACCAAGCATGATGTGGCCGCCGTGGTGGAGCGTCTGGAATACGATCCGAACCGGACCGCCTTCATCGCGCTGATCAAGTACGCCGATGGCGAGCTCTCCTATATCCTGGCGCCGCAGCGTCTGGCCGTGGGTGACTCCGTCATCGCCGGCAAGTCGGTTGACGTGAAGCCGGGCAATGCGATGCCGCTTGGCTCCATGCCGGTGGGCACCATCGTCCACAACATCGAGACGAAGCCTGGCAAGGGCGGCACGCTCGCCCGCTCGGCCGGCACCTACGCGATGGTCGCGGGTCGTGACCAGGGCTATGTGCTCCTGAAGTTGAAGTCGGGTGAAACCCGCATGGTCGACGCCACCTGCATGGCGAGCGTCGGTGCCGTGTCGAACCCCGACCACATGAACGAAGTGATCGGCAAGGCCGGTCGCAATCGCTGGAAGGGTCAACGTCCGATTTCGCGCGGTATTGCGCGGAACCCGGTCGATCATCCGAACGGCGGCCGCACCAACGGTGGTAAGCACTGGGCAACGCCCTGGGGCAAGCCGACGAAGGGCACCAAGACCCGCTCTAACAAGCGGACCCAGAAGTTCATTGTGCGGTCGCGCCACGACCGCAAGAAGTCGCAGTAAGAGGTAGACCGTGACACGCTCTGTATGGAAAGGCCCGTTTATTGACGGGTACCTCCTCAAGAAGGCGGACGCCGCTCGCGGCACCGGTGGACGCGCGCAGGCCATTAAGACCTGGTCCCGCCGTTCGACCATTCTGCCGCAGTTTGTGGGCCTGACGTTCCAGGTTCACAACGGCAACAAGTTCATTCCTGTCCTCGTGTCGGAGGAAATGGTTGGTCACAAGCTCGGCGAGTTCGCGCCGACCCGTACCTTCCATGGCCACACGGCCGGCGACAAGAAAGCCGGAGGCAAGTAAGCCATGAGCAAGAAAGCACGCCCGCGCTCTCTGCCGGACAACGAGGCGAAGGCCGTGACCCGGTCTATCCGCATCTCGCCGCGCAAGCTGAATGATGTGGCTTCGGAGATCCGTGGCATGAAGATTGAGAAGGCGCTTGCCTACCTCACCTTCTCCCGCCGCCGCATCGCCAAGGACGTCAAGAAGACGCTCGAATCCGCGATCGCCAATGCCGAGAACAACCATGATCTCGACATCAACAACCTGATCGTTGCTCAGGCTTGGGTCGGCAAGAACCTGGTCATGAAGCGCTGGATGCCCAACGCACGTGGTCGCGTTGGCCGCATCGAGAAGTTCTTCAGCGAACTGACGATCATCGTCCGCGAAGTGCGTGAAGAAAGCAAGGAGGCAGCCTGATGGGTCAGAAAGTCAATCCGATCGGCCTGCGCCTCGGTATCAACCGTACCTGGGACTCCCGTTGGTTCGCCAATTCGCGCGAGTATGGCAAGCTTCTGCATGAGGATGTCGCGATCCGCGAGTACCTCAAGAAGGAACTGAAGCAGGCTGGTGTCTCGAAGGTTCTGATCGAACGTCCGCACAAGAAGTGCCGCGTCACGATCTACTCGGCGCGTCCGGGTGTGGTGATCGGCAAGAAGGGCGCGGACATCGAAAAGCTGCGCCGCAAAGTTCAGGACATGACCGGCTCGGAAGTTCACCTCAACATCGTTGAAGTGCGCAAGCCGGAAGTGGACGCGACCCTGGTGGCCGAGAACATCGCCCAGCAGCTCGAGCGTCGTGTGGCCTTCCGTCGTGCGATGAAGCGTGCCGTGCAGTCCGCCCAGCGTATGGGCGCCGAAGGCATCAAGATCACCTGTTCTGGCCGCCTCGGCGGTGCTGAGATCGCGCGTGTCGAGTGGTACCGCGAGGGCCGCGTGCCGCTGCATACGCTGCGCGCCGACGTGGACTATGGCACGGCGACTGCCTTCACGACCTATGGCACCAACGGCGTCAAGGTCTGGATCTTCAAGGGCGAAATCCTTGAGCATGATCCGATGGCGCAGGACAAGCGCATGAACGAACCGGCCGATGCGGGCCAGTCCCGTGGCCGCCGCGACCGCGACGCGGCTTGAGGATTGAGAGTTAGCAAAAATGCTGCAACCTAAGCGTACAAAGTTCCGTAAGGCCTTCAAGGGCCGCATCCATGGCAAGTCGACCAGCTGCAACACGCTGGACTTCGGTGCCTTCGGCCTCAAGGCCGTTGAGCCCGATCGTCTGACCGCACGCCAGATCGAGGCCGCCCGCCGAGCGCTTGCGCGTGGCATGAAGCGTGCCGGTCGCATCTGGATCCGCGTGTTCCCGGACGTTCCGGTTTCCAAGAAGCCGGCCGAAGTCCGCATGGGCTCCGGCAAGGGCTCGACGGAATACTGGGCGGCTCGTGTGAAGCCCGGCCGTGTGTTGTTCGAGATCGACGGCGTTCCGCGTTCGGTCGCGGAAGAGTCGCTGTCCCTCGCGGCCGCCAAGCTCCCCATCAAGACGCGCTTCGTTGCGCGCCTTGGCGAATAAGAAGGATGAACGCCATGAAGGCTAACGACATCCGCGTCATGACCAAGGACCAGGTCCAGGACGAAATCCTGAAGCTCAAGAAGGAGCAGTTTAACCTGCGCTTCCAGAGGGCGACGGGCCAGGTTGAGAACACCGCGCGCATCCGCCAGATCCGCCGCGACATTGCCCGTCTCAAGACGGTGCAGTCGCAGCAGGCCGCCGCGAAGTAGGAGAGAGATAAATGCCGAAGCGCATCCTGCAGGGCGTCGTGGTGAGCGACAAGAACGATAAGACCATCGTGGTCCTCGTCGAGCGTCGCCTGCGTCACCCGGTGCTGAAGAAGACAGTTCGTCTGTCTAAGAAGTACCACGCGCATGACGAGAAGAACGAAGCCAAGGCCGGCGACATCGTCCGTATCGAGGAAACGCGTCCGCTCTCGAAGCAGAAGCGTTGGGCCCTCGTCGAGAAGGTCGCTGCGGGTCAGGCTTAAAGAGAACAGGGACTCTCGGGTTCCATGAGTGAACGGGTGATCAGATGATCCAGCAAGAAACCAATCTCGATGTGGCGGATAACTCCGGCGCCCGCCGGGTCCAGTGCATCAAGGTGCTGGGCGGCTCGAAGCGCAGGTATGCCTCCGTCGGCGACATCATCGTGGTGTCGATCAAGGAAGCCATCCCGCGCGGCCGCGTCAAGAAGGGCACGGTCATGAAGGCCATCGTGGTGCGGACCGCCAAGGACATCCGTCGTCCGGATGGCTCGGTGATCCGCTTCGATCGCAACGCCGCCGTGCTGATCAACGCGCAGGGCGAACCGGTCGGCACCCGTATCTTCGGGCCCGTGCCGCGCGAACTGCGTGCCAAGAACCAGATGAAGATCATTTCGCTTGCACCGGAGGTGCTTTGATGTCGGCGAAGCTTAAGATCCGGAAGGGCGACAAGGTTGTCGTCATTACCGGCAAGGACAAGGGTAAGCAGGGCGAAGTCATTCGCACCATCCCGTCCGAGAACCGCGCCGTGGTGCGCGGAATCAACGTGGCCAAGCGCCACCAGAAGCAGACTGCGGCCCAGGAAGGCGGCATCGTTTCCAAGGAGCTTCCGATTCAGGTTTCGAACCTGGCTCTGATCGATCCGAAGGACGGAAAGCCGACCCGTGTGGGCTACAAGACCCTCGGTGACGGCAAGAAGGTTCGCGTCGCCAAGCGTTCGGGAGAAGTGATCGATGGCTAAGGAAGAGGCAAAGAAGGCAGCGGCCAAGAAGCCCGCCGCCGCAGACAAGGCTGAGCCCAAGAAGGCGAAGGCCGAGAAGGCCGCGCCAGTCGCCAAGGCTGCTCCCGGTTCGGAGTCTGCTCCCGCTGACTACGTGCCGCGCCTGCGCAAGCACTATGACGAGGTTGTCCGTCCTGCGCTGATCAAGCAGTTTGGCTATGACAACGCCATGCAGGTTCCGAAGATCACCAAGATCGTTCTGAACATGGGTGTTGGCGAAGCCACGGCGGATTCGAAGCTGGTGAACGTCGCCGCCTCGGAACTCGAGAAGATTGCCGGCCAGAAGCCTGTCATCACCAAGTCCCGCAAGGCCATCGCGCAGTTCAAGATCCGCGAGAACCTGGCGATCGGCACCAAGGTGACGCTTCGCAAGGTGCGTATGTATGAGTTCCTCGACAGGCTCATCAACATCGCGCTGCCGCGTGTCCGCGACTTCCGCGGCCTGACCGATCGTTCCTTCGATGGCAATGGCAACTACGCCTTCGGCATCAAGGAACACATCATTTTCCCGGAAATCGACTACGACAAGATCGATCGTGTCTGGGGCATGGACATCATCATCTGCACCACGGCGAAGAATGACGCCGAGGCCCGCGCGTTGATTGACGCTTTCAACTTCCCGTTCCGCAAGCCGGCCCGCAAGGCCGCTTAAAACAGTTCAAGCTGAGGTAAAGCCCATATGGCTAAGACGAGCTCGGTAGAGAAGAACAACCGCCGCCGCAAGTTGGTGAAGCAGTACGCCAACAAGCGTGCGAAGCTTAAGGCGATTGTCCAGAGCAAGGACGTTACCATGGAAGAGCGCTTCACGGCGCAGCTGAAGCTCGCCGAGCTTCCGCGTAATTCCGCAAAGAACCGGATCCGTAATCGTTGTGAGATCACGGGCCGCCCGCGTGCCTATTATCGTAAAGTAAAGATGTCGCGTCTGGCGCTTCGCGAGATGTCCAACCTGGGTCTGATCCCGGGCATGGTCAAGTCGAGCTGGTAACAGATACGGACTTCAGGAGAGAAGAATGAGTGTGAATGATCCGATC
>JBEARP010000302.1:0-8162 GCA_041163105.1 Pseudomonadota bacterium
AGGATCGCAAGATAGGAACCCGTGGGCTCGCTGACCGTAAGGGCCATCGACAGATCGACCGCCGCATCAGCACAGGCCCGTCGCAGCAGCTGCCCGTTCGCATCATCGCCAAGTGCAGTGACGAGCGACACCGACATGCCAAGATGCGCCAGGTTCTCCGCAATGTTGCGGCCCACACCACCAGCCGAAACCGTCACATCGCCGGGGTTCGACGTGCCGGCAACATAGTCGCCCCGCGCGCGGCCCTTGATGTCGACGTTGGCACCGCCGATGACGATGACGCGCGGCATCAGAAGTCGGTGGGCGCACCACCCTCGGACTTGCGCTTCTCGACGAAGGCGTTGAGTTCGTCCCTGATCGCAGGGTCGATGGCGGGTTCCTGATAGTCTGCCAGCGCCTGCTTCCACACCGCATTGGCCTTCTGCCAGGCTTCCGGCTTGCCCGCGGCGAGCCACTGCTGGTTGTTGCGCCAGTCGGAGACGATGGGCGAATAGAAGGCATTGGTATAGCGCGCCAGCGTGTGCTGCGCGCCGAAGAAGTGGCCGCCGGGACCCACTTCGCGGATCGCCTCAACCCCCAACGCATCCTCAGTCGTCTCCAAGGGCTGCATGAACTCGCTCACCATCTGGATCAGGTCGCAGTCGAGAATGAACTTCTCGAAACTCGCAACGAGGCCGCCTTCGAGCCAGCCCGCACCATGCATGATCAGGTTGCCGCCACCCATGGTGAGGCCCCACAGCGAGAACACGCTCTCATATGCGGCCTGGGCATCCATCGTGTTGGCCGCGCAGGTGTTCGACGTGCGGAACGGAACCTTGTAGCGCCGCGCCAGCTGGCCGCCGACGACTGTAGCCTTCATGTATTCCGGCGTGCCGAAGGCGGGGGCGCCCGACTTCATGTCCACATTGGAGGTGAAACCGCCATAGATGACCGGCGCGCCCTTGCGCACGAGCTGCGTGAAGGCGATGCCCGCCAGCGCCTCGGCGTTCTGCTCCACCAATGCACCCGCCATCGTGACAGGCGCCATGGCGCCCGCCAGCGTGAAGGGCGTCACGCAGACGATCTGGTTCCGCGACGACATTTCGAGAATGCCCTGCAGCATCGGCGTGTCGAGCTTGAGCGGCGAGTTGGTGTTGATGATGGTGAACAGCGATGGTTCCCGCTCCAGCTGCTCCTGGCTGATGCCGCGGCCAATGCGGGCGATCTCGATGCCGTCGCGGATGCGCTCGCGGCCCAGCGAATAGGCGTGGAAAGGCTTGTCCGTCAGCAGCACCATGTCGCGCAGCGCTTCGAGGTGGCGGATGGACGCGTGGATGTCGATCGGCTCCACCGGGTAGCCGGAAAGGAATCCGATGCAGTTGAAATACTGGCCGAGCCTCAGGAAGTTCTTGTAATCCTGGTAGTTTCCGGTGCGGCGGCCGCCATCCATGTCGGAAGCGTTTGGCGGGCTCGCCACCGTGCCGAAGGTAATGGAGTTGCCGCCGATGCGCTGGTCATTGTCCGGATTGCGCGCATGGAAGTTGAATTCGGCGGGTGCGCTGGATATCAGCTCCTCGATCATCGCCGGGTCGAAACGCACGCGCTCGCCTTCCACCTTGGCGCCGGCCTTTTTCAGCATGTCGCGGGCCTCGGGCAGCGTGAAGTCCATACCGATCTCGGACAGCACCTTCAGCGAAGCATGGTGGATCGACTCGAGCTCGTCCGCCGAGACGATCTCCATCGCGGGAAACAGTCGCTTCAGCTTGCGGCGTGGGAGCTGCGGAACGGGATTGCGCCCGTCACTGCTGCCGCTGCGGCGTCCGCCGCCCTCCCTGCGCGAGCGGCGGGTGGTATCTGAATCGATGTTCGTCACGGCTTACTTTCCTTTTTCGCGATAGGCTTCAAGTGCCGGGTCGGCAGCGATCTGCTTCACCAGCCAGTCCTCGAAGCGCTTGATCTTGGGTTTCATCCGATGCTCGGCATTGCAGGCGAAAAGCCAGTTGTGCCGGTGCTGAACCTTCAGGTCGAAGGGCTGAACCAGCCGCCCCGCCTTGATTTCCTCCGTGGCGAAGGGGCCGATGGTCATGGCCACGCCCCGCCCCTCTATTGCCGCTTCCTGCGCCAGGATATAGCTGTCGAAGGCCAGACGGTCCGAGAGCTTGATGCCGTCGACGCCTGCCTCCTCGAGCCACAGGTGCCAGTCCTCCTCCGCCGTATAGACATAAAGCAGCTTGTGCTTCTTCAGGTCCTCCGGCGTCTTCAGCGCATTGGGGCCCTTGAGCAGGTCCGGCGAACAGATCGGCGTCAGCAGCGACTTGAACAGCGTGCGGTAATAATGATCCGGCGTCCGGTTGCGGGCGAGGATCAGGCCCACATCCACATTCTTCTCGTCAAAGTCCCAGTCGAAATAGGAGGTCGAGAGCCTGACCTTCATGTCGGGGTAGCGCTTCTCGAAGTCATGCAACCGGGGGATCAGCCACTTGAGCGCGACCGTCACATAGACCTGCAGGGTCAGCTCGTTGTCGGACGCCGAGGGTTTGAGCGCGCGGGTCTGAGCTTCGATCATGTCGAAGGCCTCCCGCACCGGCGGGAAGTAGGTGTGTCCCGCCTGGGTCAGTTCGGCGCGGCGCGCGTCACGGCGGAACAGTTGCACGCCAAGGCGCTGCTCGAGCGACTTCACCTGGTGGCTCACCGCCGAGCGGGTGATACCGAGTTCGCTGGCGGCCAGCCGGAAACTGCCCAGCCGGGCCGCCGCCTCGAAGGCGGTCAATGCACGTAACGGGGGCAGGTCGCGTCTGGCCAAGATTCCTCACCACTTCCTATGGGTCCCCTTGTATCACCCCGCAATTCAGTACGTTAAGGGGCAAGGGGTCGAAAACCACACCCTGAGAGGTGAAAAAAACTAGCCCTCCCTGGAAAAAGATAGGCCGTTGAATCTCCACATCGAACCGGTCGATATAGGGCTCATATCAGGAGACTCGATCCATGAGTGCTGTCGAAGACCTTTCCCGTCGCCGCGGTGGCCGCGAAGCCCGCAAGGCGATGCGTTCGCGCCCCATTCCCATGGCGGATGCCGCCGTGCGCCCCGGCATGGAGGGCGGCCAGTACAAGCCGCTCACCGACCATGAGATGCAGCGCATCCACGAGACTGCCATCAAGCTGCTCGAAACCGTGGGCCTCGCCCAGGCAATCCCCACCTGCGTCGACGCGATGACGGCGAAGGGTTGTTGGATCAACGAGCACGGCCGCCTGTGCATCCCGCGCGCCCTCGTGGAGGATACGCTCGCCTCCTGCGCCCGCAACTTCGTGCTCCACGCGCGTGACCCGAAGCATGACATGCAGCCCTCGGGCAACAAGGTCTATTTCGGCACCGCAGGTGCGGCCGTCCACATCGTCGAACCTGAGACGCGCAGCTACCGCGAGTCGCTCCTCGTCGACCTCTATGACGCGGGCCGCATCGTCGACAATTGCGAGCACATCCACTTCTACCAGCGGCCGGTCACGGCACGTGACATGATCACCGGCCACGACCTCGACATCAACACCATGTATGCCTGCCTCGCTGGCACCGAAAAGCACGTCGGCACCTCCATGGTGGAGCCCGGCCACGTCGAGGAATGCCTGCAGATCCTCCACGTGCTGGCCGGCGGCGAAGACAAGTGGCGCGAGCGCCCCTTCGTGTCGCAGTCGAACTGCTTCGTCGTGCCGCCCATGAAATTCGCCGAAGATGCCTGCCGCTGCCTCGAAGCCGCCGCCCGTGGCGGCATGCCGGTGCTGCTGCTGTCGGCCGCCCAGGCCGGCGCCACATCTCCCGCTGCCCTTGCTGGCACCATCGTGCAGGCCGTGTCGGAGTGCCTCGCTGGCCTCGTCTACATCAACTGCATCGTTCCTGGCGCCATCGCCATCTGGGGCCCGTGGCCTTTCGTGTCGGACCTTCGCACGGGCGCCATGTCAGGTGGTTCGGGCGAGCAGGCGCTCATCACCTCGGGCTGCGCCCAGATGGGACACTACTACAATCTCACGGTCGGTTCCGCCGCTGGCATGTGCGACTCGAAGCTGCCCGACATGCAGGCGGGCTACGAGAAGGGCGTCACCGCCGGCATCTCGGCGATGACCGGCATCAACATGCTCTACGAGTCGGCTGGCATGCACGCTTCGCTGCTGGGCTTCTGCCTCGAGAGCCTGCTGATCGACAACGACATGCTGGGCTCCATCAACCGCAACGTCCGCGGCATCGAGGTGAACGAGGATACGCTCTCCCTCGAAGTCATCGCCAATGTCTGCATCGAGGGCCCCGGCCACTACCTCGGCAACGATCAGACGCTCGCCCTCATGCAGAAGGACTATGTCTATCCTTCAGTCTCCAACCGCATGAGCCCCAAGGAATGGAACGAGGCCGGCAAGCCCGACATCGTCGAGCGTGCGGCGGCCCGCAAGCGCGAGATCCTCTCCACCTACTATCCGGAGTACATCCCGCGCCACATCGACGAGCAGATCCGCGCCAAGCACGACATCAAGCTGCCGCGCAGCGTGATGGAGCCGGGCGATCCCCGCTGGGCGTAAGCTGACCTCACCATTCCCAACACTCAACGCGCCCGGGTTTGACCCGGGCGTCCTTTTTTGGGTCCGCAAGTAAAGAGTGCACGGATCACGTCCGCGCAAGGTGATCTCCCGAGTTTCGAGTGCTAAAGCCTGTCAGATGGAACACCCTATACTCACCGCCATCCGCCGCGCGTCCTTCACCCCGCTCGCCTGGTTCGCCCCAAAGCCTGATGACCGGGCGCCGGAAGGCGCCCGCTTCGTCATCCTGATCGGCAATGCCGGGCCTGCCATGTTCCGTCGTTTTGCCGCCGAGCGCGACCCTTTCCGTGACACCATGGATGCCTGGACCCGCGACGTGGTCTCCGTTCTTGCCCGTGATCTCGACGCACAAGCTGTCTACCCCTTCGACATGAACCCGCCCTGGCCTTTCCTCACTTGGGCCAGGCGCGGAGGCGCGGGCCACGTCTCGCCCCTGGGCCTCAACATTCACCCGACTTACGGCTTGTGGCACGCCTACCGCGCGGCCCTGCTGTTTCCTGTCGAATTCGACATTCCCGTCCAGGGTCCCGGGCCACACCCCTGCGAAATCTGCGTCACCAAACCCTGCCTTTCCGCATGTCCGGTCGGCGCCTTCGACGGCACGTCTTATTACGTTCCTGCCTGCGCAGCCCACCTTGCAATGCCAGCCGGAGATGTCTGCATGCGCGGCGGATGCCTTGCGCGGCATGCCTGCCCTGTGGGACAAGGCTATGCC
Organism: Pseudomonadota bacterium; assembly: GCA_041163105.1. GTDB lineage: Bacteria > Pseudomonadota > Alphaproteobacteria > Rhizobiales > Aestuariivirgaceae > Aestuariivirga. Next base: position 5,276 of record JBEARP010000302.1, read on the forward strand.
TATGCCCCGGCACAGGCGGAGTTCCACATGCGGGCCTTCCTCACGGCCCGCCAGAAGGCTTGAGACACCATGTATGACGTGATCCGGCAGAAGCTCGCCAAGGACGAACCCATCATCCTCGATGGCGGCACCGGCACCGACATCCAGCGCCGCGGCGTGCCGATGAGCAACTCCACCTGGTGTGCGGAGGCCAACCTCACCCACCCGCAGGTGGTGAGCGAGGTACACGCCGACTACATCAAGGCGGGTGCGGACATCATCATCGCCAACACCTTCGCCACATCTGCCCTCCTCTTCAACGCGCTCGACCGAGACGACGAACTGCTGACCATCGACAAGGCCGCGGTGAAGATCGCCAAGGACGCCGCCAAGGGCCATGATGTTGCGGTTGCGGGCTCCATGTCCACCATGCGCCCCGTCGTCGCCGGCAGCGACCGCACCTCGAAGCAGCGCGAGTGGCCCGAGGCCGAAGCCCGCGCGCTTTTCAAGCGCAAGGCGGACAATCTTGCCGCGGCGGGCGTCGATTTCATCATGATGGAGATGATGCGCGATACGGATTATTCCGTTTGGGCAACCGAGGCTGCACAGGCGACGGGCCTTCCCGTCTGGATCGGCATCTCCGTCGAGCGCCATGACGGAAAGCTGACCGGCTTCGGCCGCGAGGACCAGGACTTCAACACCGTGGCCCGCGTGCTCTCCGCATTGAAGCCCGATGTCATCTCGATCATGCACACCTCGCCCAATGATACGGACGAGGCCATCGACATCCTGCGCAAGCACTGGAAGGGCCCCATCGGCGCCTACCCCGAGAGCGGCTACTTCAAGATGCCGGATTGGACCTTCGTCGACATCATCCCGCCAGAGGAATTGGTTAAACGCTCCGGAGCCTGGAAGAAGAAGGGCGTCACTGCCTTTGGCGGCTGCTGCGGCCTCGGGCCGGAGCACATCACCGCACTCCACAAGGCTTTCACATGAAAACCGGATCCTGCCTCTGCGGCACCGTCAGTTTCGAAGTACATGGCCAGCTGCGCCCGGTGCTCGCCTGCCACTGCATCCAGTGCCGCAAGCAGACCGGCAACTACATGTCCGCCACCGCCTGCGCCGACAGCGAGCTTAAGTTCACAAAGCAGGACGGTCTCAAATGGTACCGGTCCAGCGACGTGGCTCAGCGCGGCTTCTGCAAGGATTGCGGCTCGGTGCTGTTCTGGAAGCGCGACGGCAGCGACCAGATGTCGATCTGCGCCGGCGCCATCGATGGCGCGACGGACACCTATCTCGAAGGCCATATCTATTGCGAAAGTGCCGGTGACTACTACGCCATCACTGGCGGAGCCTACCGCAAGGACGAGTGGTAAGCAGGCCAAGCGGACTGCAATCGATCCTACATATTGACTTTTTTCCTACGATGTGGTAGAAGCAGGGCACTGAAGTGCCTTCTGCTGATTGACATCGTGAAACACTATTCCCCTGGCGCGGCCCGTGCCTTCAGGTCGCGCTCCAGCTCGCCATAGCCGGTGTAACGATACTCATAGGCTAGGCCCAGGCGCTTGGCCGCCGCCATTGCCTTCTTGGCCAGCTCCTCGTTGCGCGTCTGCGCCAGGAACACGATCTTGGTATAGTTGCCGAAATAGAGCGGCAACAACTCGGGGTGCCGGTCCATCCCCAGCCCCTCCCAGATCAGCTTGTCGAAGTGCCGCGCGAGATAGTCGGTGAGGAAGAAGCCTGTCACGTCATCCTCGGCCGTGCTGGAGAAGGTCTCCTGCCCCGAAAAGAAGGCATAGCAATGAGGGCCCTCGAGGCGCTCGATCCCCTCCTCCGCAAGCAACTTGTCGATGTCGCCGCCGGTGCCGCAATCGCCGTAGAGCACGAAGATCGACTCGTAGCGGGGCTTGGCCTCCCGGATCTTCTCACGCAGCGCCGGCACGATCTTGTCGGGCGTATTGTGCCACTTGGCGGGAAGGCACTGCAGGTCGAAGGCCATCCAGCGGTTGCGCTCGATCAGGTCCACGATTTCGCGGCCCAAAGCACCGCAGGCCAGGAGAAGAACCTTCCCCTGGCCTGGCTTGAACTCGAATTCGTCGGATGGCTTGAGATTGACAAGGGTCATAAAGACCCTCCCAAATCAGTTGGCCGTGAGCTGGTTGTGCTTCTTCGCCATGTAGCTCTTGGCGGTTTCGACGGCCACCGCCGCATCGCGGCAGTAAGCGTCGGCGCCAATGGCCTTGGCGAAGTCCTCGTTCAGCGGCGCGCCGCCGACCAGCACCACGTAGTCGTCGCGCATGCCCTTTTCCTTCATGGTGTCGATCACGACCTTCATGTAGGGCATGGTGGTGGTGAGCAGCGCCGACATGCCGAGGATGTCCGGCTTGTGCTCTTCCATGGCGGCCAGATACTTCTCGACCGGGTTGTTGATGCCGAGATCGATCACCTCGAAGCCGGCACCTTCCATCATCATGCCGACGAGGTTCTTGCCGATGTCGTGGATGTCGCCCTTGACGGTGCCGATGACGACCTTGCCGATCGGCTCTGCGCCCGTCTCGGCGAGCAGCGGCCGCAGGATTTCCATGCCGGCCTTCATGGCGTTGGCGGCGAGCAGCACTTCGGGGACGAACAGGATGCCGTCGCGGAAGTCGATCCCGACGATGCGCATGCCTTCGACGAGCGCGTCGTTCAGGACCTTGTCTGCACCCCAGCCGCGACCGAGGAAGATGTTGGTCGCTTCAATGACCTCGTCCCTGAGACCGTTGTAGAGATCGTCGTGGACCTGCTCGACGAGTTCCTCGTCGCTAAGGCTGCTGAGATCGAATGCTTCGGTCTGGTCATCGGACATCGCTGTCTCCCCGGTGCTGCGCCGATTCTATGCATCAAGGGCCACTCCCGGTGATGC
>JBEARP010000303.1:0-10189 GCA_041163105.1 Pseudomonadota bacterium
ACGCCGCCTTCCTCGCGCTCATCGGCGGGAACGAGGTCAAGGCGCTGGGCGATTTCCGCTGCGGGCCCGAAGGCCGCGAGCCTGCCTAGCGAGAGAACCGCCACGTCGGAGGCGAGCCGCATGACCTCCGCCACCGAATGGCTGACATAGACGATGGGGATCTTCACCTCGTCCCGCAGACGCTCGAGATAGGGCATGATCTCCGCCTTGCGCGCAGCATCGAGCGAGGCGAGCGGCTCGTCCATCAGCAGCAGCCGGGGCGACGCGAGCAAGGCTCGACCAATGGCCACGCGCTGCTTCTCGCCGCCCGAAAGATCACGCGGGCGGCGCTTCAGCAGATGCGCGATGCCGAGCAGGTCGAGAATCTGTGCCCGCGCCGCATAGCGTTCCGACTTCGGCGTGAACCATTCGCCATAGGCGAGGTTGCTCTCCACAGACAGGTGCGGGAACAGCCGGGCCTCCTGGAACACATAGCCGATGCGCCGCCTGTGCGGCGGCAGGTTGATGCCACGTGCGGTGTCCACCAGCACCGTGTCGCCAACGCTGATCCGCGCAAAGTCGGGTCGGATCAGCCCGGCAATGATGTTGACCAGTGTGGTCTTGCCGCAACCGGAGGCGCCGAACACGGCGGTGATGCCGCCGGCACTGGCGAACGCCGCTTCCAGGCTGAAGCTTCCGAGACGGTGGCGGACATCGACGGTGAGGCTCATGCGGCAATCCGCTGTCCCGCGCGGCGGGCGAGGAATTCGGACACGAGAAGTGCGGCAAGTGAAATGGCGATCGAGATGGCTGTCAGCCTCAGCGCGCCGGCATCGCCGCCCGGCACCTGGGTCAGCGTGTAGATGGCGGTGGGCAGGGTCTGTGTCTCGCCCGGAATGTTGGAGACGAAGGTGATGGTGGCACCGAACTCGCCCATCGCCTTGGCGAAGCACAGGATCATGCCGGCGATGATGCCGGGAAGGGTGAGCGGCAGCGTGACGGTGAGGAACACCCAGGCGGCGTTGGCGCCCAGCGTGGCGGAGGCCGCCTCCAGCTTCCTGTCCACCGCCTCGATGGAGAGCCGAATGGCCCGCACCATCAGCGGGAAGCCCATCACCGCGCAGGCAAGAGCCGCACCCGTCCAGCGGAAGGCGAAGACGATGCCAAACTGCGCGAGGAACGCGCCGACCGGCCCCTTGGTGCCGAAGGTGAGCAACAGCAGGTAGCCCGTCACCACCGGTGGCATGACCAGCGGCAAGTGCACGATGCCGTTGAGCAGCGATTTGCCCCAGAATTCCTTGCGCGCCAGCAGCCAGGCAACGGCAAGTCCCACCGGCAGGCTGGCGACCATTGCCACGCTCGCCACCTTCAGGCTGAGGCGAACGGCGTCCCACTCCTCCGGGGTCAGGGTGAAGAATGTCATGCGTCAGCGTCCGGCGTCATATCCAATCGGATATAACACTATTCCGTCCGGGACAACCCGTTACGGCTTTGCCTGGATCGACCCGACATAGTGGACCAGTGCCGTGATCCGCCGCGAGGCCTCGTCGGAAGCCTTCAGCGCCTGCTCGATGGTGGTGCTCTTGCCCACCTGCTCGGTGACGAAGACATCGCCCCAGATCGGCATGTCTCGGGTGCCGTGGCCGTCGGGCATGTCGAGGCCGGCGATGGTCTCGAACACCTTCTGGGCCGGGAACTCGCCGTATTTCTGGGTCACCACCGTCAGGTCTGAGGGCTTCTTGTCGAGGCGCGCCGCCTGGGTGCCTTCGCCCTTGCCATCGCGTCCGTGGCAGGGGGCGCAGAGGTGGCCGAAATCCACCCTGGCCTGCTGCAGATCGGCACCGGCCAGCGCCGGGGTGTAGAGCAGCAGCAAGACGATGAAGGGATGACGTGCTTTCATGAGGCCTGTCCAATGTCCTTCAGCATCTCGACGAACCACGGTGTGTGGACGTCGAAGTGCTTGCCGCCCTTGATGCGCGGAAATTCGATGGCACGCAACTCGTCGTCGCGGTCCTCGTCGTGGCCGATCACGCCCGAGACGCCGTCGAGGGCGGAGTCCACGGCGACGTGGACCATGGCGCGGATCAGCTCGAGATCGGCCTGGTTGGCCGCCGCCGAGCGACCGAAATAGCCTGACTTCTGGACCAGCGTCTTGTCGGCCCCGATCTTCTTGGCGAACTGCTTGCCGAACCAGTCACCCACCTTCACGCTGTCGAGGCGGACGTGGCCGAAGGCGTCGCGCTCCACGGGCTCGCCCTTGGCCTCCAGCTCGGCCACGATCTCCTGCACGCAGGCGCCCTCGCTGACGAAGATCGAGACGGAGTCGAACTGGTCCATCACCTTGGCGAGGCGCTTGGCCTCCTGGTCCATGTCGATGTGCATCTCGGGGATGTAGACCGCGTCGATGTCCTTGTGCTTCCGGTCGAGGTTGAACTCGGGCAGGAACTCGAGGTGGTCCAGCCGGTCGCGCCAGGCGCGTGCCGTGGCGGCGGTGAGCCAGCCGCAGTGCCGGCCCATGACTTCGTGGATGACCAACTGGCGCGAGGAGGTGGACTGCTCGTTGACCACGTTCTCGAAGAACATCGCGCCATGTTCGGCGGCCGTCCAGGCGCCCAGCGTCTGGCGGATCGGCACCACGTCGTTGTCGATGGTCTTGGGCAGGCCGACGACGGTGAGCTCATAGCCGTTTGCGTGGAGATAGGCGGCAAGGTCCGCCGCGGTGGTGTTGGTGTCGTCGCCGCCGATGGTGTGGAGGATGGTGACGCCGTCCTTCACCAGCTGGTTGGCGGCGACCTTCAGCGGGTCCTCGCCGTCCTTCACGAGGCCACGCTTCACGCAGTCGGCAACGTTGGTGAGCTTGACCCGGCTGTTGCCGAGCGGCGAGCCGCCATGGCCGTGCAGCACATGCGCCCGGCGGCGCACCTCCGGCGTGACGGGGATCGACTTGCCCAGCAGCAGTCCCTTGTAGCCCGACAGGTAGCCGATCATCGGCGCGTCGGGGGCGATCTCGGAATAACGTTCGATCAACCCGCCCACCGCCGAGGAAAGGCAGGGGGCGAGGCCGCCCGCGGTCAACATCGCGATCTTGTGGTGGAGGTGGGGCATGGACGCGTAACTCCTCGGGAAATCAGCATTTAAGCAATTAGCACCAGAGCGCCGCCGGCGGAACCCGGCAAAACGTCCAAGCGGCAGTTGCGATTTTCATTGAAGCCGGGGGCAGGGGTTCCTACCTGAATATTCGTCAACTTTGGAGAGAGGATCGGAGATGACACATACGGCTTCGGCTGGTTTCGAGCAGAACGGCAGCACGCAGAAGCGTGGCTGCGGCTTGAGCTCAATGGGCCGCTGGTCGGCCTGGGAGATCGGCGCAATGGTTGCCGGTTTCGTGGTGTTCTGGCCGCTCGGCCTGATCGCGCTCTTCCTGAAATGGAAGAACGGCGAGATGTGGAAGGGTTCGGCCGACACCGCCGCGCCCTGGGCCAGCTTCAAGGCGCCGGACCTGTCCGGCTGGAACTGGAAGGGTCAGGCATCGTCCTATGGCTTCGCTGGCTCGGGCAATGCCGCCTTCGACACCTACAAGCGCGAGCAGCTCAAGCGGCTCGACGAGGAGCGTCGTCGGCTGGATGATGAACAGAAGGCCTTCCGCGATTTCGTGGAGCGCCTGCGTCGCGCCAAGGACCAGGACGAGTTCGACCGCTTCATGAACGAGCGTCGTGCAACGCCGCCCGCCGTGAACGAGTAAGCTCCGTCACGCCACCAAAACCGCAGAAGTCCGGCCATCGGCCGGGCTTCTTTGCGTTCTAGATTTCGGGTTCTTCGCGCCGCGGCGCTGCGGGGTCGGCAGCGGTGCGGATGGGCGCGGTCTTGAACACCGGGGGGCGCGGCGCCGGGCGCGCCATGCCTGGCGGCAGCGCCTCGGGCGGCGCGCCGATGTTCTGTTCGATCACGATGTCCTGCGTGCCGCCGATGAGGATCAGGTGCTCGACCGCGTCACGACGCACCAGGACGAGGCGGCGGTCCTTGTCCATCTCATAATATTCGCTGACGCCGAGACGCTGGCCACGTCGGCCGCCGGACACGCGCGGGCTGAAGGCACGCCAGACGCCGATCGCCACGAGCAAACACAGCAGGATGACTGCCGAGGTGATGATGGTCTGCATGTGCTGGCTCAGGAATTCCATCCCCACTCCCTTCGACACAAGGTAACAATGCCGACCGCCGGCGCTTGATCCCTCACAAGTAACTGCCCAGCCTGCGACTCTGGCGGGAGGCCAGCCATTTGTAAAGCGATGTTCAACGGGTGGCTGTAGACGATTCCGCCCCCGTCCGATTGCCCTATACTGCTTTTGATTCGGGGTGGGGTTTGATGACGGACAGGAACGCGCCGGTGACGGGCGGAATGGTGGCGCCGGCGGCATCCAGGGGCAGTGGGGCGGGGCGGGTCCTTGTCGCACTGGTGCTGGCGGGCATCGTCGCGGCCACGGTGGTGTTCGCGCTCCGCCACATTGATGCCGCGCAACCGCGCTGGCTTCTGTGGGCAGGCGCGGCACTCGCGGGGCTGGGGCTGTTGTCGCTGCTCGCTCTCGTCGCGGGCCTGCTGCGGCCTGGTGGTGACCGCAAGGGCAGCACCTTTCTCGATGCGCTGACCTCCGCCATCGGCCACCCTTTGGTGGTCACCGACAGTGACGGCCGCGCCGTCTATGCCAATGCCGCCTACCGGGCCCTCGCCAGCAAATCAGACCGCCTCGTGGGCATGGACGTTCTGTTCGCCCCTTATGCGGAATTCTCGGCCCCCGTCTACCAGCTCTCCCAGGCGGTGGCCGAGGGCCGCTCCGAGTCACGCGAGTTGCGCGTCGCGCAGGGGGCAGCCGCGCCCTGCGCCGCTGTGGATCGGCCAGTGTGGGTGAAGCTGTCCGCCACGCCCGTGCCGGGCGGCGAGACGCCGCTGCGCCTCTGGCAGCTTGAGGACATCAGCGAGGACCGGGCACGTCAGGAGCAGGCCTTCTCGCGCCTGCAGTTCATCATCACCTATCTCGACAACGCACCCGCCGGATTCTTCTCCACGCTCAGCGACGGACAGGTGGACTACATCAACGCCACGCTGGCGCAGTGGCTGGGTGTCGACCTCACGGAGGCGCAGAACGCCGGCATGAAGCTCTCCGACCTGCTTGGCGAGCAGGCGGCCAGGCTGGTCTCCGGCGTGGCACCCAAGCCCGGCACGGCGGTCACCGAAAGCTTCGGCCTCGACCTGCGCAATGCCACCACGGGCAAGCTCATCCCGGTGCAGCTCATCCACCATGTCGAGTTCGATGCCGAGGGCCAGGCCTCGCCATCGCGCACCATCGTGGTGCCGCGCCACCTTGCGGGCACCTCCGCGGCGGGCGGCGAGATATCGGCGCCGCGGCTGTCGCGCTTCATCAACAATGCGCCCATCGGCATCGCCGAGATCGACAAGGACGGCATCGTCCGCATGGCGAACGGTGCCTTCATCGACCTGTCGCCCAAGGCGCGGCGCGGTTCGGAACTGTCCGCCGCCATCGTCGCCTCCGAGCGCGCCTCGCTGCTGCAGACCCTGGCGACCGCTCTCCGCAACGAAGGCAGCCTGCACCAGATCGAGGCCAACGTCGAAGGAACAACACCACGCAACGTGCTCTTCACCTTCACGCGCCTTGCACCCGAAGATGACACGGCGGTGGTCTTCGCGGTGGACAAGACCGAGAACAAGTCGCTCGAAGTGCAGCTGGCGCAGAGCCAGAAGCTGATGGCTGTGGGCCAGCTGGCCTCGGGCATCGCGCATGACTTTAACAACGTGCTCACCCCCATCATCGGCTTTGCCGACCTGCTGCTGGCCAAGATGCGGCCCACCGACCCGGCCTTCGCCGATGTGATGAACATCAAGCAGAACGCCAACCGCGCGGCCAACCTCGTTCGCCAGCTTCTGGCCTTCTCGCGCAAGCAAACGCTGCAGCCCAAGGTGCATGTGCTGACCGAGGCGCTGTCCGACCTCGGTAACCTGCTGGGCCGGGTGCTGGGCGAAAAGGTCACGCTGCGGATCAATCACGACCGCGACCTGGGCCTGGTGCTGGTCGACATCCACCAGTTCGAGCAGGTGATCATCAACCTCGCCGTCAACGCGCGCGACGCCATGCCCAATGGCGGCTCGCTCACGGTGCGCACCTACAATCTGGGGGTGGAGGAGTCGCGCAGCATCATGCCGTCGCTCATGCCGCCCGGCGAATATGTGGCCTGCGAGGTGCAGGACACTGGCAGCGGCATTCCGCCCGAGATTCGTGACAAGATCTGGGAGCCGTTCTTCTCGACGAAGGACGTGGGCAAGGGCACGGGCCTCGGGCTCTCCACCGTCTATGGCATCGTCAAGCAGACGGGCGGCTTCATCTTCTGCGACAGCGAGATGGGCAAGGGAACGACCTTCAAGATCTACCTGCCACGCTACTATCCGCAGAAGACCGAAGCGACGGTTGTCGAGGAGAAGCCGGCGGAGGCGCCCAAGCGCGACTACACAGGCAAGGAGCGCATCCTGCTGGTGGAGGACGAGGACGCGGTGCGCGCCTTTGCGCTGCGCGCACTCACCTCGCGCGGCTACACCGTGGTCGAGGCCGATTCCGGCGAGAGCGCCATCGAGAAGATCGACATGGACGACAAGGGCTTCGACCTGATCATCTCCGACGTCGTGATGCCGGAGATGGACGGCCCCACCTTGCTCCGTGAACTGAGGAAGCGCGGCAACGAGACCAAGTTCGTGTTCGTCTCGGGCTATCCCGGCGAGCAGTTCGAGCAGGACCTCGAGGGCCACAGCGGCTACAGCTTCATGCCCAAGCCCTTCTCGCTGAAGCAGCTGGTGGAGAAGGTGAAGGAGGCGATGGAGGAGGGGTAATGCCCGTCTCCCTCAGCCACAGAATGCTCATCGAGCCCGGCGATGATGAGGGGCGGGATAACTACCCCAGCTCGAAGCTGGTGATCCCGAACACCTTCGCCGTATCGATCTCCGGCGCAGGCCCGCGGTACATGCGTGCCGTTTCGAAGATGGGCTGCAGCCGCAGCGAAAGGGCCAGGTCCACCGCCGCGCGATTGGTGCCCGGCGTGTCGAGGAAGATCATGCCGCCCGGCACATGTGTGAGCAATCCGCGCAGGATGGTTTCCGCATCGCCCACGTCCTGTGCGAAGAGCGGACCCAACTTCCAGCCCTCATGCACCGGGCGCACCACGCCATAGCCAACGATCTTGCCATCACGCATCAGGGCGAGAGCGTCGTGGCGCAGCCATTCGGCAAGGAACTGCTGTCGCGATGCGGGAAACAGCCTGTGCCGCTGCTCGAAGCGGTCGACGGCCGCAGCGTCGGCGGCGGAGAGCGCGCTCAGCCTGCGGTCGCTCTGCGCATAGCCATCGGGTTTCAGCCCGCCGTGGCGGAAGTTTGCATGCGCCAGAACGAAGCCCGTCTTGCGGTAACTGTCCTGCTGCGCCGTCACCCCGTCGAGGCCGATGGTGCGCGCCGGTTTCAGCGCCAGCGCGGCGTTCCACAGTGCAAGGCCCAGGCCCTTGCCGCGCAGATCGGGCCGGCAGATGTAGAAGCCGAGAAAACCGAAGGACGGGCCGTAACTGACCAGCGAGATGGTGGCCGCCAACTCGCCGTCGACCTTCAACCCGAGGAAGCCTTCCGGGTCCTGCGCCGCGAAGGCCTCGGCATCCCTGAGGCCCGGGTTCCAGCCTTCGCGCCTCGCCCACTCGACGGCGGTGCGGATGCCGTCCATGTCGAGAAACACGATGTCGTAGCCCATTCCGTCCCCGCTGAATTTCAGATGCGCGTCCCTTTGAATCATCTTAAGCCCTGTTGCAAGACCTCAGGATTCACCGATGCAAACCCTCGCCGAACTCTCCCGCCAACTGGCCGAACGCAAAACCACTTCCCGTGATCTCGTCGAGCGCGCGCTGTCGCAGATCGCCGATCCGGCGGGCGAGGGGGCGCGCACCTTCATCGCGGTGGATGCAGAGGGTGCGCGCGCCGCGGCCGACCTTGTGGACCTGCAGAGGAAGCGCGGCCGCCAGGTCTCGGCACTTGCCGGAATTCCCTTCTCTTCGAAGGATATCTTCGACCTCGCTGGCGAGGTGACGACCGCGGGCTCGAAGGTGCTGAAGAATGACCCTCCCGCCACGGCCGACGCCACCGCCATCGCGCGGCTGAAGCACAAGGGGCTCATCGTCATCGGGCGCACCAACATGACCGAGTTCGCCTATTCCGGCGTTGGCCTCAACCCACATTACGGCACGCCGCGCTCGCCCTTTGACCGCGCGACAGGGCGCATCCCCGGCGGCTCATCGTCTGGTGCGGCAGTCTCTGTGGCTGACGGCATGGTGGCGCTCGGCATCGGCACCGACACCGGCGGATCGTGCCGCGTGCCCGCCTCCTACTGCGGCATCGTCGGCTACAAGTCCAGCCACGGCCGGGTGCCGCTCACTGGCTGCAATCCGCTGTCTTCGAGCTTCGACACCATCGGACCCCTGGCCAACACGGTGGCCTGCTGTGCTTCGGCGGATGCAGCGATGGCGGGAGATTGGGACGGCGTTGTGCCGGAGCGGCAAGCCAGGGGCCTGCGCCTCGCCGTGCTGAAGGACTTCGTGCTGGATGGGCTTGCCCCGCAGGTCGAGGGCGATTTCGCGCGGGCGCTGCAGGCGCTCACCGCGGCGGGAGCCACGCTCACCGACATCGCATTCCCTGAGCTTCGGGAGATTCCCGCCATCAATGCCAGGGGCGGCATCGTGGCGGCGGAAGCTCTCTTCAACCACCGCGCCCGCATGGCCGCGCGCGGCGACGACTATGACCCGCGCGTCCGCTTCCGCATCGAGGCGGCCGAACCGATCACGGCGGCCGACTACCTCGGCTACGTGGCCCGGCGGCGCGAGATGGTCGCGCTCTTTGCCCAGCGCTTCACCGGCTTCGACGCGGTGCTGCTGCCCACCACCCTCAACACCGCGCCAGCGATCGCCGACCTCGCCGAGGACAAGGACTACATCCGCTTCAACGCCATGAGCCTGCGCAACACCTATGTGGGCAACTTCCTCGACGGCTGTGCCATTTCGCTGCCCATGGAGCGCAGGGGCGAGGCGCCCTGCGGGCTGATGGCCATGGCGCCCTGGGGCCGCGACCGCGACCTGTTCGGTGTCGCGGCGGCCCTCGAAGGGGTGCTCCAGGCCTCGCGCTGATTCGCGCAAAACGCGAATGTCTCACCCAGTTTCTGCAATCATCCGTACACGGTGTGTTGTTCCGGTATGTTCTGCTTTCGTCTGAATGGTTAACAGCAATATCAATGTGTTGGCGGTGTATTTTTTCCACTTGCGTGCCGAACGGAAATAGAACATAATTCGAACAACGGTAACGCGGCGGCGCTGAAACGGCCTCCGGTGGACCCACTGAACATGAAGGAGTAAACCGAATGGCACAGTCGTCGAATCTGCGGGTCATTGATAATTCCATGGACAAGAGCAAGGCACTCGATGCGGCCCTGAGCCAGATCGAACGGGCATTCGGCAAGGGCTCCATCATGAAGCTGGGCGCCAACTCGGCGCTCGAAATCGAGTCGATCTCCACGGGCTCGCTGGGTCTCGACATCGCGCTCGGCATCGGCGGCTTGCCGCGGGGCCGGGTGATCGAGATCTACGGCCCTGAGTCCTCCGGCAAAACCACGCTGGCGCTGCAGACCATCGCCGAAGCCCAGAAGCGCGGCGGCATCTGCGCCTTCGTCGACGCCGAACACGCGCTCGACCCGGTCTATGCCCGGAAGCTTGGCGTCAAGGTTGATGACCTGCTGATCTCGCAGCCCGACACGGGTGAGCAGGGCCTCGAGATCGCCGACACGCTGGTCCGCTCCGGCGCCGTCGAGGTGTTGGTGATCGACTCGGTCGCCGCACTCACCCCGCGCGCCGAACTTGAGGGCGAGATGGGCGACCAGCTGCCGGGCCTGCAGGCCCGCCTGATGAGCCAGGCGCTGCGCAAGCTCACGGGCTCCATTTCCAAGACCAACTGCATGGTCATCTTCATCAACCAGATCCGCATGAAGATCGGCGTGATGTTCGGCTCGCCCGAAACCACCACCGGCGGCAATGCGCTGAAGTTCTATGCCTCCGTCCGCCTCGACATCCGCCGCATCGGCGCCATCAAGGACCGTGACGAGGTGGTGGGCAACCAGACCCGCGT